>NZ_FNAQ01000002.1 GCF_900101955.1 Desulfuromonas thiophila | reverse complement strand
CTCTGGCGATAGTTTCGCGCTCTTTGATCGGCCTCCCAAGCCATTGCCGGCAGCGGCTGACTGGGACATGCTTTTCGATCTGAACCAGCTCAAGGATCTTGACCAGGCGCTTCTCCGGTTTTGTCAACGGATCGGGCAGGTTTTCGTCAAGATAGGGGAATAGACTTTGCTGTACTGTTCCCATCAACCATGATACTTTGGCCTTGAGCTTCATTGGCAACCTCCTGACAGTTGTTTGGCGTCGTAACCTAACAATATCAGATGGTTGCTTCTGGGGCTCGACTTATATGCGGTTGCATCAAATACATTCGGAAGGCCGCATGTACTTTTGCAAGAAGCTCTATAGCCATAGAAATTACTGGGGCGCTTTGATGCGGCGGAAACATATTTATATATAAATCCGGATCTTCATTGAGAAATGAGTTCGCAAGCCGCCCCCTCAAAAACCTAAATAACTCTAACGATTTAATAATTTCTATTTTTTCACTTCTCTTCACTTTTCTGCTCGTAATTTATAGTCATTTTGGCTTTATTTCGAATGTCTCCGATTGTGTCAAAAGTATGCTCTTCAATTATAATGCTACTCACATCAAGACTCTTTGTATAGCTATTTACAAGTTCCCTAATCCAGCAACTAGCAACTTCACTAGGAATTTGTGATTCTACCATGGTTAAAGAAACTTCTTTCAAAGTATCAGAAAAAAACCTAGCCCTTTCTTTTCTTAAATCTTCCTGCATACTTTCTATGAATTTTATTTCTTCTTTATATTCTTTTATCAGAGATAGATAGTTTTTTTCATACTCAAAAAGGATGCCCAACCTTTCTCTTGTTTCTGAATTAGCCAATGAGTTGTTATGGCTAATAAGTATAGCTTTTTTTAAAGAATCCTTTTGTCTGGCATCAATCTGCATTTCATTAAAACAATCATCAAGTACATCAATAAAATTCCTATCTGTGTTCATTTTTTTCTCTCCAATCATTTTTTCATTAATAGAATTATTTCTACTTATTTTATTAATTTCTTTAGCTGTCAAGTTAAAGCCGTTACTAAAAATACCAACAAAACCGCTACCTGTATTCATTTTTACTCCAACCATTATATTCTGAAGTTCAACTGGTGCTTAATAAAGCCCCGCCCCGGGCTTTTTCAACGAGGTCTATCCATTGGTGATACAGATTGTTTTTCAACAACCCGCTAGATGATCCGTGAGAAGGCCAAGGGCTTCGCCAGCCTATCTTCCTAGCGGAACAAAGCCGATCACCGCCGGGCACGTCTGTCGAGGCTGCAGAAGATTTTCAGCCGTGTCGATATCCGCAACCACTGGCTCCCAAAGTCAGGAAAATTTGCACCCGAAAAACAAAACAAAAAAACGAACCGACCGCCTGACAGGCACCAAACAAAACAACATCGGCATTTCAGTTATCAACGAAGTCTCTCCCGCGCCGAATCGGCCCGGCCTGTGGAGGGATGCAACTCTAAATTAAAACTTCAGATTATGGTTTTATATTAAAACTTTTTTCTTATCACACAAACCTTTTCAGGTGTCAACATTATTTAATATGCCCTTGCTTTTCCTTCAGCTCAATACACCATTTCTGTTTATTTTTCCCGCACAACTCAGGCATGCCCTCGCCAAACAGCAGCACTGTGCTAAGCTGCGAGTCATGGCCGGCAAGCGTGTCGGCCGTCCTGCCCTTTTACCCTGCAAAGGATTTTGCCATGGCCGTTAAAATCATCATTCTGCGCCACGTGCCTGCCGATAAGGAAGAAGCACTGCGCCCTCTGCTGCTGAAGATGCGCGCGCTGGCCCATGCCCAGCCGGGTTATCTGGCGGGGGAAACCTTGGTCAATTACGACGACCCCAGCGAGCGTGTGGTCATCAGTAGCTGGAAAACGCTGGAGAATTGGAACAGCTGGCTGCGCGATCCACAGCGCATTGCCCTGCAGGATGAGGTCGACCGCCTGCTGGGACAGGAAACCCTCTACCAGATCTACTACAACGGCTGAGCCCCCCTGCGGTATCAGCCTCTTTTTTGCGTAAAGGATTCTGTTCATGCAATCAGCGATTGACGAACTGTTGCGCCGGCGGCAGCAGGCCCTCAGCGGCGGCAGTCTGGCCCAGCAGAAAAAACGCCACCTGGCCGGGCGTCTCACCGCCCGCGAACGGATCGACCTGCTGCTGGACGAGGGCAGCTTCGAGGAATTTGATCTGTTCAAGACCCACCGCTGCCACCATTTCGGCATGGAACAGAGGCACTGGCCGGGCGACGGCGTCATCACCGGCTATGGCACCATTGATGGCCGGCTGGTCTATCTGTTTGCCCAGGATTGCAGTGTCGCCGGCGGTTCTCTGTCGGAAACCCATGCTGAAAAGATCTGCAAGATCATGGACATGGCCCTGAAGAACGGCGCACCCGTTATCGGTCTGAACGACTCCGGCGGCGCCCGCATTCAGGAAGGCATCGAGAGCCTGGCCGGTTACGCCGAAATTTTCCAGCGCAACGTACTCTGTTCCGGCGTGGTGCCGCAGATCTCACTTGTTTTCGGTCCCTGCGCCGGCGGTGCCGTTTACAGCCCGGCACTGACCGACTTCATCCTGATGGTGCGAGGCCAGAGCGCCATGTTTCTCACCGGTCCCAAGGTGGTACAGGCGGTCACCGGCGAGCAGGTCGACAGCGAACAGCTTGGCGGCAGCAGCGTGCATTGCCGCCGCAGCGGTGTGGCCCATCTGGAGGCCGCTAACGAACAGCAGGCCCTCGATCTGACGCGACAGCTGTTGAGCTACCTGCCCCAGAACAACCTGGCCAGCGCGCCGCCGCTGCCAACTGACGATCCAGCCGACCGGGTTGTGGCGGAGCTCAACAATTACCTGCCTGCCACCAGTCAGCAGCCCTACGATATGAAGCCCATTGTGCAGGCGTTGGTCGATCAGGGCAGCTTCTTCGAAATCCAGCCCGATTACGCTCCCAATTTGATTATCGGCTTCGCCCGTTTCGGCGGCACGGCGGTCGGGCTGGTGGCCAACCAGCCGGCACAGCTGGCCGGCGTACTCGATAACGATGCCGCCCTCAAAGGCGCCCGCTTCGTGCGCTGCTGCGATGCCTTCAACCTGCCTCTGGTCACCCTGGTGGACGTGCCCGGCTTCATGCCGGGCACGGTACAGGAACATGGCGGCATTATCCGTAACGGTGCCAAGCTGCTGTTCGCTTACGCCGAGGCAACGGTGCCAAAGGTCACCCTGACCCTGCGCAAAGCCTATGGCGGCGCCTACTGCGTGATGAGCTCGAAACACCTGCGCGGCGATATCAACTATGCCTGGCCAACGGCGGAAATCGCTGTTATGGGTGCGCGCGGCGCCGTCGAACTGATTTACGGCCGCCAATTAGCCGGCAACAGCGCCGCCCTGACCGAGCGCGAGCAGGAATACAACGCCACCTTCGCCACACCCTATGCCGCCGCCGAACGCGGCTACATCGATGCGGTGATTCTGCCGGAAAACAGCCGGCTGCGCCTCTGCAAGGCCCTGAACATGCTGGCCGACAAGCACGACAGCAATCCGCCGCGCAAACACAGCAACATGCCGCTGTAACGGTGAGCCCCTATGACCCTCTTCCATCTTGACAACCTGCTGCGCAACGACGGCATCGGCCTGATTTTCAGCGGCATGCTGATCGTTTTCGCCGGCCTGACGCTGATCAGCCTGTTTCTTTATCTGCTGCCGCACGCCCTGACGCTATTTGACCGGTTGCGCGCGGTGAACGCAACCACGTCAGCCACGGCCGCTGCCGTACCACCAACGGCTGGGCAGGCCCCCTTGACAGCCGCAGAGTTGCAGGCGGCCATCAGCCTGGTGGTGCATCTGGAACTGGAACGCTGCGGCGGCGAGTTGCAGCGCATCACCCTCAACCGGCGCGGCCCCGGCGCTTCCTTCTGGAATGCCCGAGGCCGCATGCGCAGTCTGTCCGACAGGAGCCCTCATGCGTAAATACCAGCTGACCATCAATGACAAGGCGGTGACGGTCACCCTCAAGGAGCTCAGTGCCGAAGCAGCCGAGGTCGAAATCGATGGGTGCAGCTACCAGGTGCGCATCGAGCAGATCCATCAGCAGGAAGCCTTCGGCCCCCAGCGCCGCAGCCTCACCGGCGCCATGCCACCCGCAGCCACGCAGCCGGCGACGGGCCCGACGTCAGCCACCGCGCCGGCCGTCACCGCGACCTCGCAGGAGGATCTGTGCGCGCCCATTCCCGGCACCATTCTGTGTCTGCATGTGGCCGTCGGCGACCCTGTTGAAGCCGGCCAGCCGCTTTACAAGCTCGAAGCCATGAAGATGGAAAACGAGATTTCCAGCCCGCGTTGCGGCACCGTGACGCAGATTCTGGTGCGCGCCGGCGACAGCGTCGCGCAGGGACAAGCCATTTTACAACTGGCCGCCCGCACACCACAGCGGCGCCAGAATGACGCCAGCGAGGGGATCTGACATGGAGCTGTTCTGCCGTTTTGTCGCCGACAGCGGTCTGGCGCATCTGGGGTGGGGGCATCTGGCGATGATCCTGATCGGCCTGCTGTTCATCGCCCTGGCCATCATCAAGGATTACGAGCCGCTGCTGCTGGTCCCCATCGGCTTCGGCATTCTGCTGGGCAATATTCCGGCAGCGGCTGGCATGGCGATAGGGGTCTACGATCCCGGCAGCGTGTTGTCATACCTGTATTTCGGCGTCAGTCAGGGCATCTACCCGCCACTGATCTTTCTCGGCATCGGCGCCATGACCGACTTTTCCGCCATGCTGTCCAACCCCAGGCTGGTGTTGCTCGGTGCCGCCGCCCAGATCGGCATCTTTCTCACCCTGGCCGGCGCCCTGCTGCTCGGCTTTAGTCCGCAGGAGGCTGGCGCCATCGGCATCATCGGTGGGGCCGACGGACCGACGGCCATCTTTCTGTCGGCCAAGCTGGCACCCCATCTGCTCGGCTCCATCGCTATCGCCGCCTATTCCTACATGGCGCTGGTACCGGTTATCCAGCCACCCATCATGCGTCTGCTGACCAGCCCGGCCGAACGCCGCATCCGCATGAAACCGCCACGGCAGGTCAGCAAACGGGAACGCATTCTCTTCCCCGTCGGCGCCTTTTTGATCTGCGCCCTGATCGCGCCCGGTTCCATGGTCCTCATCGGCATGCTGCTGTTCGGCAATCTGCTCAAGGAAAGCCTGGTGACCGATCGACTGGCCAACACGGCACGCAACGCCCTGATCGACATTGTCACCATCGTGCTGGGCCTCAGTGTTGGCGCCAGCACCAGCGCCGACCATTTTCTGCGGCCACAATCGCTACTGATCTTCGCCCTCGGCGCCCTGTCCTTCGGCATCGCCACTGCTGGCGGCATCCTCTTTGCCAAGTTCATGAACCTGTTTTTGCGCGACAAGATCAATCCGCTGGTTGGCGCCGCCGGGGTGTCAGCCGTGCCCGACTCAGCCCGCGTGGTCCACAATATGGGACAGAAGGAAGATCCGACCAATTTCCTGCTGATGCACGCCATGGCACCCAATGTCGCCGGCGTTATCGGTTCGGCCATTGGCGCCGGCGTGCTCTGGACGCTGCTGGCCCGCTGAACGATCTTCATTACCGCCACGGTTGGGGTGGCAGCACTGCGCTGTCCTCGATCCTTGCCTGCGCAGCACCGTCACCAAGGCAATACTGGCACAAAAAAAACCCGCCACCAGGGCGGGTTTTTTTGTGGTTCTTGATGAACGGCGCCGGAATTACAGGGCGTCGATAATGGCGTTGTAGGTCGCACTCGGCCGCAGAGCCGCAGCAGCCTTGGCATCGTCCGGCATGTAGTAGCCACCGATGTCCACCGGGCTGCCCTGGCAATCGATCAGTTCCTGATCAATCTTGGCAGCGTTGTCGCTCAGAGCCTTGGCCACCGGCGCGAAACGGGCCTGCAGAGCGGCGTCCTTGCTCTGGGCGGCCAGGGCCTCGGCCCAGTACAGGCTCAGCCAGAAGGAGCTGCCACGATTGTCGATTTCCTTCACCTTGCGGGAAGGCAGCTTCTGGTTTTCCAGGTATTTGCCGATGGCGGCATCCAGGGTTTCAGCCAGCACGGCGGCCTTCTGGTTACCCTCGTTGGCGGCGATCATCTCGAAAGACGGCACCAGGGCGCAGTATTCGCCGAGGGAATCCCAGCGGTTGTGGCCCTCTTTGAGGAACTGCTCGACGTGCTTGGGCGCGCTGCCGCCAGCGCCGGTCTCGAACAGGCCACCACCCGCCAGCAACGGCACGATGGACAGCATGCGTGCCGAGGTGCCCAGCTCCAGGATCGGGAACAGGTCGGTCAGGTAGTCACGCAGCACGTTACCGGTGGCGGAGATGGTGCTTTCGCCGCGACGGATGCGCTCAACGGAGAAACGCATGGCCTTGACCGAATCCATGATGTGGATTTCGACACCAGCCGTATCGAACTCGGGCAGGTACTTGTTGACCTTTTTGATAATCTGGGCGTCGTGGGCGCGGTTCTCGTCGAGCCAGAACACCACCGGCTGACCCGAGGCCTTGCCCCGCGAAACCGCCAGCTTCACCCAGTCCTTGATGGGAATGTCTTTCGCCTGGCAGGCGCGAAAGATATCGCCCTGCTCCACGGCCTGTTCCATCACCACCGCGCCGGCGCTGTTGACCAGGCGGATCACGCCCTTGCCTGCTGCGATGAAGGTTTTATCGTGGGAACCGTACTCCTCGGCCTTCTGTGCCATCAGGCCGACGTTGGACACGCTGCCCATGGTGGCCGGATCGAACTGGCCGTTGCGGTTGCAGTCCTCGACAATCTCGCGGTACATGAGGGCGTAGCAGCGGTCCGGCACCATGGCGATGGTGTCCTGCAGCTCGTCCTGCTTGTTCCACATCTTGCCGCCGTCACGCACCACGTTCGGCATGGAAGCGTCGACGATCACGTCGTTGGGCACATGCAGGTTGGTGATGTTCTTGCGTGAATCGACCATGGCCAGTTTGGCCTGGGTCTCGTAGCAGGCGTTGATATCGGCTTCGATCTCGGCCTTTTTGTCAGCCGGCAGCTTGTCGAGCTTGTTGAGGATATCGCCCAGACCCATGTTGGGATTGGCGCCGATCTCCTTGAGGGTGGCAGCGTGCTTTTCCAGCGCGTCCTTGAAGTAAACGGACACGGCGTGGCCGAACATGACGGGGTCGGATACCTTCATCATGGTGGCCTTCAGATGCAGCGACAGCAGCACGCCCTTCTGCTTGGCCTCGGCGGCGGTAGCAGCGTAAAACTCGCGCAGTTTGGCCACGCGCATCACCGAGGAATCAAACACCTCGCCGGCGATCAGCTTCAGGCCTTCCTTGAGCACGGTCACCTGGCCAGCGGCATCGACAAATTCAAACTTGATGACGTCGTCTTTTTCCATGGTGACGGATTTCTCCGTCGCGTAGAAATCGCCCTCTTCCATATGGGCCACGCGGCACTGGGACTGACCGGGCGCCGGCCAGGGCTTCATCATGCGATGGGGATTCTTCTGGGCGAAGGCCTTGACCGAAGCGGCGGCGCGGCGGTCGGAGTTGCCCTCACGCAGCACCGGGTTGACGGCACTGCCCAGGCACTTGGCATAACGGGCCTGCAGTTCCTTTTCCTCAGCCGTGGTGGCCTCTTCCGGATAATCCGGCAGTTTGTAACCCTTGCCCTGCAGTTCCTTGATGGCGGCCTTGAGCTGGGGCACCGAGGCGCTAATGTTGGGCAGCTTGATGATGTTGGCTTCGGGCTTCTTCACCAGTTCGCCCAGTTCGGCCAGAAAATCGGCAATGCGCTGATCTTCGGTCAGGTAATCGGCCATATTGGCGATAATGCGACCGGCCAGGGAGATATCCTTGGTTTCAACCTCGATACCGGTTCCCTTGGTGAATGCCTGCACAACCGGCAGGAATGCGTAGGTTGCCAAAGCCGGAGCTTCGTCAATTTTCGACCAGATAATCTTCGACATGATCTCTCCTTGGTTTAGTTGCCACATGAACACTTGAGGCCCAGCCACGGTGCGAACCTCAACCCGTCAAATTCCAGAACTTCGTGCAGGGCAAAAGCCTGCCGCGAAAAAATATAAAAAACGCATTTTCAGCTAGTTAAAGCCCCGCCAAACCCTAATCAGGCGCGAAACAACGCTGTATACAGTATGCAAAGCCCGAACGACTGTCAAGCACTTTTGCCGGCAACCGGCGGCAGTCTGCCATCCAGCAGATCGGCGATTTCCGGCGCCAGACCAATGTAACGCGCCGGGGTCAGCTCGCGCAGGCGTTCCCGCGTCGCCTCGTCGAGGTCCAGACGATCGATGAAGGCGTGCAGGATGGCAGCATCGATCTGCTGGCCACGGGTCAGCTCTTTGAGTTTCTCGTAGGGGTTGGCGATGCCGGCGGCGCGCATCACCGTCTGAATCGGCTCGGCCAGCACCTCCCAGGCGCGGTCAAGATCGGCCGCCAGCACCGCCTCGTTGAGCTTCAACTTGCCCAAGCCCTTGAGCAGCGAGCGGTAGGCGATGAGGCTGTAGCCAAAGCCGACCCCCATGTTGCGCAGCACGGTGGAGTCGGTCAGATCGCGCTGCAAGCGGGAAATGGGCAGTTTGGCCGACAGATGGCCGAACAGGGCGTTGGCCAGGCCACAGTTGCCCTCGGCGTTCTCGAAATCGATGGGATTGACCTTGTGCGGCATGGTCGAGGAACCGATTTCGCCCTTGACGGTTTCCTGGCCGAAATAGCCCAGCGAGATATAGCTCCAGATGTCGCGGGTCAGATCAATGACGATGGTGTTCCACCGCATCAGCGCGTCAAACAGCTCGGCCATGTAGTCATGCGGTTCGATCTGGGTGGTAAACAGGTTTTGGCGCAGACCCAGCTCGTCCTCGATAACCGTACGGGCCAGCTCCGGCCAGTCGAGCTCGGGGAAAGCACTGACATGGGCATTGAAATTGCCAACCGCGCCATTGAGCTTGCCCAGCAACTCCACGGCATCGCTGGCCTGGCTCTGCCGTTGCAGGCGGGCGGCAAACACCGCCAGCTCCTTGCCCAGGGTGGTGGGTGAAGCCGTCTGGCCATGGGTGCGCGCCAGCATGGGCACGGCGCGGTAGCGGTGGGCCCGCTCGGCCAGTTCGGCAATGATCTGCTGCTGCAGTGGCCGCATCACCGCCAGACCGTCGCGCAGCATCAGGGCATGAGACAGATTGTTGATATCCTCGGAGGTGCAGGCAAAATGAATCAGCTCACTGACATCGGCCAGGCTGGTGGCGGCGATCTTCTCCTTGAGATAGTATTCCACCGCCTTGACATCATGGTTGGTGGTCCGCTCCAGCGCCTTGATGCGCTCGGCCTCGGCCGGACTGAACTCGGCAACCAGGGCGCGCAAGCGGGTCTCCTCCGCCGGGGTCAGGGCGCGGCAGGCGGTAAACTCCGGATGGGCGGCCAGCGCCAGCAGCCAGGCAACCTCAACCTTGACGCGGTTGCGCATCAGCGCATATTCGGAAAAACATTCGACCAGCGGGGCAACCTTGTCGGCATAGCGCCCGTCGATGGGACTGATGGCAGTAATCATGAAATACTCTCCTTGGTGGGAAAAAAATGAAGCGCACTATACCCTGCCACCGCGCCCCAGGCAAGACCGGCGGCGCCGGCAAAACCTCTTGCATCGGCCGGGGCCACCGTTAAGATGAGCAGCCGTCGTCCGCTTCTCTTACAGCCCTCTTTTCTTCTAACAGGAGGTTGCCGATGCTCACCGGCCATCCACCCTTTGTCCTTGATCCACGGCTGGCAGCCGACTGCCATGTGCTCGGCAGCACCCCGCACAGTGAAGTGCTGCTGCTGGACAACGCCCTGCTGCCCTGGCTGATCCTGGTGCCGCGCTGCCGGCACAGCGAAATCATCGATCTGCCCGGCGAACTGCAGCGGGCCGTGCTCGACGAAATTGCCCAGCTCAGCCGTTTCGTCCGCCAGCATTTTGCCTGCGACAAGCTCAACACCGCCACCATCGGCAATATCGTCCACCAGCTCCATATCCACATCGTCGGTCGCCGCACAGACGACTGTTGCTGGCCGCAGGTGGTCTGGGGCCAGCAGCAACGCCAGCCCTACGCCCTTGACCGCGTCATTCAGCTGCGCGATCGGCTGGCCGGCGAACCCGGCCTGCAACTACGTCGCAACAGCGAGCTGCGTGACAAAGCGCTTCAAAACAGTTGTGCAAATTCTTGATTTTTAAGAACAATTACCTTGTTCGGCCGGCCGAACAAGCCGAACCGCAGCGCAATTCCAATAAAAAAAGCACCCCGCCATGACAGGGTGCTTTTTTTATTGGAACAGAAACGGGCGGCTGCCGACTACTTGATCCACACCGTCTGAATGTTGACGAACTCCTTGATGCCGTAATGCGACAACTCCCGGCCGAATCCCGAGATGCCGACACCACCAAACGGCAGGCGGGGATCGCTTTTGACCATGCCATTAACAAATACGGCGCCGGCACGAATCTGACCGGCCAGAACCTCACCGCGCGAGCGATCACGCGTCCAGACCGAGCCGCCCAGGCCAAACTCGGTATCATTGGCGACCAGCAGAGCCTCAGCGGCATCCTTCACCCGGATAAAAATGGCGACCGGGCCAAAGAACTCCTCGCTGTAGGCCGGCATCCCCTTGCAGACGCCGGCGAGAATGGTCGGCGGATAGAAGGCCCCCTGGCCGAGGGGCTCACCACCCAGCTCAATGCGGGCGCCAGCCGCCACCGAGGCCTGCACCTGAGCATGCAGTTCGTGCATCAGATCCTCGCGCGCCTGCGGCCCCACCTGGGTGCGCTCATCCAGCGGATCACCCACCTGCAGCGCGGCCATGTTACGGCGGAACCGCTCCAGAAAGGCCTCGTACACTGCCTCCACCACAATAAAACGCTTGGCCGCAATACAGCTCTGCCCCGAATTGATGCAGCGGGCCTTGACACCAACGGCGGCGGCCTCGTCAAGATCGGCGTCTTCCAGCACGATAAAGGGATCGCTGCCGCCCAGTTCCATCACCGATTTCTTGAGCATGGCGCCCGATTTCTCGGCCACCTTGCGACCGGCGATATCGCTGCCGGTGAGGGTGGTGGCCACCACCAGCGGGCTCTCGATCACCCGGTTGACCTTGGCCGAACCGATCATCAGGCTACGGAACAGGTTGGCCGGGAAGCCCGCCTCGACAAACACCTGCTCAATAGCCAGGGCACAACGCGGCACGTTGGAGGCATGCTTGAGCACCCCGGCATTGCCGGCCATCAGCGCCGGTGCGGCAAAACGGAAAACCTGCCAGAAGGGAAAATTCCACGGCATCACCGCCAGCACAATGCCCTGGGGCCGAAAGGCCACATAGGAGGTGCCGGCATCACTGGCAATGGGTTCCGGCGCCAGCATCTTTTCCGCGTTTTCGGCGTAGTATTCACAGACCAGGGCGCATTTTTCTATCTCCGCCCGGCCCTCCACCACCGGCTTGCCCATTTCCTCGGCCATCAGGCGGGCGTAAAGATCGCGCTGCTGACGCAGCACGGCGGCGGCGCGCAGCATCAGGGCCTTGCGCTCAGCAAAGGAGGTTATCCGCCAGGCCAGATAGTCGGCATGAACCGCCGCCAGAGTGGTGTCAATCTGGGCGTCACTCCATTCGTCAAAGGTTTGCAGCAGTTCACCCGTTGCCGGGTTGAGGGATTCCAGGGCCATAGTCCAACCTCCTTCTGTGCCACGAGGGCTGTTTAAATTTCATGTCACGAGCAAGCCAGTACCTGATGAAGTCGCACAAAACCTCCGTCTTTAGCCTGAGGCAAAAAGCGCCACACGCCAGGCGCACAAGACGAAGCCATGAGGCGTACCGCTATCAGGCGAAGCCGCGCGATGGTGGCCGCAACACAACCGTTGGCGCGTTTTTGCGCCGCCATCAATAGCCGCCAAGAAACAGCGGATCAATTCTGCCCGACCAGGGGAGCAAATTCAAGGGCCAAGCCCCGCTTCCCCAGCGAACCAAACCGGCCGGCAGCAGAACCACGCCGGTCCGTGGCCGGGCTTTTGCGTTGACAGGGCCGGCCGGCCTTCCTATAACTGAAGACCGTGCCGCCCTCCCTGGCGGCACCTTTTTTCACCGGTTTTTCAACCCGCACCAGATCCGTTTTTCGGAAAGGATTGCTCCATGACCGCAATTGAGCACCACCGCCTGATCATTCTCGGTTCCGGCCCGGCCGGCTACACCGCCGCTCTTTACGGCGCCCGCGCCAATCTCAATCCGCTGCTGATCGCCGGCCTGCAACCCGGCGGCCAGTTGACCACCACCACCGAGGTCGACAACTGGCCTGGCGATACCGACGGTGTACAGGGCCCGGAACTGATGGAACGCATGCGCCGTCATGTCGAGCGGTTCGAGGCGCGCATCGTTGACGATCAGATCGTCAAAGCCGATCTGAGTCAGCGCCCCTTCGTGCTGACCGGCGACAGCGCCAGCTACAGCTGCGACGCGCTGATCATCGCCACCGGCGCCTCGGCCCGCTATCTCGGCCTGCCGTCGGAGGAGGCCTTCAAAGGCCGCGGCGTGTCGGCCTGCGCCACCTGCGATGGCTTTTTCTATCGCAACAAGCCGGTAGCCGTTATCGGTGGCGGCAACACCGCCGTGGAAGAAGCCCTTTATCTGGCCAATATCGCCTCCCATGTCACCGTTGTCCATCGGCGCGACCAGTTCCGCAGCGAGAAAATTCTGGCCGACAAGCTCAAGGCCAGGGCGGCGGAAGGCAAGGTCACCATCGAATGGTTCCACGTGCTTGATGAGGTGCTGGGCGACAACAGCGGGGTCACCGGCATGCGCATCAAGGATGTGCGCAGCGGCGCCACCAAGGACATCGCCCTTGATGGGGTTTTCGTTGCCATCGGCCACGCCCCCAACAGCGCCATCTTCGACGGCCAGCTCGCCATGGATAACGGTTACATCAAAACCCGCGGCGGCAATGATGGTTTTGCCACCCAGACCAGTGTGCCCGGCGTTTTCGCCGCCGGTGACGTGCAGGATCATATCTACCGCCAGGCCATCACCTCGGCCGGTACCGGCTGCATGGCGGCACTGGACGCCGAACGCTATCTCGACGGTCTGCAGGGCTAGACACGTCCCTCAGCGGTCAACCCCGGGGTGCCGCAACAAGGAGAAGTCCGGTTGGATATCAAACGCCTGTTCGACAGCATCGGCCTGAACGGCACCCGCTGGCAGTGGCGCATCCTGCGCTGGCAACGCCAGTGGCAGCAAGCCCGCCAGGGCCAGGCCAGCCTGCCCGAGGCCCTGTCCGTCAGCCGCCTGTTGCTGCTGGCCAATCTGCTGTTGTTTTCCGTCATGGTGCTGCGCGGCGCCGCCCTAGGTCAGGGCATGAACGCCTTGCTGCGCCCGACCACCGAACTACTGGTCCTTTCCGGCGGCCAGTGGTGGCCGCTGGTGCTCGACCAGGGTCAGTGGTGGCGCTGCCTGACCTATGCCTTCACCCACGGCGGGCTGCTGCACCTGGGCTTCAACATGATGGTGCTCTACCAGGTGGGACCGCAGTTGGAACGGGAAATCGGCAGCGCCGGCTTTATCCTGCTCTACCTGTTGACCGCCGTGACCGCCACCGCTGCGGGATTATTGTGGCATCCGCTGGTGGTTGTGGTGGGAGCGTCAGGCGCCCTGTTCGGCCTGATCGGCTTTTCCATCAGCTATTTTCACCGCTGCGGCGGTCCCATGGCCCATGCCCAGCGCGATTTCATGCTGCGTTGGGCTATCTTTGCCTTCATCTTCGGCCTGCTGGTGGGAGCCGACAATGCCGCCCACCTTGGCGGCGCCTGCAGCGGCGCCCTGCTCGGCTTCGGCTACCCCATCCGCCTGCAACGGCGCCGCCAGCTGGCCGGCCCCTTGAATCTGCTGGCTGGCCTGGCCGGCCTGGCGCTGCTGGCCAGCCTGGTCCTGCTGGTGGCCAGCTGGTTTTAACCGCTGCGGGAGCCCTCTTCATGGCCAAGGACAAATATCCGGTCACACCGGCCATCCGCCTGCTGAAACAGCAGGGCGTGGCCTTCGAACCCCATCTGTATCCCTATGAGGAACGCGGCGGCACGCGGGTGTCGGCGGCAGCGTTGGGGGTGGAGGAACATGCCGTCATCAAAACACTGGTGATGGAGGATGACCTCAAGCAGCCGCTGATCATCCTGATGCACGGTGATCGTGAGGTATCGACCCGCGAACTGGCCCGCCAGACCGGCCGCAAGAGCATCAGCCCCTGCAAACCCGAAGTGGCCGACCGCCACAGCGGCTATCAGGTGGGCGGCACCTCGCCCTTTGCCACCCGCAAGGTACTGCCGGTGTATGTGGAACAGAGCATCCTGCAATTGCCCCGCATCTACATCAACGGCGGCAAGCGCGGTTTTCTCGTCAGTCTGGCCCCCGCCGAGCTGGTCCGCCTGCTACAGCCCACCCCGGTGCAGGTCGCGCAGGCACCCTGACCGGCAGAGTTCTTGCGCCAGCGCAACCGGCCTGCTCTGCACTCGCCCCCACGTCTTCACGGAGGTTGCCCATGGAATCGCACTCTGCCCTGCAACCGCTGTTGCATCAGGCCGCCGAGGCCCTGCAGCAGGCCCAGTGTCTGATCATTACCGCCGGCGCCGGCATGGGCGTCGATTCCGGCCTGCCCGATTTCCGCGGCGATCAGGGCTTCTGGACCGCCTACCCCATGTACCAGCGCCTCGGCATCAATTTCTACAGCGCCGCCAATCCGGTGCACTTCAGCCGTGACCCCGCCTTTGGCTGGGGCTTCTACGGCCACCGGACCAACCTTTACCGCGCCACCCGCCCTCACGCCGGATTTTCCCTGCTGCACCAATGGGCCAGACGCTTCGCCCTGCCCTGCTTTGTTGTCACCTCCAACGTCGACGGTCAGTTCCAGCAGGCCGGCTTCAGCGAAGACAAGCTGCTGGAGATTCACGGTTCCATTCACCATCTGCAGTGCAGCCGACCCTGTTCACAGGCCATCTGGCCCAACCGCGAGATCTTCGCTATCGACGAGACCAGCATGCGCTGTCACCAGGTGCCCCATTGCCCGCAGTGTGGCGCGGTGGTGCGACCCAACATTCTGATGTTCAATGATTTCTGCTGGATCGATGAGCGGTCGGCGGCGCAGGAGCGGGCCTTCGACCACTTTTTGAGCCAGCAGCGCCAGCACCGCCACCGCCGCCTGATCATCGAACTGGGCGCCGGTACCGCCGTGCCGAGCATCCGCCGGCTGAGTCTGCAGCTGGCCGAGCAAGCGGATGACCGGGTGGTGCGCATCAATCCGCGCGAACCCCAGATCGCCGCGCCGCATCTGTCGCTGCCACTGGGCGCCCTGGCGGCACTACAGGCCATTGATCAGCTGTTGCCGGCAGGCTGAGGCTCGGCGGCAACAGGTCGCCGCCCCGCTCCAGCAGATCCGCCAGACAGAGATCGCCCAGCAGCTGACCACTGTGACCGTACCAGCGCTGCAACAGTTCCTGTACCGCAGCATCGCCACAGGTCGGCGGCGCGCTCTCCAGTAATGGCGCCAACAGCACCTGCCGCGCCGCCACCAGCGGCACAATCCGCCCCTCGTCGCCGGTCTCCAGCTGGCCGATCAGCCCCTGCCGCTCCAGCCACAGCAATGCCGCCAGCGCCGCATCCTCGGGCTGTTCACTGTGCTGCACCAGCTGCTCGCGCGTCCAGGGCGGCTGGCCCAGGGTAAAACGGCGATGCAGCGGCAGCAACAGATTGAGCTGCACCGCTGCGGCCGGTGACGCCACCACCGGCACCGCGGCTGCCCCCAGCAAGCGATCAAGCCGCTGGCGCTGCTGCCACACCCGGCTCAGAGCCACACCGATCAGGGTAATGGTCCAACTCAGATAGAGCCAGACCATGAACACCGGCAGGGCTGCCATGGTGCCGTAAATGGCGTTGTAGCGCGACACGCCGAACTGAAAGGTGACATACAGCCACTGGCTCAGCAGCCACAGACTGCCAGCACAGGCGCCACCAAGCAGGGCCGCCGGCAGCGGCACCCGCGTATTGGGCATGAACAGATACAGGAAGGCGAAGGCCAGGGCGATAGCGACAAAGGGCAGCACCTCGAACAGCAGCACCAGCACTTCCCCCAGACCGGGGCGCTGCAGCAGCCATTGCACCACCTGCTGGTTGCGCACCGAATTGCTCATCGACAGGGCCGCCAGCAGAAACAGCGGACCGAAACTGAGCACGGAGAAGTAGTCGGCAAAGCGGCGCAACAGGGAACGCGGCGCCGATACCTGCCACAGGGCGTTGAAAGCCTTTTCAATGGTGGTCAGCAGAAACAGCACCGTCAGGGCGAGAGCCGCCAGACCGACCGCACCAAGGCGGGCGACATTGGTGTTGTTGATGTAATCGATCAACCACAGAGCCACCTCCTGCGAGCCACCGGTCAGATGGCGCAAAATCAGCGGTTCCAGGCTGTTGTGTACCCCCAGGCCCTTGAGCAGGGCAAACATGATGGCCAGAAAGGGGACCAGCGCCAGCAGGCTGTTGAAGGTGAGGGCCGCGGCCTTTTCGCGGCCGTTGTGCCGCTGAAACAATAGATAACTGCCCAGCAGCAGACGCAGCGGCAACGGTCCCTGCCGCAGGGTCTCGGCGAGGTTGCCACGCCAGAGCCGTGCCAGACGCTGGCGGAGGGGTTCAGCCATGACAAGCCTCCTTGGTCGCGGTTGTCGGGCCACTCTGCTCTAGCCCAGCATATCCTCAATCAGCGGCCGCACCCGCTCGATGCAGGCCCGCCCTTCGGCAATGGCCTCGTCGGCGCGGTGGAATTCGAGCAGGCCGATCTGCGCCAGCCGCGGCGCCACCAGCAGATCGGGCGGATCGCCGGCCATGCGGCTGCGGGTGATACGGTCCTGGGTGATGTTGACCGAACCGGCCAGGGTTTCGAAGATGTTGGGAATGCGGGGTTTGCCGCGCTGCTGGCCGAACAGGCTGGCACCATTGAACAGGCTGCTGGAGTAGGCCCGCAGGGTATGGCGGACCTGGGCCGCCAGACCGCGCAGGCCCTCTTCGTCCTCCGCCAACCCGACGGGTTGAGGCGCCTCGTCCTCGGGAACAATCTCGGCAGCGAAGGTCCGCTGGGAGAAATGCTTGCCAACGATATCGCCGTTGAGATTGACGGCGATAACCAGATCGGCCCCCAGCGCCCGGCACAGCGAGATGGGCACCGGGTTGACCAGACCACCATCGACCAGCCAGCGATTGTCATGGGCCAGCGGTGGGAACAACCCCGGCAGAGCGATGGAAGCCTGCACCGCCTTGAGCAGCGCTCCCCGGCTGAACCAGATTTCGCGGCCGCTTTCCAGATCCGTCGCAACGCAGGCGAACTGGCGCGGCAAATCCTCGATCTGCAGATCCTCCGTCCCCAGGGTCTGGCCCAGAAACGCCTGCAGCCGTTCCATGTCGATAAAGCCGTTCAGCGACAGATTCAGTTCGAAAAAACCCGCCACATCCAAGCGCGACAGGCCACGCACCCAGTCTTCCAGCGCCGGCAGACGATCGACCGCCCAGGCCGCCGCCACCACACTGCCAATGGAGGTGCCACAGACAATCTGCGGCTCAACCCCCAGCTGCGCCAGGGCCTGGATCACGCCGATGTGACTCCAGCCGCGCGCCGAACCGCTGCCCAACGCCAAAGCGATCCGCGGCTGCCGGGTACTGGACCGGCGCCGGCGCGGCAATGGCCGCTCGCCGGCACCGGCCTCTTCAGTAATGGGGTGGTTTTTCCTGCTCATCGCCTGCTCCTTGCGCCGCCAGCGCACTGGCGCCAACCGCCTGACTCAGGCGACAGGCCAGTTGCCGGCACAGCTGCTCCAGATGATACAGCTGCTGTTGCTGAGCACTGAGCTGCTCGCCAAGCTGCTGCAGCTGGTGTTCCTGAAACGCTACCTGGGTCTGCAGCGCGATCAAGGGATCTTCTGTCATCTTCCACCCGTCTCCTTTCAAGGCCCACTTCGTTGATCGGTTTGTGTGCCAGCATAGCACAGATTGGCGCGAAGCCTGGTCCGCTGTGCCGCCGGCCTTTTTGTGGCAACCCTCGGTCTGCCGGCAAACGATGAAAGACGATTAGCGTCCGCCGTCCGATCTGGTATAACTGGCGGCATCCGATATTCCGCGCCCCGGCGCCCTGTCTCTGGAGACTCCCATGAACTACTGGCTGCTCAAGACCGAACCCTCCTGTTTCGGCCTGGCCGATCTGCAGCAACGGCCGGACCAGCGCGAGCCCTGGGACGGCGTGCGCAACTATCAGGCCCGCAACCTGCTGCGCGATGCCATGCACGTTGGCGACCAGGCCTTTCTCTACCATTCCAGCTGCAAGGTGCCGGCTGTGGTGGCCATCGTCGCAATCGTCCGCGCCGGCTACCCGGATCCAACCGCCTTCGATCCGCAATCGCGCCACTTCGACCCGGCCAGCGATCCGGCCGCGCCCCGCTGGTATCAGGTGGACATCCAGCTGCTACGGCCCCTGCGGCGGCCAATTTCCCTGACCGAACTGCGGCAGCGGCCGGAACTCGACGGTCTCGAGCTGCTGCGCCGCGGCAGCCGTCTGTCGGTACAACCGGTGGCCGAGCGCCACTGGCATGCCATCATGGCGCTGGAGGACGCCGGCAATGCGCGCTGAGCCCCAGCACCATCCAAGCGGGTTTTTCTGGCTGTTGTGGATACTGCTGGCGCTGGCCAGCGTGGCTCAGGCCGACAGCGAGGTTTTGCGGGTAACGCCGGCCAAGCGGCTGCTGACACTGGAAGGCTACAGCCGCGCCTGGCAACAGGCCACCCTGGCGGCCGAGGTCAGCGGTCGCATCACCGAAGTCAACTACGAGGTCGGTCAGACGCTGGCGGCCGCGCCGCTGGTCGCGATCGACCCGACCTTCATCGATCTCGATCTTGCCCAACTGCACAGCGACCAACGGGCCCTGCGGCTGGCCCACGCCAAGGCCGAACGCCTGAGCCGCTTTCTGGAACAGGAATACCAGCGCCATCTGGCTCTGCGCGACAGCGGTGGCGTCGCCCGCGCCCGCTTCGACGACATCAGCCAGCAACGCGATCAGGCCCGGCTGGAACTGGACGCCCTGGCCGAGCAGCAACAACGGCTGCAGATTGAGCAGCAGCGGCTGGAACAGCAGCGGCGCCGTCATCAGCCGCAGGGGCCGGCCGGCTGGCAAATCGTCGAACGGCTGGTCAGTCCCGGCGACTGGGTCACCAGCGGCAGCCCGCTGCTGCGAGTGGCGGACTATTGCCGTCTGCTGGTGCCGCTACAGGTCACCGCCGAGGAGCGCAGCGCCCTGCTGCAGCAGCTGCAGACCGGTCCGCTGGCGGCCGAACTGGCCGGTCAGCCGGTGCGCTGTTGTCTGTACAGCGACAACCCGGCCTTCGACCCCACCAGCCGCAAACGGCAGCTGACCCTGGAGATTCTCGCGCCGCCCTGGCCGCGCGGCGGCGATCTGCTGCAACTGGCTCTGAGCCTCGACGATGGCGGCCTGCAGCTACCACTGGCGGCGCTGGAGCGCGCCTTCGAGCAGCCACGCGTGCGCCGCGCCGACGGCCAGTGGGTGCCGGTACGGCTGCGCGAATTACGTGACGGTGAGGCCCTGATTGATGCCAGCGACCAGCTGCCCGCCGGCACGCCGCTGGCCAGGCTGCGGGACTAGGCCATGGCCGGCCATCCCCTGCGCCCGTTAGTGCGCTTCACCCTCAAGCAGTCGGTCTTCATCAACATCGTTTTCGTTATTCTGATGGTCAGCGGCGTCTACAGCCTGCTGACCACACCAGTGGAAAACCTGCCGCCGGTGGATATCGGCAAGGTGATGATCACCACCGTCTATTACGGTGCCAATGCCGAGGACGTGGAACAGCTGGTCACGCGCGAGATCGAGGACGCCCTCGACGATCTCGACAATGTCGAATACATCCAGTCCAATTCCCTGCGCAACGTCTCGTCGGTATTGGTGAAGTTTCTCGACGATACCGACTATCAGAACCAGTACGACGAACTGCGCTTCCGCGTGCTCAACATCCGCAGCCAGCTGCCAGCCACGGTGGACGACCCGCTGTTCACCTACATTGACACCAAAACCTGGATTCCGGTCATTGTCGCCAACCTCAGCGCCGAACTGCCCAACCGCAGTCTCAAGGCCCTGGCCGAAGCGCTGCAGGGCGAGTTGCAGAGTATCGACGGCGTGCAGGAAGCGCGCATCGACGGCGACCAGACCCAGCAGTTCGAGGTCCGTCTCGACCCCGAGCAGCTGCGCCGCTATGGGGTGTCCTTCGGTCGCGTCTGCCAGGCCATCGCCGACGCCAACGGCCCGGTGCCGAGCGGCCGGTTCCGCCAGGGCGCTCACAACCTGCTGCTCGACAGCGGCGCAACCTTCGCCAGCCAGCAGGCGGTCCTCGACGTGGCGGTGCAACTGGGTGGCGACCGCCAGGCCCTGCGGGTGCGCGACCTGGCGGTGGCGGCCGAGGTCGATTACCGTGACCCCGATGTCATCAGCTCCATCAACGGCCGCAATGCCATCCGCCTGCTGGTCCACAAGGAGGATCGCGCCAACGCCGTCGATATCGCCAACACCGTGCGTCAGCGGGTGGCCGCCTTCGATGCCCGCCATGCCGATCTGGCCATTGAAACGGTGCTGACCTACGATTCGACCATCGAGATCGACGATTCGGTGCGCACCCTGGGTGGCAACATGGTGCTGGGCATGGCTCTGGTGACCCTGGTGCTGTGGCTGACCCTGGGCCTGCGCAATGCCCTGCTCACCGCCATCGGCATTCCGTTTTCCTTTCTGGCCACGCTGATCCTGATCCGCCTGACCGGTCAGTCCATCAACACCATCAGCCTGTTCTCCTTTGTGCTGGTGTCCGGCATCATTGTCGATGATGCCATCGTGCTGGTGGAGAACATCTACCGTCATCTGCAACTGGGCAAAAGCCGCACAGCCGCCATTGTCGATGGTACCAGTGAGGTATTCCTGCCGGTGGTCAGTTCGGCGCTCACCACCATCCTGGCCTTCATCCCGATGCTGATCATGAGCGGCAGCACCGGCGAATTCTTCAGCGTCATTCCCAAGGCCGTCAGCTTTGCCCTGTTTGCCTCCCTCGTCGAGGCGCTGTTCATTCTACCACTGCATGTGCGCGATTTCGGTCCGGCACCACGCCAGCTGGCCGCCGGCCGCGCCCGCACAGGTCCGCACGAGGATTTCCACCATCTGCGGCAGGGCCCCTTCGCCTTCTTCTGGCGCTTCTACCAGCCCCTGCTGCAGCGCCTGCTGGCCTGCCCCGGCCGCAGCCTGCTGCTGGGTCTGGCGCTGTTCGGCGTGGCACTGGCCATCATGGGATTGTCCCTGTCGGGCCGGCTGCCGCTGATCAAGATCAAGTTCTTTCAGGACAGCTATCTGCGCTACCACGTTGCCCTGCAGCTGCCGGCCGGCACCGCGGTGGAACAGACCGACCGGATTGTACGCGACATCGCCCACCATCTGTACAACCTCGGTCCCGGCCAGACCCTGGCCGCCAGCGGCAGCGCCGGTTATCTGGAGGACCGCGACTATGCCGTTCACCGCGCCCAGCACTATGGGCAGGTGGTGGTCACCCTGCCACCACAGGAGCAACGCGCGCTGCCGGGCGGCAACGATGCGGTCGACCGCTATATCGACCGCATCCATGATCAGTTGCAGCAGTATTGCGCGGCCCACGCCGCCGACTGGGGCCTGCGGCCGCAACTCAACGTGTTCGGCGAGAATACCGGCCCACCCACCGGCAAGGCCGTCAATATCCGCCTGACGGCGCCGGAGCTGGCCCAGGCCCAGGCGGCCAGCACCGCGCTGCTCGACTGGATGGGCCAGAGCGCGGAGCTGGCCGACCTGATCAATCTGGAGGATGACCGCAGCAGTCTGCAGCCGGTGTTGCGCTTCACCGTCGATCCCCAGCGGGCGGAGGAATTCGGCGTGGCCACAGGCAGTATCCAGCAGCTGGTGGCCAGTGCCCTCAATGGCTGGCCGGCCGGCATGTACCGTACCGCGGACGAGGAAATTGATCTGCTGGTGCTGCTGGCACGCCAGCAGGAGGATGGATTGGGGCTGGCCGACGCCCGCGCCGTGCTGCGCACACCGGTGATCGAGGATGATCGCGGGCCGCTGCGGCTGGAGGAACTGACCCGGCTGGAATGGGCCCAGGAGGCCGATGTGCGACGGCGCTACAACGGCCGCTCGAGTGTCACCCTGACAGCCGACATCCGCGCCGGCTCGTCGTTGTCGGCCAGTCGCGTGCAGCATCTGGTCAGTGGTCGTCTCGACCAGCTGCGCCGCCAGTTCCCCGCCGTCAGTGTCGCCTTCGGCGGCGAATTCGAGAGTACCGGCCGGGCCTATCGTTCGCTGGCAGCAGCCTTCGTCATCGCCCTGCTGGCCATCTATCTGGTGCTGGCCACCCAATTCAACGACTACCTGCAGCCGGTCATCATCCTGTCGGCCATCGCCTTCGCCTTCATCGGCGTGGTGTTCGGTCTGCTGCTGAGCCGCACGGTGTTTACCATCAGCAGTTTCATGGCCGTCATCGGTCTGGCCGGGGTCGCGGTCAACGATTCGCTGATCCTGATCGACTTCATGAATCAGCAACGCCGTCATGGCCTGGCGCTGTTGCCAGCGGTACTCAGCGCCTGCAGCGCCCGCATGCGGCCGGTACTGATTACCACCCTCACCACCCTGCTCGGCCTGCTGCCCATGGTACTGGGCATTCCCTACAAATCGGTGACCTGGGCACCCATGGCCACGGCCTTCGCCTCCGGCCTGGTGAGCGCCACCCTGCTGACCCTGCTGCTGATCCCGGCGGAATATGTTCTGCTGGAAGGCGCCAAGACCCGTTGGCGCCGTTGGCGGACAGGCAACCGGCGGCAGTCGCGCCCGCCTGGAGGGAGAAAAACCGTCTGAGCGTCAAGCGCGCGCGGTCTGTCTGGCGCGGCCCTGCTGTTTGTTGCGGTACATGCGCTTGTCGGCCAGTTTGAGCAACTCGGCTTCCGTCAGACCATCGTCGGGATAACAGGCATAACCAATACTGGCGGACAACGCAATATTGCGGCCCTCAACGCAAAACGGCATTTCAAACAGGGCCAGCAGCCGCTGGCGCAGGGCTTCAGCCGGTTTGTTGCCGGTCTGATCGAGCAACACGACAAATTCGTCGCCGCCCCAGCGACAGGCCAGATCGCCGGTGCGCAGCACCTGCTGCAGGCGCCGCGCCACCAGCACCAGCACCTGGTCGCCGGCGGCATGGCCATACTGATCATTAACGGGCTTGAACTGGTCGAGGTCGACAACCAGCAGGCAGAAGGCGACCGGCTGGGGCGCACGCACCAGCTGGTCGATGCGCCGGCTGAGAAATATGCGATTGGCCAGCCCGGTGAGGGCATCGGTCTGAGCCAGGCTGCGGATCTGCTCCTCTTGACGCCTGCGGTCGGTGATGTCAATGGCGAAATGCAGGTACAGATCGTTTTCGCTGTCATTGACCGGCCGCCAGCAGACCATCTCCCAGCGACCGTCGGGACTCTGCTGTTCCCGGATCTGGGGCGCGCCGTCCTCGCTCGGCAACGCCTGCTGGCAGCAGGGGCTGGACTCGCCGATGCGCACCCCCATTTCCAGCGCCCGGCGGTTGGCACTGACCACCCGCCGGCTGGAATAGCGCGCCAGGATGGCCGGATAGGGCAAGGCATCGAGCAACACCTGCTGAAACCGCTGTGATTCCTGCAGCTGGCGCTGGGCCTCGGCCTCGCGCTGTTTGCGTTCGGCCAGATCAAGGGCAAAGGCCAGATCGTCGCGCAGCTGTTCAAGCAGGCACACCCGCTCGGCGGTAAAGTAACCAATCTGATCGGCATAAACCTTCAGCGCACCCAGGGGCCGGCCATCGCAGAAAATCGGCAGGGCGGCCGAGGCGTGGATGCCGGCCTCGCGCGCCGCCACAGCCCAGGGCGAATCGGCCAGATCGCGCAGGAAATCGTTGGTCACCACCGTGCGCTGCTCGCGGATGGCCAGGCTGGTGGGGCCACGCCCCTCGGCGTAATCGGGATCGACACTGACGCGAATACGGTCGAGATAGTGCTGGCAGGCGGCGTCACCGGCGCGCGCCACCGGCTGCAGCTGGCGGCTGTCCTCATCCAGCCGGGCCACGCTGGCCATCTGGAACTGGCCATGGTCCACCACAATATGACAGATCTGCTCGTACAACTGCTGCGGTGTGGCGATGCGCATCATCGCCTGGTTGGCCGCACTCAGGGCACTGTAGAGATGGTTGCGGTGGTGCAGTTCGTGGCGGGCCTGCTGGCAGGCCGTCACCTGAGACAGCAGCTGCCGCCCGCCGGCCCGCAGCCCCCAGGCCCCCAGTGCCCAAATACCCACACAGGCCAGATTGAAGGCAATGGCTTTGGTAGCCAGCAGCTGCTCAATGGGCCGCAGCGGCACCTGTATGCTCAGCGCTGCCGGCACGGCCGCGTCGGCGTAGCCCAGATGACAGCCCTGACAGCGGGCGGAAACCGCCATGCGGTGCAACTCGCGGTAAAGCGGCCCCTGCCGCGCAGCGCAGCTTTGTTCCGCCAGTCGTCCTGTCGTCGACAGCGCGGCCAGAGCCTGCCGTTCCCAGCTGTCGGGGGCATTGGCGGTATTGAGCGGCACCGGACTGACCAGACGGCTGCGCACCCCATCGCGCGGCAGCAACGCCTGCACCTGGCTGAGCACCTGGGCCGGCGACAGCACAACACCATCCGCCAGTTGCAGCGAACCGTGCTGCAACGCCCATTTGCGCACCGTATCGCTGCGCTCCTTTTCCAGCACCGCAGCCTGGCGCGCCAGCAGCTCGACCTCGCGCCGTCCCTGCAACGCATTGAAACTCAGTCCCAGCAGAGCCAGCAGCAGCCAGCCCAGTTGCAGACACAGCAGAAAACGACGACTGAAACGCAGTTCCGTAACGATATCCATCGAACGATTATCCTTTTTCGCCAGGCTGGGTCATGGAATTCGAGCGGTCTCAATACAACGTTAAAACGGTTTTTTGTAAAGATTTTTTTCTGATTTTTTTCAGGATTTTTTGATCATTCCACCGCCCCAGCGCGGCCGCTGCGGGCAGCGCCGCCAGCCGCAACGGTCAATCGGCCAGCAGGCCGGCAAGAATTCAAGCCGCGCAAATCAATCAACAATTCCTATTTGCCCTATCAACCATCAACGTGGTATTGAAACGGCCGTTTAGACCTGTCACAACAGATGGAGAATAAAATGATGATGATGCGAAACGGGTTTTCCCGCCTGGCCAGCGCCGTCCTGGCCCTGCTGCTGGCCACGGCCATGCCGGCAAGCGCCGCTCCCTTCGAGGGCTATGTCGATCTGCGTTATCGCTATGAATACCAGCACCATTTCAACGCCAAAAACTATGGCGAGCAGCCGGCCAGTGGCGAGAGTTGTGACGGCTTCTGGCTGCAGCGCCTGCGGCTGGGCGGCAGCTGGCAACCCCATCAGCACCTGAAACTGGCGGTCGGGCTGCAGGATGCCCGGGTCTTTGACAGCGATCTGGACGAGGAAGGCTTCTTTTACAGCAAGAAAAACGACCACCAGAACAACGCCTACCGTGACGAATGGGAGTTGTACGAAACCTTTGTTGAAATCCGCGAATTGCCGACGCCGGCCTGGTCCATCAGGGTCGGCCGCCAGACCCTGGAATACGGAGACAACCGCATCTTCGGACCGGGCAGCTGGGGCAACAGCGGCCGCTACCAGTGGGACGCCGTCAAGCTGTCCTACAACCGGAACGCCCATTTCATCGATTTCATCTGGGGCGGCTACATCCTGCACGAACCAACCCAGCTGAGCCTGCGCCATCGCCACGCCGGCTATGGCGGCGGCGTCTACGGCCACTGGCAGCTGAACGAAAAAACCGTGCTGGAGCCCTTCTTCCTGATCAAGTACGACCGCCATGAGGACTACGGTTCGGAACAGGGCCAGTCCAAGGGTGATCTGCAGGCCTACAATCTGGGCGCACGGTTGGCAGCTCTGGAAGGCATCTGGTTCTACGACGCCACCCTGGTGCAGCAATGGGGTGATTCCGGCGCCGACAGGCTGCGCGCCTGGGGTGCCCATCTGCTGGTCGGCCGGCGTTTCGCCCACCTGCCGCTGCAGCCGGTCCTGAGCCTGGAATACAGCTTCGCCTCGGGGGACGCCGATCCCGCCGATGGCGAAAGCAACACCTTTCTTGGCGTGTTCGGTGCCCGCGACCGTATGTACGGCCGTTTGAATCTGCTCGACTGGACCAACCTGCACGATGCCCAGTGCAACCTGCATCTCAAGCCGCATAAGCAGGTCAAACTGCAGATCGAAGGTCACCGCTTCTGGCTGGACCAGGAAAAGGACGGCTGGTCCCTCAACAGCAGCCGCTACCGCGACAAGACCGGCAACAGTGGCCGGCACCTGGGGGATGAACTGGACCTGATCCTGACCTGGACTCTGCCGCCCCTGCGCGCGGTCAAGAAAGAAAATATCGAGCTGCTGTTCGGCTACAGCCGCTTCTGGCCCGGAGAATTCGCCGAAAAGCAGGCCGACAACAGTGCGGCGGACTGGCTGTTTGCCCAGATCAGCTATAAGCGCAAATTCTGACCAGGGCCTTCGATGCCTTCGCAAGAGATCTTTACCGCGCCCATGAACGGGTGCGTAAGAAAGCTATGGACAGATTTTTTGCGACTTCGACACATGAAATTAAAGGGCATGTCATGACGGACAAGGCAACATGCTGAGCAGCCGAATCGCACGACTGCTGGCACCAACCCTGCTGCTAGTGCTGCTGTGGCACCTGACGGCACTGGTCATTGAAGGCTGGCGCGGAGTGCCCTTCCCCACCCCGCTGGAGAGCGTGCAGCGCCTGGGCCAGTTGCTGCTGGGGCTGCCGCTGAACCAGCACAGCATCTACCGGCATATCGCCGTCAGCCTGCAGCGCTGGCTCGGCGCTTTCAGTCTGGCGGCGCTGCTGGGGCTGCTGTTCGGTCTGGCCGCCGCCCGCTGGAAAGGGTTTCGCCTGCTGACCGCGCCTATTCCACAACTGTTGCTGCTGGTGCCGGGCCTGGCCTGGATTCCCGTCGCGCTGTTGATCTTCGGCGTCGGTGAAGCGGCGACGGGCTTCATGATCGCCTTGACTGCCTTTGCCCCCATCGCCCTGGCCACCCGTGACGGCATCCGCCAGATCGATCCGGCCTATCTGCGGGCGGGCCGCATGCTGGGCGCCACGGAGCGGGCCCTGTTCCGGCAGGTCGCCCTGCCGGCGGCATTACCGGCTCTGCTGGCCGGAATGCGCATCGGCCTGGGCAACAGCTGGCGGGTGCTGGTGGCCGCCGAGATGGTGGTTGGCAGCGGCAGCGGGCTGGGATTTTCGATCCTAGAATCGCGCTGGAACCTCGATTATCCGGCCGCCATGGCCTGCATCCTGTGCCTCTGCCTGCTGGGCCTGCTGTTCGAACGCGGCCTGTTCGGCAGTCTCGAACGCGTCACCCTGCGGCTGTGGCGTGGCGCGCCGGAGGCCTGACATGCTGAAATTTGAACAGGTCAGCTATGGCTACAGCCTTGGCGGGCAACTGACGCCCGTGGTGGAAAACCTGTCGCTGGAGATTCCGGCGGGGCAGCTCCTCTGCGTGCTGGGGCCGAGCGGCTGCGGCAAGACCACACTGCTGCATCTGGCTGCCGGCTTTCTGCACCCCCAGCAGGGCCAGCTGAGCTTTCAGGGGCGGCCGATTACGGGGCCGCACCCCGAGCGCGCGCTGGTCTTCCAGGACGCCACCCTGTTTCCCTGGCTGCGGGTAGTGGACAATGTCGCCTTCGGACTGCGCCAGCGGGGTGTGGCCAGGACGGAACGGCGGCGGCTGGCCCTGCAGATGCTCGAACAGGTCGGCCTGGCCGCCACGGCCAACGCCTGGCCCATGACCCTGTCGGGCGGCATGCGCCAGCGTGTTGCCATTGCCCGGGTGCTGGCCCTGCAACCCGCCGCGCTGTTGATGGATGAACCGTTCAGTGCCCTCGACGCCAACAGCCGCGAACGCCTGCAGGATCTGCTGCTGCAGCTGTGGCAGGCCCAGCGCCAGACCCTGCTGTACATTACCCACAGCGTCGAGGAAGCCGCCTACCTGGCCGATCGGGTACTGATTTTCGGCCCAGCCCCCCAGTCTCTGCGGGCCGATCTGATCAATCCCGTCCCACGACCGCGCGACCGCAGCGCGCCGCAGTTGTTGCACTTCTGTCAGCAGCTGCGCCAGCAGCTGGCCCAGCTGCCTTGCTGCCTGGCGCCCACAATTCTTCGCCCGCACAAGGAGTTTCCACCATGCGCCTGATGGCCGTTAGTCTCGTTTTCCTCCTCAGCCTGACCGCGCCTTCATGGGCGACGGACAGCGCGCCGCTGCGCCTGGCCTACCAGAACCGCATCGGCAGCGTCCTGCCGCTGCTGGCCGACCAATTGGGTCTGTTTGCCGACCAGGGCCTCAACGTGCAGATCCAGCGTTTCAGCAGCGGTCCGGCCTGCTCCGAGGCGCTCTATACCGGCGCGGCCGACATCGCCACCATGGGCGACACCGCCGCCCTCATCGCCCTGGCCCGCAACATGCCGGTACGGGTGCTAACCAGCCATGCCAGCGGCGCAGGCCGTCACCGGCTGATGGTTATCGACCCGGCCCTGCAGCAGCTGACCGATCTGCGCGGCAAACGCATCGGCGTCAAGCTCGGCACCTCGACTCACGGCGGCCTGCTGGCCCTGCTGCAGCGCCACGATCTTGCCGGCGGCGCCGTTAAGCTGGTCAATCTGGCGCCGGAAACCCAGATCGAAGCCCTGCAGGCCGGCTCCATCGACGCCCTGGCGGCCAGTGAGCCCACCCCGTCCCAGGCCGAAAGCCAAGGAGCCCGCGAACTGGCCAATCTGGCTGGTGACGACAACCTCTACCCGATCCTGACCCTGGCCCGGCATGACATGGCACAGCGCCCCGAGCAGTTACGCGCCTTCATGGCCGCTCTGCAACAGGCGCTCGACTATCTGCAGCAGCAACCCCAGGCGGCCCGCCGCCGCGTGGCCGAAGCCCTGGGGCTGCCCGAAGCCCTGGTCGAACAGGCCATGGCCCGCCACCAGTACCATCTGCGCTTTGATGCGCCGCTGCGCGCCAGTCTGGAGCAAACCGGCCACTTCCTGCTGCAACAGGGACTGATTCCCCAGCTGCCGAATCTGGCGGCGGCCCAGCTGATCGTGCCGGCAGCGGCCAAAACGAACCAATGAGCTGATCCGGGAGTGCGCCAATGAAGATCGAACAGCTGCTGCTGCAGGGTTCCGGCCGATTTATCGAGGATCGTCTCGTCGTTCGCTCCCGGCAGCGGCTGTTCGGCGTGTTCGATGGCGCCTCCAGCCTGGTGCCACAGCTGTATCAGCAACGCAGCGGCGCCTGGTGGGCGGCGGAACTGGCCTGGCAAACCTTCTGTCAGCAACCTGATGACGCCCTGCTTGATCTGGCGCGACAGGCCAACCAGGACATCGCTCACCACATGACCCGGTTCGCCATCGACCGGCGCAATCCGTTGCATTGCTGGAGTACCAGCGCGGCGGTCTTCCGGCTGCTGCCAAACCACCTGGAATGGCTGCAATGCGGCGACTGCCTGATTCTGGCCATTGACCGGCAGGGTCAGGCCGAACTGCTCACGCCCTACAGCAACCACGACGCTGAAACCTTCCGCCAGTGGACAGCGCAACCGGACGAAACCCTGCCACAAATTCTGCAGCGACTGCGCCCCACCATCGAACGGGTGCGTCTGGGCATGAACCGCGATTATGGCGTGCTCAATGGCGATACGGCCGCGGAAGCCTTTTTCTGTCAGGGCCGCATCACCCTCGACAACATTCAGCACATCCTGGCCTTCAGCGACGGTCTGCTGCCGCCGCTGGCGCGGCGGGACGCAATGCCTGACTTCAGCCAGCTGGCGCGACTTTACCTGCAGGGCGGCCTCGAAGGACTGGGCCAGTGGGTGCGCTTCATCGAAGGACGCGATCCCCACTGCCACCGCTATCCGCGTTTTAAGTGCCACGATGATGTCGCCGCACTGGCCATCAGTCTGTAACTCACCGCTTGTCCAGATAACAAACGCTGCTACTCCCCGTCACCACCAGCAAGACCGCAAAAACCCCCGCCAGGCGGCTCGGCCAAGGCCGCCCAATAGCCCTGTTCCATCCGCCGAAAGGTTGTCTCCCAGCGATAACGCTCCAGCACCACAGAGATTTCCGCCGACAGCTGCGGTCGTGCCGCAGCGTCAGCCGCCCGCAGCAACTGCAGCTGACGTTGCAGTCCCGTCTGTAGCGCCGCGATGAAATCGTCCTCGGCCGCGGCGGCCGGCCGGTCGACGCCTTCCAACAACGGCAGACGAATGCGTTCAATCCGCTCATCAGCCACGCCAGCAAACAGGGCGCGGGTTCCCGGCAGCTCGGTTGTCAGCACATGACAGCCACAAGCCAGCGCTTCCAGCAGGATCAGCGGCAGCCCCTCATAGAGTGACGGCAACAGGCACAGGTGGCTGGATCGCAACAGTTGCGCCAGTTGCGCCTGACGGATGGCACCGTGCCAGCACAGCTGTTGCGGCCGCTGGGCCACCAGCTGCAGAATCTCCGCCTTTTCCTCGCCCTGGCCGTCACCGGCCAGATGCAGCTGCCAGTCCCCTTGCGGCAGCCCCAGCAACGCCCGCAACAGCCAGGGCACCCCCTTGGCGCGGCTGAGCTTGCCGGCATAAACCAGCTGAAGCGGGCCAACCGGCCGAGGCTGATCAGGCAGATAAAACAGCTGCTCATTGTAGCCGGAACCCACCAGCTCAATCCGTTGGGCCGCAATGCCATAGCGCCCGGCTATCTCCAGCTGCTGATCCGGATGCAGCGCATAGACCCGCCGCAGGGCACGGCAACCGGCAATTACCCGGTCGGCCAGGTGTGGACACAGCTGCAACTGACGCAGATCGGTGCCATGGCAACTGGCCACGATCGGCAGCTGCGGAAACAACCGGCAGGCCAGTGCTGTCACCAGCCACAGGTGCTGGGCATGAATCAGATCGGGCCGCCATTGACTGACCACCCGTTGCAGACAATCGGCGAAACAGGCTTCGTAACGCTGCAGCTCTGCCGCGGACAGATCACAGAAACGACAACTGGCATAAGGCATGACATCGCTCATGCCCACCACCGCATGGGGCAGATCACGCCCGAAATGCACGAAGCGGTGTCCCTGACAAGCCAGGCTGTCGTGCCACAGACTGCCGGCAAATTCTTCTGACACCCCGGCCAGCAGAAAATTTTCATGGCCAGCGCGGCGGGCATGGCACAGAGCCGCCTGCAAATAAATGCCACTGCCGGTGGCGGCCGGAACCTGGCTGATCAGATGCAGAATGCGCATCGCTTCCCCCTCCTCCGATAGGCTCAACAGAATCGGAATCATAAATGGGAGATATTAAAAAAACCAGCCAGGCGGATCAAAAGATGGCCCGCTTGCGGGCCGGGAAAGCGGCTTTTTCAGCGACAGCAACCAGCATGATAAGCAAAGCTTATACTGATGGAAGTTTTCCTTATAAAAAGATAAAAGATATCAATGCAATATCGGTTTAAAATCTGAATTACATATTGGACTTCAATACCATGGCAAGGATAGGGTAGCAACCGCTGCCACAGCTAATCATAGGATAACCCTATGGTTAAAACCCCTATCTTCAGGAAAAGGAGTCTACTATGCACAATCCCTGGAAACCCCGACTGGTTTTGGCGGGGGCGGGCCTGGCGCTGATTACGGCGCTTTGCGCCTGTTCGCAGCCAAGAACCCCTCTCAATGCCATTCTGCCGATTCCGGCGGAAGCCGAACTGGTCGGCAACGACAGCTGCTGCGAATGCCACGAAGCACCCGGCGAACAGTTCAGCCACAATGTCCACAGCCTGTTGGCCGACTTTGAATATGAAGCCAATGGCATTGAGGCTCGCGGCTGCGAGGCCTGCCATGGCCCGGCCAGCCGACACGTCGAAACGGGCAACCCCAACTGCATCCTGCAATTCGGCAAACTGGACGCCCTGCAATCCTCCGCCATCTGCCAAAGCTGCCACACCGCCGGCGACACCATGGAATGGCGTCACTCGATTCATGCCGGCCAGGGACTGAGCTGTACCGACTGCCACAGCATTCACAGCAACACCAAGGGGCTGCTGAGCAAACCGCAGGAAGAGCTTTGCCTCAGCTGCCACCAGAACGTGAAGGCCCAGCTGCACCTGCCGAACCATCACCCGGTAAAAGAGGGCAAGATGAGCTGCAATGACTGCCACAACCCGCACGGCAGCCAGACCCGCCCGTTACTGCGCACCGACGAACGCAAAAGCGAACTCTGCCTGACCTGCCACATGGATCAGGCCGGCCCCTTCGCTTTTGAACATGCCCCGGTCACCGAGGACTGCACCATCTGTCACAGCCCGCATGGCAGCGTGGCGGACAACCTGCTCAAACAGAATGAACCCTTCCTGTGTCTGCAATGCCATGAACTGCATTTCCACACCAACTTCCGTCCCGACATGGAAAAACTGGCCCGCTATGCCGCTGATGGCGTCGCCGGAGCACAGACGACCCTGAACACCATCAACAACAACGGCATTGATGACAAACATGCCATGCAGATGGCCATGATGACGCGCTGCAGCCAGTGTCACCCCAGTGTTCACGGCTCGGATCTCCCCTCTCTGTACACTCCCGGCGGCGGCAGCCGCCTGACCCGATAAGCGTGAAGGAGGTTCTGCCATGACAACGAAAAAACTGGGTATCCTGCTGCTTGTCCTGCTGCTGAGCTGGGCCGGACTGGCCGGCGCCGCCGATACGGCCAACGGCACGCTGGAACTGGGCTACACTGGCGTCAGCACCGATGACAGCCGCAATAAGACAGCCGAATATGAATCCACCGATTCCTCCGTTGGCGGCGCGCTCGATCTGAATGTCCGTTCCCAGGGCATCGGTGTCGAGCTGGCCGGTCGCTACACCGACGAAGAGGATCACGAAGCCTCGGCCCAACTCGACCTGCGTCGCGTCCTGCGCGGCAGCTATGACTATCAGAGCTTTATCCACCGCCTGCGCCATGATCTGCTGTTCGAGGAAAAAGACCACAAAATGAAGGGCACGACCAATGCCTTTCCCCAGAGCATCGAGCACTGGAACGGCACCGGCGCGCCCGTCGACCCGGATTACGATATCTATAACGGCGTCATCGCCGCGAATGCCGTGCCCATGATGATGGAGAATGGCGCTATCGGCCTTGAAGGGCTGCAGACCGCCACCTTCAACGATCTCGACCAAGGCCGCGATTATCTGATCGAACGACGCCAGCACAAGGCCAGCGCCCAGCTGCAACTGCCGGCGTTCCCCAATCTGGTGCCGGAGGTGCGTTTTTCCCGCGATGAAAAGCATGGCTGGAAACAGGCCACGCTGATGACCGGCCAGTGCACTCCCTGCCATACCGTGGCCGTCGGCCAGAAGATTGACCAGGTCACCGAAGACGTCAGTATTGGCGCCACCTTCAAAAAAGGCGGCCTGACCGCCAGCTATTTTCATACCGAGCGCACCTTTGACAACCGCAGCGACGATTACGCCCATCAGGGCCTGGTCGACAACGCCTACTGGTACGATACGATTGTCAAGGGCAGCTACACCAACACCTTCATGTCACGCGAACTGTTTGAAAACGACTGGCAGGAAATCGGCATCACCGCCGACAGCGAGAAAAAGCTCGACACGGTCAAACTGCGCTATGACGCCGATCTCGACACCACCCTGTACGGCAGCTACGTCAGTGCGACAACCCGCAATAATTACAGCGATCTGGAATACGACGCCGACACCCTGTTCTTCAGCCTGACCAATCGCAGCATCCCCCATCTGCGCCTGAAAGCCTACGGCAAGCATTACAAAATCGACGGCGACAGCCTCTACGTTGATCTGACCGGCTACAGCAACAATACTACCATCACCTTCGACAGCAATGGCCTGGGCACGGTACCGGTTTCCTATTTCAACTATACCCGGCCCTCGTCGTTAAGCCGCGATGTTCTTGAAACCGGGGTGGAAGCCTCCTACTTCATCAACAGTGGCTACAGCCTGACCGGCGCCTACACCTACAAGGTGGTTGATCGCGACAACGACACCTTCAAGGAATACGACAGCACCGACCTGCTGGACGAGGGCTATCTTGAAGACGAAACCACCCTTTATCACAAGGTGGAGCTGAGCCTGACCGGTCGGCCGACCAGTCAGATCAACCTGCACGCCAAATACAGCTATGAAAACGCCGACACGCCCTTCAGCTATGCCAATGGGCTGGGGTACAACGATCTGCGCACCAGCGGCTGGACCATCCTGCAAGACGGCGCGCTGATCGAAACCCCCATCGATACCATGATGACCAACTCGGCATTTTATCAGATTCTCCGCAGCGGCAACCGCACCACCTCTGGCAGCAATGTGGCGGAAAACAGCCATCTGATCAAAGCCAGTGGCACCTGGGCACCGGCGGACAGCTTCTCCCTCAGTCTCAACGGCCAGTATGGCTTTGAAGACAACAATCAGGCCGACAACGACTGGCAGCGCCAGAGCTGGTCGACGGGTATCAGCCTGTTCCTGATGCCAACAGAGAAATGGACCCTCAGCCTGGGTTACAATTACCAGCAGAGCCAGACCCGCAGTACCTACGCCACTGCCGTCTATGTCGGTTGCTTCTCGGAAAGCATGGGCGAGCAGATCGCCTCGGTTTACGACGATGTCGACTATGACAGCACAGCGCAGGTGCTCTATCTGTCAACCACCTTCCAGGCAACCGACAAGCTGACCCTGACCGGCGATATGACCGCCACCAAGGCCGATGCCCGCCTCGGCACACCGAACTTTGGCGACAATATCATTTATCAGAACTTCGTCGACGTCGCGGTCTATGGTGAAGCTCTCCAGCTGCCGTACACCCAGACCATCATGACGAGCTACCTTGACTACAGTGGCTCCGATACCTATTCGGAACTGCAGTACGAGACACTGGACCTGTCCCTGGGCGCCCAGTACCGCATTTCCGAGGCCTTGAGCCTGGGAATCAACGCCCTGTACCGCTGGGTTGAAGATGGCGAAGCCTATCTGGGCGACGACTACGACGGTGAACTCTACCTGCTGAACAGCTCTTTGAGCTACCACTTCTAGACCGCAAAAAACCCTTCAACCCTGAATGGCTTCCGGGATTTTGCCTCCCCTGGACGCCTAAGCCCCCCTGCATTGGCAGATGCAGGGGGGCTTTTTTGCCTCTGCCGTATCGGCACCCCTCTTTGCACGGCGGGACCGGATCGGTTAGACTGATCGCAAAACCTCCATCCTGCCATTGCCGGACAAGTCTCAGCAGTAGCCGTGTCCGGTCTGACCTGCCAAGGAGTCCGCATGCCCCATATCGCCCCCCGTCCTGCCCTCTTTGCCCTGCTGATTCTGCTGTTGCTGGCGGCGCCAACAAGCGTTCTTCGTGCCCTGGCACAGGAGAGCGGCGCAACTGCGGCGCCTGTGGCGCCAGTTCCAGAACCCTTGCCCGGCATCGCCGAGGTGGTGCCGCGCGCCGCCGAACTGCTTGACCAGGCGCGACAGGCGCTGCAACGGGTAGAGGAAGGGGCCGATCATCAGGGTTGGCTTGACAGCTTCGATGCCAGCCGTCAGCGCCAGGAGCAGTTGCAACAACGCATGACCGACATGGGCGATCCGGCCGGCTGGAGCTACGAACAGCTGCTGGAGATGCGCACCCAGTTACTGGAGCAGCGACGCGTACTGGCCGGGCTGTTCGACAACGTTTCCCAACGCACCGCTGAACTCGACCAGCTGCGGGGGCACTGGAATGAACAGCGCGACTACTGGCAGCAGTGGCGCAAACAGCTGCGCGAGCTCGGCGCACCCTACCCGGAAAGCGAATTCAAGGAGGTGGTCAGCCAGAGCCAGGCACTACTCAAGCGCATCACCACGGTCAGCCAGGACAAGATCGCGCTGCAGAAAAAGGCCACCGAACTGATCGACGCCAACCAGGTGCTGGTACGCCAGCTCGACAGCGCCCTGCGCACCCTGCGCACCCAAACCTTCAAGAAAAACAGCAACAGCCTGCTGAGTCGCGACTTCTACGCTGAACTGACGCCGGAGTTGCTGCAACAGGTCCGCACCAACAGCCTGCAGGTGAACTGGAAAAGTCGCGACAGTTTGCGCGCTGGCTGGTGGATTCTGTTGCTGCAGATCCTCACCACGCTGGTGCTGGCATCCCTCATTCGCCACTTCCGGCATCTGGCGCAGCAGGATTCAGACTGGCGTTTTCTCATCTGCCATCCCTTCAGCAGCGGCCTGTTCATCGCCATTGTCTCGCTCGGCTTTCTTTACAGCGCGCCGACCCTGGTCTGGCGTTTCTACCAGGTGGTCCTGGCCCTGCTGGCGGCCTGCATCCTGCTTAACGACATTGTCACGGCCCGGCGTCATCGCCTGCTGATCTGGCTGCTGGCATCGAGTTACCTGCTGTCGCTGCTGCTGCAGGTGATCAATCTGCCCCTGACGCTGACCCGCCTGTATTTCGTCTTGCTGTCCATCGGCGGCTTACTGGTGCTGACCCAGCTGTACCGACAGGGACGCCGGCAGAAGGACCCCTGGCCCCTGATGACCGGGCTGCGCATCGGCAAGGGACTGCTGCTGGTTTCGCTGGTGGCCCAGATCGGTGGCTACAGCACCTTTTCCTCGCGGCTGATGGACATCAGTTTCAAAAGCGCCTTTGCCCTGCTGGTCGCCGTGATGCTGCAGAAACTGGTACGCGGCGCCATTGATTTCCTGCTGGCGCGCCGGAAACTGCAGAGCCTGCCATTCTTCCGCCGCTTTGGCACGACCCTGGGCGAACGTCTGAAGGTACTGGTGCGACTGGTAATCGGCTTCAGCTGCCTGATTTTTCTGGTGCAGATCTGGACCGGGGGCGACCGCTTCGCCTCAACCTGGCAACGGGTCGCCGGCTGGGGTCTGCATCTGGGCGACTACCATCTCAACATCGGCACCCTGGCCAGCCTGGTGCTGATCGTCTATCTGACCAGTGGTTTTTCCTGGCTGGTCCGTTCGCTGTTCGATGTCGAGGTGGTCGGCCCGAAATTCCTCGATAGCGGCGTGCGCGAATCCATCAAGACCCTGCTGCATTACCTTACCATCCTGGTCGGCCTGCTGCTGTGTCTGGGCACACTGGGCGTCAACCTGCAGAACATTGCCGTGATCGCCGGGGCTCTGAGTATCGGTATCGGTTTCGGCCTGCAAAACATCGTCAACAATTTCATCAGCGGTCTGATTCTGCTGTTTGAACGACCGATCAAGAAGGGTGACCTGATCGTGCTCAACCAGGAATGGGCGGAGGTAAAAAAAATCGGACTGCGCTCAACGGTAGTGGAAACCTTCAACAAGGCCGAGATCATTGTACCCAACAGTGACCTGATCGCCCAGCAGGTCACCAACCTGACCTACTCCAACACCCAGGCGCGGGTGGTGATCCCGATTGGCGTGGCCTACGGCAGTGATCTGGAACAGGTTCTGCGGATTCTGCAGGAGGAAGGCGCTCGCCATCCGCGGGTATTGAAATTTCCCGCCCCTTCGGCACTGTTCATCGGCTTTGGCGCCAGTTCGCTCGATTTTCAACTGCGGTTGTGGCTGAGCAGCCCCGATTTTGTCCTGTCGGTACCCAGCGACGTCTGCATCGCCATCTACAAACGTTTCGCGGCCGAAGGCATCGAGATTCCCTTCCCGCAGCAGGATCTGCACCTGCGCTCGGTGGACAGCAGCCTGCTGCAGGCCTGGCGCAGCTCGCCGCCCGTACCGGACGCCCTACAGCCAGCGCCGCCGGCGCAGCAGGAAGAACAGCAACAGGGCGAGGATCAGCAACAGCAGACAAAAGGCTGAAAAGGCCCAAGGATGGTCAGCCGCCGGAATACCAGCGACATTGACGCCAAGCAGGCCGGTCAGAAAGGTCAGCGGCAGAAACAGGGCTGCCACCAGATTGAGGACATACATACGGCCATTGAGCTGTTCAGCCAGGCGAGCCTGCAACCGTTCCTGGCAGATGGCAACCCGCTCGCGCACCAGATCAAGCTCCTCCAGATAGCGCTGCAGGGTATTGTTGAGTTCGACAAAGCCCAGCCGGCCGAGGCTGTCAATGAAACCGAATTCGGCCAGGGCCAGATGCGCCAGGGCGTCGCGCTGGGCGCTGAGATAGCGCCGGACATGCACCGCCTGACGCCGGATTTCAGCCAGTTCACCGCCCAACAGAACGTCTTCAGCCGCGGCGGAACGCTCCTCGAAGGCATCCATCTGGTCCTCGAAATCGTCGATGACCTCATTGATATGCCAGGTCAGCTGCTCGGCCAACATCAGCAGACAGGTGCCGGGCGTTTCCGGGCCATAGCCGGCCTCCAGCGCCTGCCGCACCTGCTCCACCGAGCGCAAGCGGTAACGCCGGGTGGTGATGATGCACTGGCTGTCGACCCAGATGCGCAGCGAGATCATATCGAGGGGATCGGCACCGGGATTGCGATTGACACCGCGCAAGGTCACCAGCGCCCCCTGGCCCATGCGGCTGGCACGTGGCCGGGTATCGGCGGCAAAGAGGGCATTGACCACCACATCGGCCAGACCGAAGCGCTGCTGCAACCAGTCCGACAGGCCGGCGCAGGTGTAGTCCGCATGCAGCCAGAGTGGACCGGCCGGTGACGCGTCCTCTTCGAATGCCGCAGCCTCCACGGGCCGGGCGCCGCCACGGCCGTCGAAACGGTAACAGAACAGCACACCTTCCGGCCAGGACATCGGCAGATTCTCCCTTCGTTAGGACACGGTTAAAAACAGCCTGTTGCGCCCATGGTTGGGCGACCCAAATCAATTCATTGACCTGCAATGGATCAATTTTGTGCGCAAGACAAAATTCGCCTGTTCGGCTGGTGTCGTTGAAAAAGCCCCGGCCGGAGCGTTTGCAACTCCTGTCAGTGGCACCGAAGCTGCTTGCACTCTGCGGCGCTTTTGCTAGCATACGGGCTTTCCCGGCACGTTGCCGGGCCACTACCGCCTCTTTCGGCCGCCCCGCCAGCATCCACTGCGGGCCGCGGCACTCTTGGTGACTGCCATGACGACCCGCTCCTTCGCGCTATCGCTTTTCGCCCTGCCACTGCTGACCCTGATCATGGCCCGGCCCGGCCTGACGGCCGACACCGAGCTGGCCGCCGAACTGCAGCAGTCACCCGCCGGTCAACAGGGTTTCGAACAGACCGAACCCGTCGATCCGCCCGGCCGGCGTGGCAACATCCTCAATATCGTGCTCGACCGCACCCCGAGCCTGTCAACCCAGCGTGGCACTTTGGTTATCGAAGCCTTCGCCGACCACAATGACAACAGCGTGCAGGACGCCGATGAACCCCTGCTGCGCGACGGGGTGTTCTGCACCGTTGATGATATCCGCTACCAGCTGCCGGCCTTCATCCCCGGACTGGACTACAATGCCCGCTACGCCATCCGCTGCGAAGGCACTGAAGGCTACGCTCCCACCCTGAGCGACAAGAACGTGCTCATCGCCCGCCGCGGCGAGATCATCCGCCTGTCGATTCCCTGCCATCCGCTGGAGCCCTAGGGGCGACAAAGCGGATCACCTCGACCGGCACCACCAGCGCCAGCCCCTCGGTCAGCATCGGTGCCAGCAGGGGCAGCAACGCCTCGATACGAGAGGCCCGGTCAACCACCTCGACAATCAGAGGCCGCTGGGCCGATAGCCGCAGCAGCTGATCGCTGTGAATCTGCCGGTGGTGGCCGAAACCGGCCACCGCCTTGACCACGGTTGCGCCCTGACAGCCCTGATCACGCAGCAGCTCCAGCAGAGCCTCGTGCAGCGGCTGGTGCTGCCAGCGGGCATCCTCACCAACAAACAGCCGCAACAGCTGTTGTGTCTCCCGTTGCATCGTCATCCTCCTCCTTAACGGGGCCAGAAAGCCGGCACCCCGGCTACAGGCTGCGGGCCAGAGCAATGCCCAACCCTGTTCCAACCAGGCACAGCACCACATTGAGCACCACGTTCAGACCAGCACCCAGCCATTGGCCGGCCTCCAGCAGACGCCAGGTTTCAAAGGAAAAGGTGGAAAACGTGGTAAAGCCGCCCATGAAGCCGATACAGAGCGCCAGGCGGCCGATTTCGCCGATCAGGGTGGTGCGCAGGGCCAGTTCCATCAGCAGGCCCAGCAAAAACGAACCCAGCAGATTCACGGCCAGGGTACCATAGGGCAGACCGCGCCCCAGCCAGGCGTAGACCCAACCCGACAGCCAATAACGGCACAGGCAGCCACAACCGCCGCCGAGGGCCACCGCCAACCACTTTGTCATGCTGTTGTTCTCCCTGCGGGCACAGCCTCTGCGCCATCGTTTGGTTGCGTTGCCGGCGGCACTTGCCGCCGACGAACCAGTACCCGATCCACCCGATGGCCATCGAGATCGACCACCTCAAAACACCAGTCCTGCCATTCGAGCACCTCGCCCAGCTGTGGCAGATGACCGGCCAGCACCTGCAGCAGCCCGCCCAGGGTCTGATACAGGCCGCGTTCCTGGCCTGGCAGAGCGCCCAACGCCAGCAGTTCACGCACTTCGTCCACCGGCATCAGGCCATCAAGCAGCCAGGAACCATCAGCGCGCTGCAGCGGCTGCAGACTGTCGTTACTCTGGCCAGGCGCAGGAAAACGTCCGGCCAGGGCCTCCAGCACGTCCTGCAGGGTAATCAGGCCCTGCAACGCACCATATTCGTCAATGACAAACAGCATCGCGCTGCCGCTGGTCTGAAACCGTTCCAGCAGGTTCAGGGTACTGAGACTTTCCGGCACATAAACCGGCGGCTGCAGGGCCTGGCGAGGCAGCTGGCGCTGGCCGGCACGGTAGAGGCGCAGCAGACGCTTGGTGGTAACGATACCCTCCAACTGATCAAGGCTTCCACGGCAGACCGGAAAACGCGACAGATTGGCGGCAACTGCCTGATCCAGCAGGCAATCGAACGGCCGCTCGACATCGAGAAACACGATCTCGTGTCGGGGCGTCATCAGCAGGCTGATGGGGCGCTCATCGAGCCGAAACACGTTGCGCAGCAAAAGATGCTCGCGCTCGGCAATCAGGCCACAACGCGAGCCCTCTAGTAACAGCGCCAGAAGATCCTCTTCGGTCAGGGCTTCAGCCGCTTCTGCCGGACCGCGGCCCCACAGCCGCAGTAACCGTTCCGTTGAGAAGCTGAGCAAGTGAACAAAAGGGCGCGTCAACAGGGCCAGCAGCGCCAGCGGACGAGCCATCAGACAGGCAACGGTTTCGGCTTGTTGCTGGCCTATCCGCTTGGGCACCAGCTCTCCCAGCACAATGGTGGCATAGGTGATGGCAACCACCACCAGTACCGTTGCCAACACCTCACTGCTATCCTGTGCCAGACCCAACAGCCGCAGTTGCGCCGCCAATGGCCGCGCCAGAACCGCCTCACCAACAATGCCGTTGAGTAAACCTATCGCGGTAATACCAATCTGCACCGTGGAGAGAAAACGGGTCGGCTCAAGCTGCAGGCGCAGCGCGCAGGCCGCCGCGCCATCGCCCTGTTCAGCCCGGCGCTCCAGCCGGCTGCGACGTACCGTCAGCAGCGCCACCTCGGCCATGGCGAGCATACCGTTCAGCACAATCAGGCCCAGCAGCACAGCAACACGCATCATGGTTCCGCTTCCTTTCCGAGCTGACGCAGTCCCCCCCTCTCAACGCAATGCAGTTAAACATGAACCTGCTTAGCTGGCAATGCAACCGGAGGCAGCCTGCCGACAGCAACAAAATAAAATCCGCTGGACAGCGTCACCACCACTGACCTAGTATCCGCCCATGCCATGGCAGGTCACCCAGGTTCATCCCGACCCTCCTCCGGCAATCCCAACCCCAGCCTTTATCCGCTGCCCAGGAAAGCGACCTGCCCGGTGTTCACCCTGCTTTGCCACCCGCAAAAACCAGGCCTGTGCAACAGCGCCCGTCTGCTCATCTGGCTCTGGCTGTGCCTCTTTGTCCTTGCCGCCAGTGGCCCCGCGACAACAACCATCTGGCTGAGCGATGTCCCGGTCAGCGTCGAGTTGTGCACGCCGGATCAGCCCGAGGAGCATATTGCAACCTCACCGGTACCCGTTGAGGCGGAAAACCTTTTCTGTAAAAGTGTTGCCATCGTCCCCCCGGCCACGGCCAGGCTCCTTCGTCTGGCCATCAGCGCCTGTTTTTTCCCAGACAACTCTCACCACCTGCGGGTTCCTCACCGGCACGGCCTGCTGCCGCTGAGTCCGCGCCCACCGCCCCAGTCCTCCAACATCTCCAGCTGAAAACCGCTCCGCGCCTGGCCCGCACTCCAGCCCGACCGGCACCGTCACCGCAAGCACCGGAAACGCAAGGATTTCTGCCAATCTGGTTCCGTCCACCGTGCTGCTGGGCTGCCGTACCGGTCAGGGTTTCGCTGTGCCGCGGCGCCAGCGTCACCCCTTGTCCCGACCTGTCGATGCAATGGATGACGCCTGTCCCGTGGCCGCAGCCCGGCACTACGGATCAGCATTTTTGGTCGATACCAATTTAAGCGTTGTTGTTGCTGACGGCGCTCTGCTGCGTTGGCCCACAGGTTGACTGCTCAGTAGTGCGCCAGCCCATTGCCAGCCTCACAGAATCTTCTTGATGCTCTTTTTATTCTTTCCACTTTTCGGACGAGGGAACCCATGAAAACACTGTTGACACTTCTGCTGAGCCTGACGGCTCTGCCGGCTCTGGCCAACGACGGCAGCGCCAGCGTGCGCGACCTGACCGGCACCGGTCTGGGCATTCTGGCGCTGGTGCTGTTCGTCGGCGCCTATGCCCTGGTGATTATGGAGGAGAAGCTGCACCTGCGCAAAAGCAAGCCGGTGCTGCTGGCTGCCGGGGTCATCTGGGTGCTGGTCGCCATTACCTTCAAGGCGCTGGGCGAGCCGGATGCTGCCCATGATGCGATTGTGCACAATCTGGTGGAATACGGTGAGTTGTTTCTGTTTCTGCTGGTCGCCATGACCTACATCAACGCCATGGACGAGCGTAACATCTTTCAGGCCCTGCGCTCCTGGCTGGTGTCGCGTGGCTTTTCGCTGCGGATCATTTTCTGGCTTACCGGATTGCTGGCCTTCTTCATCTCGCCCATTGCTGACAACCTGACCACCGCCCTGCTAATGGGCGCCGTGGTGATGGCCGTGGGCGGCTCCAACCAGCGCTTTGTTGTCATGGCCTGCATCAACGTGGTGGTCGGTGCCAATGCCGGTGGCGCCTTCTCGCCCTTTGGTGACATCACCACCCTGATGGTGTGGCAAAAGGGCATGGTATCCTTCGGCGAGTTCTTCGCCCTGTTCCTGCCGTCGCTGGTCAACTGGCTGGTCCCTGCCTTGGTCATGAGTTTCTTCATCAGTAAAGAGCGTCCTCAGGCGGCCGATGAGTTTGTCAGCATGAAGTTCGGTGCCAAGCGCATTATGCTGCTGTTCCTGCTGACCATCGTCACGGCGGTGTCGTTTCACAACTTTCTGCATTTGCCGCCGGCTGCCGGCATGATGCTGGGTCTGGGCTATCTGGGCTGGTTCTCCTACTACATCAAGCTGCGTGAGCACGCCGGCCACATGGCGGACCCGGCGCTGCACCTGGAACCGGTTGAGAATGAAGGCCATGGCGGCCCGGGCTTCGATCTGTTCCGCAAAATTGCCCGCGCCGAATGGGATACGCTGCTGTTCTTCTACGGGGTCATCATGTGTGTCGGCGGTCTGAGCCAGTTCGGTTATCTGGCCATGGCGTCACAGTTTCTCTACAACGATCTGGGCGCCTTTAATGCCAACGTCATGATCGGCATTCTCTCCGCCATCGTTGACAACATTCCGGTGATGTTTGCCGTGCTGACCATGGAACCGCACATGTCGCATGGCCACTGGCTGCTGGTGACCCTGACGGCCGGTGTAGGTGGCAGCCTGCTGTCCATCGGTTCGGCGGCCGGCGTCGGCCTGATGGGTACCGCCCGTGGCATCTACACCTTCGGCCGTCACCTGGTCTATACCCCGGCGGTGGCGCTGGGCTACGCCGCCAGCATTGCCGTTCACATGCTGATCAACGCCAAGCTGTTTCATTAACAGGTTGCCAGGCCACGGAACCCATGGCTGGGCGACCAAACCCAATCCTTGATTCGTAAGCCTTTATTTCGTAAGAGATTGATGTTGTGAGCAAGGCGGAAAACGCCTTTTCAACCTCTTGTCAATCTGCCTTGAGCCGGGGCATTTCAAACCGTCATCTGCGACTGGATGAGCCCCGGCTTTTTCTCCCGGCACCTGTGTGCGAACAGGTTCCGCTGTGATCAGCCACGACCTGCCAAAGCAGCACAAGCAATTTTTTGTTGCAATGTCTGAATGAACCTCCTAGGCTGTTAGCACTCACCGACAACGAGTGCTAACAGCCGCTTTTCCGCATCCAAGGAGGAGGTTCCATGTCCGCCCTGACGCTGACCAGCAACAGTCTTGAACACTACATGACCCAGATCAACCGTTATGAACTGCTTGACCGGGAAACCGAACAGGAGCTGGCACTGCGCTATCGGCTGCATAATGACCTGCAGGCGGCCCAGCGTCTGGTGTGCGCCAATCTGCGTTTTGTCGTCAAAATCGCCAACGAATACCGGGCTTACGGCCTGAAACTGCTCGACCTGATTCAGGAAGGCAACATCGGCCTGATGGTCGCGGTCAAGAAATTCGATCCCCAGCGCAACAACCGTCTGATCAGCTATGCCGTCTGGTGGATCCGCGCCTATATCCACAATTTCATCATCAACAGCTGGTCACTGGTGAAAATCGGCACCAGCCAGGCACGCCGCAAACTCTTTTTCAAGCTGCGTCAAACACGTGAGATGCTGCAACAGCAAGGGGAAACACAGGACAGTGCCATCGCCCGTCAGCTCGATGTCAGCACGGCAGAGGTCGAGGAGATGTCCGTGCGCTTGGCGCGTGATGTGTCGCTGGATGCGGAGCTGGTGGAAGGCGAGGATATTTGCCGGCTCGACCTGCTGGAAAGCCCCGAGCAGGATCAGGAACAACTGCTCATCGCCCAGGAAACCGAGCTTAACCGCCAGCAGCAGGTACGACAGGCGCTGGCACAACTGTCCGATCGAGAACGTCGCATCGTCGTCCGGCGCATTCTGGCCGAGGAACCCTGCACCCTGCAGGAACTGGCCGACCAGTTCGGCGTCAGCCGTGAACGAATTCGCCAGATTGAAAAACGCGCCCTTGAGCGCCTGCGCACCCTGCTGCAGACCGATCTGGCCCCAGAGACCGAAGGGATGGCGCAATAAGGCTTGAGTCCGTCGGGTCCATGCTTTAGACTCAGCGGTCGAGTGTTTTCTTCCCTGATGTCACGAAGGATTGCCCATGCGTACCGGCTTGATCTTGCTGCTGCCTGCCCTGCTGTTGTTCACCCTGGCTCTGAACGGCTGCGGCCGTCCAAAAACCGCTCCGCCACCGCCAGGGATTGCCGCGGAGTTCAAGAAGGCCGAACAGGAACACGAAGCCGGCCACCACCAGAGTGCCATCGAAAACTGGCAAAAGGTGCGCGACGCCTTCCACAGCCCCGAGTTGACCACTCTGGCGGAATTACGCATCGCTGACGCCTACTACGAAAGCGGCCAGACCATCGAGGCCATTGCCGCTTACGAGGATTTTCTCAAGCAGCACCCCGAACATGTCCATACCAGCGCGGTTCTGTTGCGCCTGGGCAAGGCCCACTTCAGCGAGATGCGCGGGATCGACCAGGATCAGAGCGCGACCCGAAACGCCCTGGCCAGCTTTGAACAACTTAAGCGGCAGGATCCAGCCTATGCTGACAGCGCCGAACTTGACAGCCTGATCCGTCAGTGTCGTGACCGGCTGGCCGGGCAGGAGCGTTATGTCGCCGATTTCTACCGTAAAACCAAGCGTTACGATGCGGCCATCAAGCGCTATCGCGATCTGCTGAACAACTACCCGGAAACCAGTGAGCGTGACCAGGTGCGCTTTGGCCTGGCCCAGGCGTATGCCGCCGCCGGCCAACGCGATGAAGCCTTGGCTCTGCTCAACGCACTGGAGCAACAGGCCAGCAGTATCGAGTTGCGCAAGCAACTGCGTAAGTTCCGCAGCAAACAGAGAATCTGATTCTCTGCAAAATCTGCGCGTCAGCGCTCCTCAAGCCCGCCCCCTCCGGCGGGCTTTTTTATCTGCGCCACAAACCACTTATGTCATTTTATACATCATTTAACTTGACATAAAATATCACATCAGGTAGTCAAGCCCGGGGTCTGCCGCCAGGCAGTCTCACAAAATCCCCCGCCTGTCGCTCCGCCACCCTGCCCATCGACTGCCCAGCGCAGTCCAGCACCGTGCGGAACCTTTTGTCTGTTCAAGGAGGAAAAACCCATGTCGGATTATGGAAGTCTCGCAAGTCGCGTTCGTCGCAAGTCCCTGCTCGACAAGGTCCGCAGCGCCGAAGACTGCATCGAATTCTTCAAGCCAGGAATGGATCTGGGCTGGTCCGGTTTCACCCCGGCCGGCTACCCCAAGGCGGTACCCATCGCCCTGGCCGACTATGTCGAGAAGAACAATCTGCAGGGCAAGATGAAGTTCAACCTGTTTATCGGCGCCTCGGTCGGCGCCGAAACCGAAAACCGCTGGGCGGAACTGGACATGATCGACCGCCGCTGGCCCTACCAGACCGGCAAGAACATCGCCAAGGGGATCAACGAGGGCCGTATCCGCATGGGCGACAAACATCTCTCCCTCTTTGCCCAGGATCTCGGCTACGGCTTCTACACCCCGAAAATCGACATCGCCATCATCGAGGTGTCGGCGGTGAATGCCGACGGCTCACTGGTACCGACCACCTCCTGTGGCGTAATCGGTGAAATCCTGATGATCGCCGACAAGATCATTCTCGAGGTCAACACCGGACAGCCCTCCTTCGAAGGCATGCACGACTGCCTGATTCCGCGCAATCCGCCGCACCGCGAACCGCTGCTGATCTGCAAGGCAGACGACCGCATCGGCTCTTCGGCTTTTCCCTGCGACCCGGACAAGATCATCGCCGTGGTCGAATCAAAATACCGTGACAAGGGCCGTGCCTTTGCCGAGATGGATGACACCTCCGAAGCCATCGCCGGTCACATCATGCAGTTCTTCGCCGATGAGGTGAAGGCCGGCCGCCTGCCGGAAAACCTGCTGCCGCTGCAGTCGGGTGTCGGCTCCATCGCCAACGCCGTCGTCGGCGGCCTGGCCAAGGGCCCCTTCTCCAACCTGAACGTGTTCACAGAAGTACTGCAGGACACCATGCTCGACCTGTTCGACTCCGGCAAACTGCGCTTCGCTTCTTCTTGCTCCCTGTCGTTGTCGGAAACGCCGGGCTTTCCCCGCTTCTTCGACAACTGGGACAAATATGCCGACAAGATCGTGCTGCGGCCGCTGTCCATCTCCAACGCCCCCGAGCCCATCCGCCGGCTGGGGTGCATCGCCATGAACACGCCGGTAGAGTTCGACATCTACGCTCACGCCAACTCCACCCTGGTCGGCGGTACCCGCATGATCAACGGCATCGGCGGCAGCGGCGACTTCTTGCGCAACGCCTACCTGTCCATCATGCACACCCCGTCGGTGCGGCCGAGCAAGACCGACCCCACCGGTATCACCTGCGTGGTACCCAAGGCGCCGCACATCGACCACACCGAGCACGACCTCGACGTGCTGGTCACCGAGCAGGGTCTGGCCGACCTGCGCGGCCTGGCACCGAAGGATCGCGCCCAGAAGCTCATCAACGTCTGCGCCCATCCCGACTACCGTCCGATCCTGCAGGATTACTTCGACCGCGCCTGCAAGGAAACCCTCTCCAAGGGCGTTGGCCACGAGCCGCAGCTGTTCGACCGCTGCTTCAAAATGCAGCAGAACCTGGCCGTCAACGGCACCATGAAAGTCAAAAACTGGGACATCGAGGTCAATCTGTGCGAATAAGCCCACACTGACAATCCTCCACCCTTTCACGCAAAAGCGCCCTGTCGAGATCCTCGGCAGGGCGCTTTATTATAATAACCCGTCCGGAAACCTGGCAGCCTTTTCCCTTGCGGCTGCGGTGACCAACACCCCGTCAATCAAATTCACCTGGCCGCGTCGAAACGTTCAGTGCCCGCAAAAACATCACAACAACCCCCCTATTGCGACCGCAAACACTTCATCACCCGCCATTCCACCCAGGCTAAAAAATAAAACAAGGTCTCAGAAAATTAAAGAACGGGGGAGATCTTATTGCCACAGAATTTTACCGCAGCAAAAATCGAACAGCTCAAGACAATAGATAAAATCATGCACTATCAAATATTTACACCAGAAGCCCTTGCCTCTTCGTTTTGTGTTGTCATGCCAGAATGGTCCGCAAAACAGCGCATAGTTTGCCAGATTTCGCTTGACAGTTTTTTACACATATATTATACGATGGCTTCAAAACAGGGTTTTAGTCTCGCATTTTTTACCATATCAAGTAGACAAGCCCGTCAGGTTGGCCCACGCCGGCCGGCACAGCACGCCGTACCAATGTTTTTTCGACCCAAGAACTGTTTCACCCTGCGCGGGCGGGGTGAACCTGGGCCTATCTCATCGCATCAAGGAGGAAGAACCAATGTCGAATTACGGAAGCCTTGAAAGTCGCGTTCGTCGCAAATCCCTGCTCGACAGGGTCCGCAGCGCCGAAGACTGCATCGAATTCTTCAAGCCGGGAATGGATCTGGGCTGGTCCGGTTTCACCCCGGCCGGCTACCCCAAGGCGGTACCCATCGCCCTGGCCGACTATGTCGAGAAGAACAACCTGCAGGGCAAGATGAAGTTCAACCTGTTCATCGGCGCCTCCGTCGGCGTGGAAACCGAAAACCGCTGGGCCACCCTCGACATGATCGATCGCCGCTGGCCCTACCAGACCGGCAAGGATATCGCCAAGGGGATCAACGAGGGCCGTATCCGCATGGGCGACAAGCACCTCTCCCTCTTTGCCCAGGATCTCGGCTACGGCTTCTACACCCCGAAAATCGACATCGCCATCATTGAGGTGTCGGCTATTACGGAAGATTGCGGCCTGGTGCCGACCTCTTCCTGCGGCGTAATCGGTGAAATCCTGATGATCGCCGACAAGATCATCATCGAGGTCAACACCGGACAGCCCTCCTTCGAAGGCATGCACGACTGCTTGATCCCGCGCAAGCCGCCCTATCGCGAGCCGTTCCTGATCAACAAGGCGGGTGACCGTATCGGTACCACGTCGTTCCCCTGCGATCCGGACAAGATCATCGCCGTGGTCGAATCGAAGCATCGTGACAAGGGCCGTGCCTTTGCCGAGATGGATGACACCTCCGAAGCCATCGCCGGTCACATCATGCAGTTCTTCGCCGATGAGGTGAAGGCCGGCCGCCTGCCGGAAAACCTGCTGCCGCTGCAGTCGGGTGTCGGCTCCATCGCCAACGCCGTCGTCGGCGGCCTGGCCAAGGGCCCCTTCTACAACCTGTCGGTCTTCACCGAGGTGCTGCAGGACACCATGCTCGACCTGTTCGACTCCGGCAAACTGCGCTGCGCTTCTTCCTGCTCCCTGTCGTTGTCGGAAACGCCGGGCTTTCCCCGCTTCTTCGACAACTGGAATAAGTATTTCGACAAGATCGTGCTGCGGCCGCTGTCCATCTCCAACGCCCCCGAGCCCATCCGCCGGCTGGGGTGCATCGCCATGAACACGCCGGTAGAGTTCGACATCTACGCTCACGCCAACTCCACCCTGGTCGGCGGTACCCGCATGATCAACGGCATCGGCGGCAGCGGCGACTTCTTGCGCAACGCCTACCTGTCCATCATGCACACCCCGTCGGTGCGGCCGAGCAAGACCGACCCCACCGGTATCACCTGCGTGGTACCCAAGGCGCCACACATCGACCACACCGAGCACGACCTCGACGTGCTGGTCACCGAGCAGGGCCTGGCCGACCTGCGCGGCCTGGCACCGAAGGATCGCGCCCAGAAGCTCATCAACGTCTGCGCCCATCCGTCGTATCGGCCGATCCTGCAGGATTACTTCGACCGCGCCTGCAAGGAAACCCTCTCCAAGGGCGTTGGCCACGAGCCGCAGCTGTTCGACCGCTGCTTCAAGATGCAGCAGAACCTGGCCGTCAACGGCACCATGAAAGTCAAAAACTGGGACATCAACATCGATCTGTGCGAATAAGTCCGCGCCGATAGTCTCCGATCAAGCTCGACAAAAAAGCGCCCTGCCGTCTCTGCGGCAGGGCGCTTTTTGTACGCACCGCTTAAAACTGAACGACATAAACACATCAAATATTTATCAATGAAACCTCCCTCCGCAGCCTGAAAATCTTGATGAGCCCAGCACTACCATTGATAATAAAACACCATATCTGTAATCACACTAAAACATCAGTCAACGTATCCCAAAATAGAACAGAACGACTTTTCACTTCTTCATTTTTTCCAAATATATTTCAGCATCTTAAGCGAGAAGAACTCGGCCCCCGGTGAAGGTTTCCACCTGACAGCGCCAACAGGAAACGCATTTTTTTCGCTTGACTAAAAAAAAGGCCCGTACTATACGTTCGGTCCATAACGGTATTTTATTTTATCGCAACGGCTTTCACCCTCGCTGGCACCAGCCATGCCGGAAAACGCTGTCACACCTGTAGGGACACTGTTTTTTCAACCGTTTTCAGCGAGAAAACGGTTTCTGCGGTTATGCCATAACCACATCTCATCAAGGAGGAACGACCATGGCAGACACAATGCAAGACAGGGTACGCTGCAAGGAACTGCACAAGCTGTTCACTACCCCCGAAAACTGCATCCAGTATTTCAAGGATGGCATGAACCTGGGGTGGTCGGGCTTTACACCGGTTGGCTACCCCAAAGTGGTACCCATCGCCCTGGCCGACTATGTTGAGAAGAACAATCTGCAGGGCAAGATGAAATTCAACCTGTTCATCGGCGCCTCCGTTGGTGCCGAGACCGAAGACCGCTGGGCTTCCCTGAACATGATCGACCGTCGTTGGCCCTACCAGACCGGCAAAGAACTGGGCAAGGCCATCAACAGCGGTAAAATCCGCATGGGCGACAAACACCTGTCCATGTTTGCCCAGGATCTGAAATACGGCTTCTACACCAAGGATCAGGGTGGTCGTCTTGACCTGGCCATCATTGAAGCTTCAGCAATCACCGAGGACGGCAACATTATCCTGTCAGGCTCTATCGGCGCATCCAACGACATCATCGATATCGCTGACAAGATCATCATCGAGATCAATACCGGTCTGCCTTCATTTGAAGGCATGCACGATATCTTCATGACGGACGTGCCGCCCTACCGCAAGATCATTCCGATCACCGATGCCCGCCAGCGCATTGGTACTCCCTGGGTACCGACGGACAAGAGCAAGATCGTCGCCATTGTCGAGTCGAAGCTGCCCGACAACGGTCGCGCCCTGCGTGGCACCGATGATGTGGCCCAAGCCATTGCCGACAACATCGTTGACTTCTTCAGTGCCGAAGTGAAGGCCGGGCGCCTGCCGAAAAACCTGCTGCCGCTGCAGTCGGGCGTCGGCTCCATCGCCAACGCTGTTGTCGGCGGCCTGACCACCTCACCGTTTGAGAACCTGATTGTTTTCACCGAGGTACTGCAGGACACCTTCCTTGACTTCATGGACTCGGGCAAGTGCAAGTACATCAACTGCACCTCCTTGTCGCTGTCGAACGAGGGCTTTGAAATCTGGTGGAAAAACTTTGACAAGTACAAGGACATGGTGCTGATGCGGCCGCAGCAGGTATCGAACAACCCCGAGATCATCCGTCGTCTCGGTGCCATCGGCATGAACACGCCGCTGGAGTTCGATATCTACGCCCATGCCAACTCGACCCATGCCGGCGGCACCAAGATGCTCAACGGCATCGGCGGCAGCGGCGACTTCGAGCGCAACTCCTACATCTCCATGATGCACTGCCCGTCGGTACGGCCGAGCAAAACCGACGAGTTCGGCATCTCCGGCGTGGTGCCCAAGGCACCGCACGTCGACCATACCGAGCACGACATCGACGTGCTGGTTACCGAGCAGGGCCTGGCCGACCTGCGTGGCCTCTGCCCGGTCGACCGTGCCCGCTGCATCATTGACAAGTGCGCCCACCCGACCTACAAGGATTACCTCACCGACTGGCTCGACCGCGCCATCAAGAAAACCGGCGGCCACCACGAGCCGGTGCTGCTTGAAGAAGCCTACAAACTGCACCTGGAACTGGAGCAGAACGGCACCATGCGCTTCTGGAATAAATAAGCCAGCAGTGTCATAACAACAAAAAGCCCCTGTTTTTACAGGGGCTTTTTGTTTCTACAGTCGATTGCGGCAACTATGCGGAGGGCTTTTTGCTGCGCGGATGCGTGCGGTCATATTCCTCGGCCAGGCGGGCGCCACTGACCTGGGTGTAGCGCTGAGTGGTGGCCAACGAGGCGTGTCCCAGCAGTTCCTGAATCGCCCGCAGATCGGCACCCCCGTCCAGCAGATGGGTGGCAAAGCTGTGCCTCAGACCATGGGGACTGACATCCGTCGGCAGCCCGGCGCGCGCCAGGGCGGCCTTAAGATTGCGCTGCACCGTACGAACCGACAGGCGCTGGCCGCGCTGATTGACAAACAGGGCCACACCCACACGTTTCTGCGGCGGACAATGCTGCAGGTAAACCTGCAAGGCCCGCAACGCAGCCTGGCCGACCGGCACAATGCGCTGCTTGCCACCCTTGCCCTGTCGCACACATACCAGCCCCTGGTCAGCCCGCAGATCGTCCTCATCAAGAGCGACCAGTTCGCTAACGCGCAGTCCGCAGGAATAGAGCAATTCGAACAGAGCCCGATCCCGCCAGCGCAACCAGTCTTCCGGCACCATACCGTCGAGCAGACAAAAAACCGCGTCAACATCAAGCAGCCGTGGCAGAGGGCGTTCCAGCCGTGGCCGTTCCATACTGTGCAGCGGATGCTGCTCCAGCAGCCCGCGTCGCACCAGAAAGGTAAAAAAAGTCCGCAAGGCTGACTGTTTGCGCGCCAGGGTTACCTTCTTGTTGCGCCGTCCCAACTGACCAAGCCAGCGCCGCACCAGGGCCTTGTCAACCGCCGCCAGTTGTGCATCCAGTGGACGGCCCGGCAACTGTTGCTGCAAAAAAAGACAGAAAGCGCCCACATCACGGCGGTAAGCCCGACAACTATGGGGCGAGAGATTACGCTCGACCTCCAGATTGTGCAGAAAAGCCTGCATCCAGGGATGTTCACATAACTCCAGCCAGACCGGCGGGGCATTTGACCTGCATCGCGCCTTCGGGTAATCTTCGGCCATGACTTTAGTCTCCCTCGCCGAACTGGCCACCATCCTGCACCTGCTGATTCAACTGCTGCTGTGGCCGCCCGCCGTGCTGCTGGCACTGTTGCTGGTACTGGCCCGCTACAGCCAGGCCGCGCGTGATCCCGCCTGTCTTGACCACCCGCTGCGTTTGCCCAGGCTGCTGCGCGACCTGTCGCTGGCAGGGCTGGAATATCTATGCTGCCTGCTTAATCTGTTGCTCTTCCCTTTAGGCTGTCTGCCACCGACGCGCTGGCGGCACCGGCCAAAGCGCCGCACCCTCATTCTGCTGCACGGACTTTACTTCAACCGTGCCAGCCTGTTCTGGCTGCAGCTGCGTCTGCGCCTGCACGGTCTGCGGGTGATCACGCCAGCCTTTTCACTGTGGCACAACATCGAAAGCTTGACGGAAGCCCTTGACCACCAGATCAGTGCCCTGCGGCTGGAACAGGGCGTCGAACAGGTTGACCTGCTTGGCTATGGTTTCGGCGGTCTGATTCTGCGCAACTACGTTCAGCGACGTGGCGGCGCCAACCATATCCGTCAGGCAATCTGCCTGGGTTGCGCCCACCAGGGCAGCGATCTGGCGGTGTTTGCACCCACACGCCTGGCCCGACATCTGCGCCGCAACGATCCGCTACTGATCGAGCTCAACCGCTTACCCTGGCCACCCCAGGTGGCCCTGGCCAGTATCCGCGCGGCCGATGATCTACTGATTCAGCCTCCGGAAGCAGCCCGGTTGCCGCTGGGGCAGGACATGGTCATCGCCAATTGCGGCCACCTGTTACTGCTGTACCACCCCGCCACCTTCTCAGCGCTGCAACAGATTCTGGTCGGCGGCGCACCTGTAACCGCGCCGGAGCAAGCCACCACCAACCAGCGTTCTCTACCTGCAAACTAGCCGACCTGCACCACCTGCTTGACCTGCGGTACCCGTTCGAGCAGAACCCGTTCAATTCCCATTTTGAGGGTTACCGTCGCCATCGGACAGGAGCCGCAAGCCCCCATCAGCCGCACGCGGACGATACCATCGTCTGTTACTTCCACCAGTTCGACGTTGCCACCATCGGCCAGCATGGTCGGGCGAACCTCGTCGAGGGCAGCTTCCACCTGTTGTCGCAAGTCCATCCGGGTTTCTCCTTTCGTTGTTGAGCAGCAAGGGGCGGTCATCCGCTTTCAGCACCCATCGCCAGCGGTCGCCGCCAGGGAAATAGCACGAATCGGTCGCTGGCACAACAGCGCCGGCTGACCAACGTTCTTGCCCTGAATCAGAACCTTGAAGGTATCTCCCATGCCGCCATCGGGCAGAATCAAATTCTTCAGGGTCAAACGCAGGGCGCAGGCCTGCTGGGCATCGCAGGCTTGTCGCTGCAGCTCCAGCAGTTCCTCAATGAACCCAAGGGCCATGAGAAAACGATATTGACGCTCGAAATACAGGGTTTCCAGCCCCAGCCGTTCACCCTCAAGCTGCAGCAGGCTGAAATCAACATGCGCCGTAATATCCTGTTCACCGGGCTGTTGGTAGGGGTTGTCGCTGGCCTGGTGGCGTTGATAACACAGCAGCGTTCCCTGCCGGCGAAAGGGGGCATAGAGTTCCGCGGCCGGATAGCCATAATCGATGGTCAGGACAAAACCCTGTTGCAGGCGCGCCGCCACCCCCTCAAGCCAGCAGGAGACCCCAAGGGCCGCTTCCGCCCGGCAACCCTCTGCCGGCTGCAACCCCTGCCGGGCGAAATGCTGCACCACCTCAGGCCGGGCTGGCCGCAACTGTTCAACCAACCGATCCTGCTGTTCAACCACATAAACTTCGAGCAACTGGCCCTGTCGCTTCTCTACCACGGCCACGGGAAAGGCATCGAGCAGTTCGTTGGACAGAAAACAGCCCCGAAAGGGTGCCAGCTCCTGCTCACCGCACCAGCTGACCCGCGTGGAATGGGTCTGCAACAGCGCCGCCTGGCGGTCGCGGTTATCGGGGCTGATCTCGATCAGCCGATAGGTGATCCGCTCATAAAGGTCAGGCCAGCTCTGCTGCAAGGCATCGAGAATATCAAGCGCCAGATGCCCTTCTCCGGCCCCCTGCTCCACCAAGGTAAAGGGACCATCGATCAGCTCAGCCATCTGCTGCAGCTGACGGGCAATCAGCCGCCCAAAGAGTCGATGGACGCTGCTGGAGGTAAAAAAATCACCCTGGGCACCAATGCGCCGGCGGGGTCGCATGTAATAACCCAAACCGGGCGCGTAAAGGCACAGCTGCATATAGTCATTGAAGGGGATGCCCTGCCGCTGGCGCACCAAGGCACGAATCTGCTGCAGGAGCGTTGGCGCCTGTGTCATGAAAAAGCCTTCTCCTTCCCGCCATCGGCGACAAAAAACCCGACAAACCGTCTGCCTTGCCAAACGAATTGACAATTGTTTCTCAGGTACAATCGTGCCATCATAGCACGCCGGACAACGGCGAGCCCAGAGTCCTTGTCCGCTTTTCAATGTTTACTTCTGGGCGCCTTTTTCTCTTCACGAGGTGAGCTTATGGATCGCAGTCTGGCCCTGGAACTGGCCCGCGTCACTGAAGCGGCGGCCCTGGCCTGTGGCCGCTGGGTCGGCCGGGGCGACAAGATCGCCGCCGACGAAGCCGCAACCGGTGCCATGCGGCAGGCCCTGGGCCTGATGGACATTGAGGGGACGGTAGTGATCGGTGAAGGGGAAATGGACGAGGCGCCAATGCTCTACATCGGTGAGCGCCTCGGCAGTGGCCGGGGACCAGCGGTGGATATCGCCGTCGATCCCCTGGAAGGCACCAGCCTCTGCGCCAAGGGCAAGAGTGGCGCCATCGCCACCATTGCTCTCGCCCCGGCTGGCGGCTTTCTTCACGCGCCGGACATGTACATGGAAAAACTGATTGTCGGCCCGGCTGGACATGGCTGCATCGATATCGATGCCCCCGTCGGCGACAACCTGCGGCGTCTGGCCCGCGCCAAGCAGTGCCAGCTGGGCGATTTGACCGTGGTCCTGCTCGACCGGCCCCGCCACGAAGCGATCATCAGCGCCATCCGTCAGTGTGGTGCCCGCATTCTGCTGATTTCCGATGGTGACGTCGCTCCAGCGGTGGCCACCGGCATCCTCGGTAGCGGCGTCGATCTGGTTATCGGCACCGGCGGTGCCCCCGAAGGCGTGCTGGCGGCGGCAGCAATCAAATGTCTCGGCGGCGACATGCAGGCCCGGCTGGTCTTCACCACCGATGAAGAACGCCAGCGGGCACCGCAAATGGGCATCAGTGACCTGACGCGTGTCTACGGCGTCGAGGATCTGGCCGGCGGTGATGTCTTCTTCGCCGCCACCGGCGTCACCTCCGGTGCCCTGCTCAAGGGTGTACGTTACTTTGCCGGCGGCGCTGAAACCGATACCCTGGTGATGCGCTCAAAGAGCCGGACCCTGCGTTTTATCCGCTCGCTCCACACCTTCGAGCATAAGCCCGGCTTCTAGCCGGCAGCGCAGACTCTGGCAAGAACCAGCTGAGGTCAGGGAAACAGCGTTTGCGCTGTTGGCCAGGCCACAGACAGGCCCTACCTTTGCAGCACGGAGGAATCGCTTGTCAACCGGCGAAGCTGTTGCTAGAATCGCCAGGTTTTGCAATGTTCTGATTTTATTCAACATCAAGGGGAAGAACGATGGCCATTGTCACAATATCGCGTGAAATGGGTAGCGGCGGCTCCATTATCGCCCGCGCCCTGGCAGACAAACTCGGTTATACCCTGGTTGATGGCGATGCCATTCTGCAGGTGGCGGAAAAATACGGCCTGTCGGAAGAGGCTCTTGAAACCGCCGACGAGAAACCACCGGCCTTCGTTGAAAGCCTGGATGCCCGCATCGAAATCGACATGCTGCATATCCAGCAGATCATTCTGGAATACGCTCTCAAGGACAATGTCATCATCTACGGTCGCGGTGGTCAGGACATTCTTGATGGCGTTTCCTGCATCTTCAGCACCCGGATCATCGCGCCCTTCGAATTGCGGGTGGAACGCTGGGCCGAACGCGAATGGCTCGATCCGGATCTTTCGCGCATTCTGGTGCGCAAAAGCGACCAGCAGCGCGCCGGCTTCATCAAATACTATTTCGATCGCGACTGGAACGATCCCTATGCTTACGATCTGATCATCAACACCGCCAAGATCTCCGAAGATATGGCTGTTGAATTGATCTGTCAGGGACTGCAGGAGAACAATCTGCGCTGCCTCGACGAGCCTTCGCGCACCCGGCTGCAGGATCTGCTGCTGCGCAAGAGGATTGAAATCGCCATTCTCAAGTCAGCGGAGATTGAAGGGCACCACCTGCAGGTGAATATCGACGGCAGTGAAATTCGTCTCGAAGGCCATATCCACAGCGAGGACGAGCGGCGCGCCATCCAGCGTCTGATCGCCGGACTGGCCCCCAAACTGCGGGTCGACGACCGCCTCAAGGTGTTCGCCTACCATCTCAATCCCAAAGAAGTCTGATCCTTCGTCACCGCCGTCCGGCCAGGCCGATTTTATGGAACAGCGAGCAATCTCAGACCGGCTTTCAATCAGCACGCTGGAAGACATCAGCACGCTGATCCTGCAGTCGCACGATCTGCACGAAACCCTCGACAATATTGTGTCGTTGGTGGCACGGCGGATGAAATCAGAGGTCTGCTCCATCTATCTGCTGGAGGAGGACGGCGCTACGCTGGTGTTACACGCCACCGAGGGGCTGCCGCGCGAAACCATCGGCAAGGTCAGTATGCGGCTGGGCGAAGGTCTGGCCAGCATGGCCATCGAGGAAGGCCGGCCGGTCTCCATCCTCAATCCGGAAGAACATCCCCGCTATCTCTACTTCCGCGAAACACGTGAGGAACGCTTCCGCACTTTTCTGGCGATTCCCCTGCTTGAACGGCGTCAGCCCATTGGCGTTATCACCCTGCAGACCACCGAGCAACGGGCCTTCACCGCCACGGAAATCAGCGCCCTGTCGACCATCGCCTTTCAGGTATCGGCGGTGGTCACCAACGCCCGCCTGCTGAATTCGATCAACCAGGTCACCCGCGCCAAACTGCTCGCGCCCGCCTCGCCACAGCCCCAGGAACCCTTGGGCGCGGCCCTGCGCGGCACCGTCGCCTATCCCGGCGTGGTTTCCGGCCCAGCCTACATTCTTGATGAACAATGCGGCTTTGCCGACCTGCTCGACGAAATCGATGTCGACGTCCATCAGGAACTGCGCCGCCTGCACGATGCCTTGGAAGAAACCCGTATCCAGACCCTGTTTCTGGAAAAGCGGGTAGCCGAACGGCTGTCGGAAGAGGATGCCGCCATCTTCCACACCCATCTGATGATCCTAGAGGATCGCGCCTTCCAGGATCAACTGGCCAGCGAGATTCAGAGCGGCCACAGCGCGCCTTACGCCTTGAAGAAGGTCATCACCAGCTACACCGAGGCCTTTTCGCGCATGGAGGACCCCTACCTGCGTGAACGGGCCAGCGACGCCATGGACATTGGCCGGCGCCTGCTGGCCAATCTGACTGGCAAGGAAAACCAGACCCTCCAGCTCAAGCAGAAGGGCATCCTGCTGGCACGCGAGATTTTGCCTTCGGACATGGCGGTGCTTGATCATGACAAATTGCTCGGCATTGTCACCGAAACCGGCGAACAGAATTCCCACGCCGTAATCATGGCCAAATCCCTCGGCATTCCGGCCCTAGTCGGCGTCAGGGGCGCCTGCCGGGCGGCGGAACCGGGCAACTTTGTCATTGTTGATGGCAACTCCGGTTGCCTGTTCGTACGACCGGCCCCCGCCATCATCGATGAATACCGCCGGCTGGAAAAGGACTGCGATCGCGAGCTCGACCGCATCAATGAATTTCGCGATCGGTCGGCCCTGTCCGCCGACGGCGTGCGGGTGACCCTGCGGGCCAACATCGGTCTGATCAGCGATGTCGCCATCGCCCTACGCAACGGCGCCGAGGGCGTCGGTCTGTACCGCACTGAATTCCCTTACATGACACGCAACACCTTCCCCGACCGGCAGGATCAGTACCTGCTCTACCGCAAGATCGTCGAGAGTTTCGCCGGCGCGCCGGTCACCATCCGCACCCTCGACATCGGTGGCGACAAGGCCCTGCCCTACTTCAAGCCGCCGGAGGAAGACAACCCCTTTATGGGCTGGCGGTCGGTGCGGGTATCTCTCGACAATCCTGATATCTTCCGCACCCAGATTGAAGCCATTCTGATGGCCAGTCACCACGGCCCGGTCAAATTGCTGTTCCCGATGATCTCCGGCATCGAAGAATTGCGTGCCTGTAAACAGGTCGTGACCGAAGCCAAGGCCAACCTGTGCCAGCAAGGTCATCCCTTTGCTGACGACATTCCCCTTGGCGTGATGATCGAGGTGCCCTCAGCGGTGCAGCTGTGTGCCTTTCTGGCCCGCGAGGTCGACTTCTTCGCTCTGGGTACCAACGATCTGATTCAGTATATGCTGGCCGCCGACCGCAACAACCCGCTGGTCAACAAGTACTACAACCCACTGCATCCCGCTGTGGTGCAGGCCATCCACCAGGTATGCAGCTGTGCCCGCCAGCAGGGCAAGGGCATCTGCATCTGCGGCGAGATGGCTACCGACCCCCTGCATTTCCTCTTACTGCTGGGGCTGGGAATTCGAGAGTTTTCCATTGTCGCGCCCTTTATCCCGCGCATCAAGGCCCTGCTGGCCGATATTGACAGCGGCCAAGCGGCGGAAACCGCCGAGCAGGTGCTGCTGATGAGCGACAGCAGTGCCATCCGCACACAGCTGAGCAGCCTTCTCGAACGGATGCGGTCGGCCTCTCAGCAAACCGCTTCCGCCTGTCTGCCCTGTTCTGCCTGACCCGTTCAAGGAGGTTCCTTTTATGCTGTATGTCATCCATGCCCAGGACAAGCCAGGCCAACTGGCCGTGCGTCAACAGAACCGGCCAGCGCACGTCGCTTACCTCAAAAATCTGGGAGAACGGCTGTTTGCCGCTGGCCCGACCCTCGATGAACAGGGCGATATGAATGGTTCCGTCGTCATCCTCGACTGCGCCGATCTGGCCGCTGCCCAGGAGTTCGCCCGCAACGACCCCTACGCCCAGGCCGGCCTGTTTGCCCAGGTCAGCATCCAGCCATGGAAAAAGGTCTTGCCGGAGGCCTGAGCCCAGGCAACCTCACAACGACCGCTGCTCAAAACGGTAACCGACGCCATACACCGAATGGATCAGCTCGGCCCCTGGATCAATGGCGGCGATCTTGCGGCGCAGTTTCTTGATGTGGCTGTCGATGGTTCGATCATTGACCGTGCGGTCATCCGGATAGATCCGGGCCATCAGCTGGCTGCGCGAAAACAGCCGGCCCGGCTGACCCGCCAGCAGCGCCAGCAGCTTGAATTCCACGGCTGTCAGCCCCAGTTCCCGCCCATCAAGCCAGGCCCGGTAAGACAGCGCATCCAGTTGCAAACCGCCGCCGGCCAGTCCCTCCGGCTGGCTGCGGCGCAGCACTGCCTTCACCCGCGCCACGACCTCGCGCGGGCTGTAGGGCTTGCAGATGTAATCGTCAGCCCCCAGTTCCAACCCCAGCAACCGGTCGATCTCCTCGACCCGTGCCGTGGTCATGATAATGGGCAGGCTGCTGAACTGGCGCACCTGACGGCAGATTTCCATGCCATCACTGCCCGGCAGCATCAGATCAAGCAACAGCAGATCCGGCGGCTGGTGACGGATCTGCCCCACCACCGCCGCGCCGTCGGCCTGCAATTCCACGCGAAACCCGGCCTGGCGCAGATAATCGCGCAGCAACGCCGCCAGCTTGGGCTCATCCTCAACCACCAGAATCCGGCCCGCGCCAGCCGGTTCCCTCGCCTGGCCTGCCATCGGCTCACTCATCGTCCCTCCTCCTGCAACGGCAGCCGCACCTCAATCCACACCCCGCCCAGGGGTGATGGCCGTGCCTGTATGCTGCCACCATGGGCCTCGACAATGCTGCGACAGATGGACAAACCGAGCCCGGCGCCACCCCACTCGCGGCTGCGCGAAGTCTCCACCCGGTAGAGACGCTCGAACAGCCGTGGCAGACTCTCTTGCGGCACTCCCGGCGCGCTATCCTGCACATCGATCACCAGTTCTGCACCGTCGCGGTGAGCAGCAACGCGCACCCGGCCACCACCATCGGTATAGGCCAGGCTGTTGGCCAGCAGATTACTGAACAGTTGCTGCAACCGGTCACCATCGGTCCGCAGCCAGGCTGTCAGATCCGGCGGCCACTCAAAGCACAGTTCCAGACCGGCCCGCGTAAAAGCGCCGCGCATCTCCTCGCCCACCTGAACCAGCAGAGCCACCGCATCAAGGGTCTGCCAACGGTAGGTCAGAGCACCCAGATCCGACAGCGACAGCTGATACAAATCATCGACCAGTCGCCCCAACCGCAGCGTTTCCCCCTGCAGCGAGGCCAGCGCTGCCGCATCCAACGGCCGCAGACCATCCTGCAGGGCCTCGATCTCGCCACGCAGCACCGCCAGCGGAGTACGCAGTTCATGAGAGATGTCGGCCAGCCAGCGCCGCCGAGCTTGTTCATTCTGTTCCAGTGTTCGCGCCAGGGCATTAAAATCACGCGCCAGTTGCCCCAACTCATCGTTGGCGTGGGCCTCCACCCGCACCCTGTAACAACCTGCTGCCAGCTGATGGGTGGCCTGCGCCAGAGACTGTACCCGCCTGACCATGGCAGCCGCCAGCGGTAGCGCCAGCAGCGCGGCACCGGCCGCCATGGCCAGCGCAATCAGAAAAAATGCCCGTTTCTGCTCACTGGCAAATACCAGCTGGTGCTGCAACGCCACCTTTCGCTGACAGGCCAGCCCCAGATAACCGATCAGGTGCCCGTCAACCTGCAATGGCCGGAGTTCTTCGGCACAGCTGCGGTGGCCCGCCGGCACCACCGGCCGCCCCTTGGCATCGAGTAACACCAGCCGGCGGGCAAACAGATCCTCGGGCGGGCCATGGCGACGCAGCGCCGCCATCGGCAACAGCTCACCCGATTCCGGCTCCACCAGACTGGCCCGCAGCAATTGCCGCCACAAGGTCGGATTGGTCTGCAGCATCTGCCAGTCACCCAGCAACGGGTAATGCTGTTCCAGAAGAGTCGCCAGCTGCTCCAGCCGCTGCTGCTCCAGGCGGTTGACATAGCGCAGAAACCCCCGGTCGAAGCTCCACTGCATCAGAGCGAACATACCGATGATCACGAGACACAGACTCAGCAGCAGGGTAGCAAACCATTTGTATTTGAGGCGAAACAGCAACGTTCACCTCCCGCGTTCAGGTGAGATAAAAACCCCGGCCAGAGCGCACCGCCAGGGCAGAAGCCTGACGCTCATTATGGCGATAGCGCCCGGGGCTGTTCAAAACAAATCGAACCAGCCTCAACCTTTCCACGATTCTTCCCTATTTCTTGCGCATTGCCACGCTAGTCTGATCCCCAGAAGCAAGGACAGATCAACCAAACAACGCGATCACTGCCACGTATCCCCCCTTACACAGGAGAAACCTCATGTCTCAGTTCCGTACCCTCACCCTGTTGACCCTGCTGTTGAGCTTGGTGGCCAGTGGCTCCGCCCTGGCCTGGCCCCAGGGGGGCCATTCCGGCCCCGGCTTCAAACACCCCATGGCGGACAAGGGCGGCTGCAGCCCGCAGCCCTTTTATGAGCGGGTGGCACAGGTGCTCGAATTGAGCGACGCCCAGCTCGAACAGATCCGCATCCTGCGCCAGAATGCCCGCCAGCAGCGCCAGCAACTCAAGCAGCAAATGGAACCCCTGCGCCTGGAGTTGCGTCAGGCCGGCCGTGACGGCCAGTTCAATGAAAAAGCCGTGCGGAGCAGCGCTCAACAACTGGCCGAGCTCAAAACCCAGCTGATGATCGAACAGGCCCGCACCCGCAGCGCCATTCATGCGCTCCTGAGCCCGCAACAACGTGAGCTGGCGGCTAAGCTGCGCGACCTCTGCGCCGGCAACTGCGGCCCGCGTCAGCTGTGCCGCCCCAGCCAGAACGATGCCCCGGCAGGCTGCGGCAAGGGATTCCAGGGCCGGCGCGGCTGCTGCCCGCCTGGCAGCGGCGACAACAGCACCAATCCAACCACCGACTGATCCTTCCCCGCCCCCTAAGCCCTGGCCAGCATCTTTTAGCTACAATGCTGGCCAGGGCCGGCGCGCTTTCTAGCGCCTCAGCATGACCTCGCCCAGAATTCCCTCGCTTTTTAGCCTCACAACTGTTAGCCTGAGCTTTCTTCGGTGCCCATCGGTCGGCACCCGCACGTGTCCCCGGTTGTTTTTGTGGTATCTCGCCCCTCTGCGATCTTCTGCCTGAACCTTCCCCGACACAATTCCGGGCTTCCCGGTTTCCCCTGCGTCGCCAGCCCCGCTGACCGTTTTGCCGCCACTGCGCCGCAAAGGGGCGGGCTTCCACCCTATTTGGAGTTTTTTTTGAATACGTTTGACAAACTCGGCCTGTCGGCCGAACTGGTGCGTGCCGTCGCCGAACAGGGCTACAGCACCCCGACCCCGATCCAGAGCCAGGCCATCCCTGCCGTTCTCGCCGGAGGCGATCTGCTCGCCGCTGCCCAGACCGGTACCGGTAAAACCGCTGGTTTCACCCTGCCACTGTTGCAACAGCTCTCTGCCCGCCGCCTCAGTGGCCGGCGTCATCCAATCCGCGCCCTGATTCTGGCCCCGACTCGCGAACTGGCCGCCCAGATCGGTGACAGCGTCACCGCCTACGGTCGCCATCTGCCGCTGAAATCGGCCGTCATCTTCGGCGGTGTCAGCTGTGTGCCGCAGAAAGCTGCCCTGCGCCAAGGTGTTGACATCCTTATCGCCACGCCGGGCCGTCTGCTTGATCTGCACAACCAGCAATGCCTTGATCTTCGTCAGGTCGAAATTCTTGTACTCGACGAAGCGGACCGCATGCTTGACATGGGCTTTATCCACGATATCCGGCGAGTACTGGCCCTGCTGCCGGCCAGCCGCCAGAACCTGTTGTTTTCCGCCACCTTCTCCGACGACATCCGCCGCCTGGCCGATGGCCTGCTCAACCGTCCGACGGTAATTGAGGTGGCCCGGCGCAACACCCCGGCTGAAGCCGTTGAACAGCGGGTCTATCCGGTGGACAAAAGCCAGAAGCGGGCCCTGTTGTCCTACCTGATCGGCTCACGCAACTGGCAGCAGGTGCTGGTTTTCACCCGCACCAAGCACGGCGCCAATCGTCTGGCCGAGCAACTGGCAAAGGATGGCCTGAGTTCCGCAGCCATCCACGGCAACAAAAGTCAGGGCGCCCGGACCAAGGCTCTGGCCGACTTCAAGGCCGGACGGGTGCGTGTCCTGGTCGCCACCGACATCGCCGCCCGCGGGCTCGATATCGATCAGTTGCCCCAGGTGGTCAACTACGAGTTGCCCAATGTGCCGGAAGACTACGTCCACCGCATCGGCCGCACGGGCCGTGCCGGCCACAGCGGTGAAGCCGTTTCCCTGGTCAGCCCAGATGAAATCAAGCTGCTGCGCGACATCGAACGGCTGCTCAAGCGCAGCCTGCCGCAGGAGCAAGTCAGCGGCTTCGTCGCCCCTGCGGTCGCTTCATCGGAAGCTTCAGCTCCGCGACCGGCCACTGCACCGGGCAATCGCCAGCAACCCCGCCGCCGGAGGAGCGCTGGTGCATCCAGAAACACTGATCGTCAAGTCTCCACGGCCAGCCGCCGCTAAACTTGACCTGAGCAGGACAACGAGAACACCAATCAAAAAGCCGGAATGCCCTCAAGGGCATTCCGGCTTTTTGATTGGTCTGCTCCGCCGTGACAGGCTGGTTACAAACCCTTGCGTTCGGCCAGATACAATAACGGTACGGCAGCAGCAATAAAAACGACAATAATGAGCCAGGGCGACAGACCCAGCAACTGCGGCAAGGTGATTTTGCCGTAATCCCCCCAGGTAAGCACGGTTTTTTGCAGCACCGGGTAGGCTTCAGCATAGGCAGCCGCACCACACAGCATGCCCAGCAAGGCCCAAAGGGCATGCAACCGGCCTTCAGCCAGGGCGCCGACGGCGGTACCGGGGCAGAAGCCGGCCAGTGCCCAGCCGACGCCAAACAGCAGTCCGCCCATGATCTGGGCAGCGACCACGGTGCCTTTGACACTCAGGGCAATCACTCCCAGGCCGTGCAGGGCATAGACGCCGACCATACCGACCAGCACGGCGGTGGCCATGAACTTGATGATGGTCAAATCCTGCAGCAGCATGAAACGCACCTGCCGCTCAAAACGCAATACCTGGCCTTTTTGCAGAAAGAAGCCGAACAGCACCCCGGTGATCAGTCCCAGAAACAGTTCCATCAGTGGTCTCCCGGCGGGTAGATCTGGCGCGCCGCCAGCACGGCGCCAAGGATGAAGAAAACCAGCGCCAGCAGACTGCTGACGGCCAGTTGCATATTGCCCGACATGCCGTGGCCACTGGGGCAGCCGCCGGCCAGACGCGCGCCGAACAGCAGAATGAAGCCACCGATGAAGGCGCCAACGGCACGCCGCAGCGGACTGGGGCCGAAGCGTTCGCGCCAGACCGGCGGCACCCATTCGAGACGGGCGGTGCGCCCCAGGCGGGCCGACAGCAACGCGCCGCCAAAGACACCGATGACAAACAGCATCTGCCAGTCCACCTTGATTTTCTCTTTCTGGAAATAGCTGTTGGCGGCCACATGATCGGGGCTGACCACCTGCTCAATCAGGCCCGAAGCCCGCACGAAAGTGGTCGAAGCACCAAGGTACTGTCCCTTATCCAGCACCAGGGAGGTCACCAACACCGACAGCACGGCCAGAATACCGACACAGGCCCCGGCAAGGTAGGGATTCCACTGCGCCAGGGTCAACCAGCGTTTCATCGCTTCCTCCTTGTAAAAACAGCGTAAAATCAGACGTTACTTGGCGAGTCTAGCGCACACAACCGCTATTGCAAGTCTCAGCGCAGGGCGCGGGCCTCCAGGTAGAAGCGTTTTTCGTCGGCATGGCCCATGGAAAAGGTTTTACGCGGCAGCGCTCCATCACGCACAATGGTCGCAAACAGCTCGTGCTTGGAAATGGCGGGCAGATAAAAACCGGCCCGTTTGGGGCGTGACGCCAGCCGGCTGACGCTGTCCTCGCCATGAATATAATCGATACCGACCCAAGGCTGCTGCTGCAGAAAGTCATCAAGGAAGTCCTGCAGCGTCGCCAGCGGCAGGGTGCGGCGCACCCCCTCAAAACGCAGCAGGTACAGACGCCCAGCCAGGTTGGCTACCAGCTGATGGCACCCTGGAAGCGGCTGCGCCGCCAGCTGTCGAGCGCTGGCCAGATCGGCGCAGGGCGTCAGACTGCAAACCATGCCCTGAGCGGCCGCGTAACACTGCAGCTGCTGGCACAGTGCATCACAATCAACATCGAACAAAACCCGGTGAATGGCCTCGAATTCCAGGCCGGCATCGTGCAGGTTGACCAGTTCGACCAGGGCATAGCGCGCCGGATGGCGGGCCAGCAGGGCGGGGTCGTCAATCTGGCTGCGGATTTCCTGCCAGATGGCCTTGGCAGTGGCAAAGGAGTGATTGCCATCACCCATGGCGTAGAGCAGCACCTCGGGGTGGTCGGGGTAACGTTGGCGGAACCCTTGGGGATCGGCCAGGGCCGCAAGGGCGTCGGCCACCTGCTGGAGCAGAGCGGGGCGCTGAACGGCGTAGCCGCGCAGATGGCCGGCACCACCGAGCAGCTCGAAATCGTACAGCGGCGGCAGCTTCTGACGCAGCAATGGTTCAATGACGGTACGCTGCGGATCGTCGATCAGCACCATGATGTGAGGCAGTTCCAACGCCGCGCCGCGCCGCACGCGAATCCGCGGCGGCAAGCGTTCAACGATGGTGCCTTCGGTGGCGCGAATCAGCGAGGTGGAGCCGGTGCTGTAATCGTAACACTCCAGATCCAACGCCACCATCAGGCCATGGCGAACCGGCACCTGAGGCGTGGCACGTTCAACCAGCACAAAACCGGGCGCCTGCGGCTGCAGCAGGCCCTCGGCCAGATAGGCCTCCATCCGCTGCTGGATGGCGGCAACCCGTTCGGCGGCGTCAGCGTCCTCCAGATACACCTCGGGAAAGATCAGTTGCAGGGTCGAGGGCGCCTCGCCGACCTGCTGCGCCAACTGCTGCCAGTACTCGCGATCGGAGGTGTACTGATCGCAGGCAATCACCGCCCAGCGCCGCAGATCAACCTGTGGCGCCGGCAGCAGAATCTGTGGCACCGCCAGCCCGATCGATTCAAAAACCTTCATGCCAGATTCTCCTTCCCTGAAGCCTGAGCGTTACAGATGACCAAAACTGCTGCGGCGTTTCTGGCGCGAACTGCGGCCCAAAAACCAGCCCAGCAGCAAAACTCCAGCCCCCGCCAGAAACCAGCGGACCGCCGCCGTCTGCAGCAGGCTGCGATCCTGCTGCCGCAGGCGCGTGGCCTCCTCCTGGGCCTGCCGCAGCTGTTGCTGCAGGGCATCCAGGTCGGGATTGGCGGCGCGCAACTGCGCCAGCTGTTGATCACGCTCGGCCAGCTGCTGCTGCAAGTGGCTGATCTCCTGTTGCAGTCGCTGGTTTTCCTGCTGACCCGGCTGGCTGTTCAGCTGCTGCCGCAGACGATCCACTTCAGCATTGAGCTGCGCGATCTGCTGGGCCTTGGGTATCTCACGCGAAACGTACTGTCGCGGGATATAGCCATCCAGCCCTTCTTCCAGCCGCACCTGGTAAAAATCGCCCTCCTCGGCCAGGATCTCCAGCGGCGTGTCTGACTGCAGGGTGCGCACCACGGGATAGGCGGTGCCCTTGCCCTGACGCAGGTTCACCATCAGCCGGTCCGACACATAGCCGGTTTCAGCCTGGCCGGACGACACCGAGGTCAGCAAGAGAATACCGGTAACAATGACGGAATAAAAACGCTGGTTCATCGCTTGGACTCCTTGGGGCTGGCGGTGCGGGACGGCCGGATCGGCCAGTCCTGTTCGAATCCGGCAGGAAAAAAGCTCTCCCGCGTGCGGTTGAAATAGCCATACTGAATGCGCGGCACCCGCTCCTTAATCTGTTCCAGCATAGCCAGCAGGCCGATGGGTGTGCCGCCCTTGGGCATGGCGCGCAGATACTGCTGCGGATCGATGCACAGGTTGCGCATCTGGATCAGATCGACACGGCCGTCATCAATCAGCTCGACCAAAGCGTCGATTTCCTCCTGCTGGTCACTGATGCCGGGAAACACCAGATAGTTGAGCATGACGAACAAACCCTGCTGCCGCGCCCGCCGCAGCGACTCGCGGACATCGGCAAAGCAGTAACCGCGCGGGCGGTAATAGGCGGTGTAGAAATCCTCGCGGGCGGAATTGAGGGAGACGCGCAGGGAATCGAGACCGGCGGCCGCCAGCGCGTCGATTTTATCCGGCAACGAGGCGTTGGAGTTGAAATTGATGGTGCCACGCGCCGTTTCGGCGCGCATGGCACGGATGGACTGGCAGATGACATCGGCCTGCAGAATCGGATCGCCTTCACAGCCCTGGCCATAGGAAACAATAGCGTTTTCGGCGGTCTGCAGATGGGGAACGGCGGTTTCGACCAGTTCCTGCACCGTCGGCACGAAGGTGATGCGCTCCTGACTCGACGGACAGCATTCATTCTCGGCGCTCTGCCACGACAGGCAGCCCAGACAGCGGGCATTGCACTGCGGCGAAGTCGGCAGTGGCGCTTCCCACCGCCCCAGAAAAAGATTCTTGGCGGCGAAGCAGTGGTAATCCAGCGCACAGCGGGCCAGCTGACGCAGCAGGCGGTTGTCCGGAAAGCGCGCCAGCAGACGATCAACCCCCGGCGCCACCTCGCGATCATCAAAGCGGTCAGGCTGCCACTGCAGGTTACGGTCGACCTGGCTGGCGGCGACGTAGAAGCGCTCCTCCTCCAGGCACCAGCCCAGGGCGGTATACGCCCACAGGGGCAGGGTCTCGCGCCGGGCCGGATACTGTGCGGCGGGCAGCAGGGTCCGGGTATAACCCGGCGCCATGAAGGCACAGACGGCCTGCACCCTGTCGCCGCCCCAGGAGCGTGGCAGCCGTTCCAGCGTCTGCAGACGGCCCGTCTGGGAATCGAAGCCCTGCGGCAGCGCCTGCGGCAGGGTGAACAACCGGCTGCCGGCGGGCAGCGGAATCATCTCTTCGGGGCGCGGTGCACAGGGCTGATCACCCTTGTGGCCGGCCAGCAGCAGTCCGGGATATTCGAACACCTGGCCATCGGCTGTCGCCACGACGGTGCAGAAGGTTTTGCGATCCGGTCGGCCGGTCGGTTTTGCCATGAACATCTCCTCAAGAGCCAAGATCCCGCCAGGCGGGCAAGAAAGGCCGATGCTACCGCAAAACCGCCCCGCCACACAACCTTCACCGCAGCGAAAAAACCGGCTCGGCACCGTGACGGACCAGCCCGCCCCCGCTGGACGATTGCAGCGGTCGTCCGGCTGGAGTATGCTGCCACACCATGCATACCCTGTTGACCACACTCCACAGCAAATTTATCCACCCCAGTCTGGCTCTGCCCTACCTGGCGGCGTACTGCGGCACGGCTTGCGGCACGATCGAAATCGTCGAGGCCACGGTCCACGAACCGCGTGACAATCTGCTGGCGCTGCTCCTGCAGCATCGACCCGACGTTATCGCCTTTTCCGTCTATCTGTGGAATCGCGAGGAAACCCTGGCGCTGGTGGATGCCCTGCATCTGATCCGGCCGGAACTGCGCCTGGTGCTGGGAGGGCCGGAGGTCAGCTACGCGCAGCAAGAGCTGTGGCGCCACCCCGGCATCCGTGCCATCGTGCGCGGCGAGGGGGAAGCGCCGTTGCGCGCCCTGTTGCACAGCTGGCAGCGCGGTGAGGAACCGCAGGGCGTTGCCCGCCTGAGTCTGCGCCGCGCCGACGGCAGCATCGCCGAAGGGCCCGACGGCCCGCCCCTGGCCGACCTCGACACCATTCCCTCGCCCTTCGCCCAGGGGCTGGTGGACTGCCAACGCGGCTTCGTCTACTACGAAACCAGCCGCGGCTGTCCCTACCGCTGTGCCTTCTGCATGAGCGCCCTCGACCGCCAGGTGCGCAGCTTCTCACCCGCGCGCATCGAAGCCGACCTGCTGTGGCTGCTGCGCCAACGGGTGCCGAAGATCAAACTGGTCGATCGGACCTTTAATTACGACGCCGCCCGCGCCCGTGAGCTGTTCGCCTTCATCCTGCGGCACAATCAGGGCAGCCATCTGCATTTCGAGATCGGCGCCCATCTGCTGGACGATGACACCTTGCAGCTGCTGCGGCAGGTTCCGGCCGAGACCTTCCAGTTTGAAATCGGCGTGCAGTCCTGCCTGCCGGACAGCCTGCGCCGGGTGCAGCGTCACGCGCCTTTCGATCAGCTCAGCCACGCCGTCCGCTTTCTGCGCCAGCACAGCCAGATTCATCTGCACCTCGACCTCATCGCCGGCTTGCCGGGCGAATCCTTCGCCCAGATCTGTACCAATATCGATCAGGTGCTGGCGCTGCAACCGCATCATCTGCAGATCGAACCGCTCAAACTGCTGCCCGGCGCGCCACTGCGGCAGCAGGCAACGGCACTGGGCCTACGCTTCGACCCCCACCCGCCCTACAGTGTGCTGGTCACCCCCGATCTGGACTTTTCCGAACTCGAACGGCTGCGGGGCCTGAGCCGGCTGCTTGATCTGACCTGGAATCAACAGCGCGGCCGACGTTTTCTTCAAATGCTGCAGAGCCATCACGGCAGCGCCAGCGCCGCCCTGCTGGCCCTGACCGATTTCTTTCAGAGCCGGCAACTGCTGCGCTTTCCCCTTACCGGCCGCAGCCTGTTCGAGCGGCTGGCCAGCTGCATCGAGCACCTCTATCCGCCACCGCTGCAGACCCGTCTGGTGGAGGCCCTGTGTGCCGACTATGCCGATGCCGAACTGGTTTCGGTCAACAATCTGCCAGACTTTTGTGTTCCCCGCCGCTGCCCGACCGACAACCCCGCACTGAGCACCGCCATCAGTCACAGCGTCGACAGCCGCCTCGCCACGCTGCGCGGCCAGGGCATCAAACTGCAGTATCTGGCACTGCATCTGCCCGCCGCCAGCGATGACGATCCCGCCCGCCCCATTCATCTGTTTTTCTATCTCAGCGGCAAGGGCCGGCCCCTGCACATTGAGCATCAGCGCCTGGCCTGGCCCGGCACCAGCGCAACCTCAAGACAGCCGTAGCACAAAAGCCGTGATGAAGGCCGGTTTCAGATCGGCTGGTGCCAGGGGGCAGAATTCCTGCTGCAGCAGCCGGAAGGCATAATCGACAAAGACTCCAGTTCCGGGCTGCTGCTGTTCGAACTGCTGCCGGCTCTGCTGCCACAGCGCCTCAAACGCTCCTGCCGATGCCGTCAGACGCTGGTGCAGCGGTTCCAGCGCGACCAGCGCTAGCGGTACTGGCGCAAACGCCTCCCCCAGTAGCCGATTGGCCAGCGCCGTGAGGAACAGCTGGGCCAGCCCGACCTCGTTCGCCTGGGGCGGCTGACAGTCACACAGATCCCATTCTGTCGGCACGGGCAAGGCGAAGGGTGGCTGGCGGCTGAACAGCTGCTGCAGGGCCTGCAAGGTATCCAGCTCACGCTGAACCAGCTGCAGCTGGCTACAGGTGGTGAAGGGCCGCATATCGGCGTGCACCGGGTCGATCAGGGCGGCGTACAGACGCGGCTTGGGCTGATCAAGGGCTGTCAGCAGGGCCAACGCCGGCGGATCGAACCAGGGACCAAGGCAGGAACGTCGCAGGCTGCGGGCCTGCCGCGCCAAGCGCTCCGTCAGACAAAAGCCCAACCGGTAGAGAGACTGCAGATACAGCCGGCCAAACAGCTCGGTCGCCGTATCGGCGGCACTGCCGGCCAGATGACCCAAGGCGATGTTGAGATAGTGGTAGACATCCTCCAGACTCTGGCGCACCGCGACCGGATCACCGACATCCACCTGATCGGCGCTCATGGCACGATTGAGCAGCAGCGCCAGTTCGCTGTGCAGTGCCGGTGTGAGACCGCCAGACAGCACCTCGGCCAGCAGATCCTGCGGCCGTGCCGCCGTCAGGATAAAGAGCGGCGCCTCGGGCAGAGCCGTCTGCCGAGACCACAGCGGATCGGCGGTCTTGTCAAAATCCTGCGGCCGGAAGCTGGCCGGATCAAGCCAGGCACGCAGCAGTCGCGCCTCAACCGGCTCGTAGAAACCCAGATCACCCAGCCGGCCGGAGCGCAGCTGATAGACCTCCTCGGTCAGCGTCAGGCGCGTCTCGTGGCGCACCGCCTCCATCAGCTGCAGAAAAAAGGAGCGCCGCTCGCGAAACAACAGGTCCTGCAGCCCTTCGAGCAGACGGGCCTGCTCCTCGCCGGCATAGCGACATTCGTAGATCTGACCAGGCCGCTGCGGCGGCGCGTCATTGTTGTCTTCGTCCCAGGCCTCCAGCCCGTGCACGATATGCAGATGGCCCTTCAGCAGCAGCACCAGCGCGTCAAAATCCATCTCTTCCAGCAGGCGCAACTGCTGTTGCTCATCCTGTTGCGCCAGCAGCTCCAACCACAGCCAGCCCTGACGGCTGTCAAACTGATCTCCCCGCCAGCAGTCCAGATCAATACAGCAGGTCAACTGAGCGCCACTGGCCAGGCCAACCAACTCGGGTACATCAAGGGGACCAAGCTCCTTGAGCAACAAATACAGATCCTGCGCCGGCAACGCCTGCACCAGTTCTTCAGGCTGCTGCTGATCGAGCAGATACTGGTATTTCTGGCGGGCGCTGCGCGTCTGCAGCGCCTGAATCTGATGAGCCAGCGACGCATTAACCGATGGCAAGTGCCCTTGGCGACGGCGGGTCATGATGGTTTCCTCTCGCAAAAGAAAGAATGGACGTTCACCTCTGGCCACGGCCGCCGGACCGGTCAAGCAGCAGGGCGGCTAGCAAACCAACAACAAAACCATTGCCAGCCAGCGGCTGCAATGCCAGCGGCAGCCGCAGCAGTTGCTGTGCCGGGATGAAAGCCACAAGGGTACCACACAGCACCGGCAGGCCGACTCCCAGCACCAGACTGCGACGCGTTCCGGCCCCGGCCAGCAAACGCAGCGCGGTCAGCGACTGAACACTGAGAACATAAAGCAGAATGACACCGATGACAACGTCCGGCACGGCACTGAGGTAGCCCAGCAGACGAGGGGACAGGGCGCACAGGCCCAGGGCGGCGGCCACCGGCAACAGCACCCGACGCGCACCACAGCCCGAAGCCGCCAGCACACCAGGGCTGAAGGAATAATTGACCGGCCCGATCACCCCAATGAAGGCAGCCAGCATGTTGGCCAGGCCGGTAACGGCCAGACCGCGGCGCAATCGCCGGGGCAGATCGGGCAAATCAAAGAAGGGCGCGAGCGACTGCATCGACCCCAGATCGTTGACCGCCAGAGCCAGATAGCAAACCAGAAAGGCCAGCAGCACGGCGGGATCGAACTGCCAGGTCAGCGACAGCGATGTCAGCGGCCAGCCCAGCCAGGGCAGCGGCACAGGACTCTGGCACGGCGGCACCAGTATCAGCCAGACCAAGGTTCCTGCCGCCAGGCCCCAGATCACCAAGGTGGCACGCCCCAACCCTGTCAGCCAGCGATGCAGCAGCAAAAGCAGCAGCAGCAACAGGCTGGCAAAACCCAGCCGCAACGGGCCATCAGGCGCTGCCAGTCCGGCAGGCAACAGCAATTGGCCGATCAGCGGCAGCAGGGTAAAGGCTATCAGCAGCAGCACAACGGCAATCACCCGCGCCGTGAACAGCCGCTGCAAACGCAGCAGCAGGCTGCTGCGAGCCAGCAGAAACAACAGCAGTCCGCCCAGAAACAGGGCGCTGGTCACGGCGGCCGGATCACTGGCGCGACAGGCCAGAACCCCGACCAGCAGCACCGCCGCCGGCCCCAGCACCAGCGGCAAACGATGACCGACCAGCACTTGAGCCAGCAGTGCGACCGCTGTCATCAGACTGATCTTTTGCAGATACAGCCCAGCCGCGGCGGTACCACCAGGCTGCAGCCGCGCCGCCAACTGGGCCAGAATCACCAGGGTCGGCAGACAGATGACAAACCACTGGCCGGCATACAGCAACCGTTGCGGCCAGGGCGGCCGATCTTCCAGGCCATAGTGCAACTTCATTGCCGCAGACCTCTTCCGGGCGTTCCTGCCCCTGACGTTAGAAACGGCCCCAAACGCAGAAAAGACCCCGCGGAAGGGGCCTTTTCCAGCAACAGCGAGCACCTGCGGACAGCAACAAGCCGTGTCACGCCTGCCGCCAGCCGGCCTGCAACGCCTGTAACGGCGCCAGCAGCTCGGCAAAGCGCCGCGCCCAACCACACTGTTCCGCCAGTACGGCTTCCAGCAGAGCATCGGTGGTCAGCGGGTTGGCCAACACCACCCGAAAGACGGTAATACTGTCGCCCTGATACTGGGCCGGCTCCAGCCGGGTACGGGAAACAAAGGTGTTGCCGGCCTCGCGCTGAGCCTTCTGGATGGTCACGGTCAGCTGATCCAGCAAAACATTGGCCACACGCCGCTGTTCCTGGCTAGCCTGGGCCATGGCCTGCTGCGACCAGGCCGGATTATAGCGGTAGGTGAGGATGTTGAGTTCCGGCGCGGTCACCAGTTCAAAATCAGGATGGGCCCGGATGCAGTCAGCGAAGTGGCGTGCCCGCTCAATGCCCTGATCAATCAACAGTTCATAGCCCTTGCGGCCGATAATCGACAACCCGGCATGCACCAGCAACGCCTTGCCTGGCCGGGAACCTTCGAGGGTGTGGGTGCCAAGATCCTTCGAGCCAGGCCGCAGAATGTAGGCGGCATGATGCTCAATGGCGGAAACAGCCCTGGGATCGCGGAACAGCACCATGCCGGCCCCCATCGGCGCGTAAAGCTGTTTGTGGGCATCGATGGTAACGGAATCCGCTCGTTCGATACCCTTGAGAAGTCCGCGATGCGTCTGGGAAAACAGGGTCGGTCCGCCCCAGGCGGCATCGACATGGAAATGACATTCCAGTTCGGCGGCCAGATCGGCCAGGGCATCGAGGGGATCGACGGTGCCGGTTTCCGTGGTACCGGCAATGCCGACCAGTGCCAGCACCCGCTTGTTTTCATCCTGCAATCGCTGACAGTGCTGCCGCAGACAGCGCAAATCGATCCGGTTGTTTTCGTCGGTCTCGACCGGTATCAGGTTATCGCGGCCAAGCCCCAGCAGATCAACTCCCTTGGCCAACGAATAATGGGCACGGCGTGAAGCCAAGACCACCAGCCCTTCACAGCGCAGATGCTGCAGCGCCCGGAGCAAGCCTTCCTGGGCGATACCGCGAAACATGCCGTCGGGTTTGCACAGGCGATTGCGCGCCAGCCACAGGGCCGTGGTGTTGGCAATGGTTCCGCCGGAACAGAAAGCCCCCAGGGCACAGCGGCTGTCATGGATATAGCGCTGATAGAAGGCATCATCCTGCGCGAACACCAGCCGATGGAGCATGGCCAGCACCTGCCGCTCCAGCGGTGTGAAGGCCTTGGATGTCTCCACCTTGACGGTGTTCTGGTTCAGGGCGATGAGAATACGCGACAACGGCAGCATGAAATACGGCATGGCCGAGGTCATGTGGCCAACAAAACCGGGCGAAGCGGTATGAACCGATTGCGCCACCAGCTTGTTTTTGACGAACTCGGTGTAATCCGACACGAAGGTCGGTTCCTCGGGAATCTGCGTACTGGAAAAATCGCGTTCGATTTCCTCCAGGCTGCAGCCCGTGGCCACAATATGCTGCTGCAGAAAACCGGCAAGATCGGCGGTAAGGGCTTGATCAATTCTGCCGAGGGTGGAATCCGGAGCTTCGGGAACCGTGAAGATGCGATAGAGATTTTCCAGATTGGCCTTGGCTTGTTCAGTCATGGGCGCCTTCAATCGGGATAATAATTCATTTCAGAACCCTGTTTGCCCACAAGGCAAAGGGACGGCATACCGGCGTCCCTGTATACAACCCCCCCCCGGCACTGTCAATTTTAAAACCACCCCGGTGCTGCCGACAGGCCACACTGCCAGGACGCTTCGGCCAGGCCGCCGCCCCGCCACCGGAAGCGGCGTTTTGCCGCAGAGACACCGCCATTTCACCGTCCCGCGGCCCGAACCGGGCTGGCAAGACCTCAGCCCCCGGCCAAAGAAAATCCCCAAACGGACCGGCAGCTCATTTTTTGCTTGATACCTCATGGAACGATTCCACTTCATTCAGCCCCTTCAGTTATGTTAAGACATGAAAACATTACCTGACAACGACAACCGAGGCTGGCACGAAGCCTGCTGTAACACGCCTGATGCCTGCCAGGACCCCGTCCTCCCTCTCCATGTCAGAAGGATCCAGCCTGATGCTTCAAACCATCCTGATTGTCGACGATTCCCCGGTGGCCCGCATGATCATGAAGAAATGTCTGCCGGCGGGCCATAATCTGACCATTTTCGAAGCAGGCAACGGACAGCAGGGCGTTGAACAGTACGAACGCCATCGGCCGGATCTGACCTTCATGGATCTGACCATGCCGGTCATGGATGGCTTCGAAGCCCTACGGCGTATCAAGCAGATCAACCCGCAGGCCGTGGTCATCGTGGCGACCGCCGACATTCAGGAAAAGGTACTGCAGCGTGTCGCCACCTTTGGCGCCCTCTATACCCTGAAGAAACCCCCGACAAAGGAAGCCCTGGCTCAGGCGCTTGAACGGGGCACGGCTGCCCTGCAGCAGGTGTCATCATGAACGTATTGGCGGATACGCTGTTCGCCAGCGACGAAAAAGACATTCTGCAGGAAGTCATGAATATCGCCTTCGGGCAAGCCTCGGCAGATCTGGCCGAGGTAATCGATATTTTCGTGATCCTCAGCGTCCCGGATATCCAGGTGGTGCGTGACTGTGATCTGCCGGACTACTTCCGCCAGGAAATTTCCTGCAGCGGCAGTGTCCACATCATTGAACAGAGCTTTCTCGGCAAGTTCAGTGGTCAGGCACTGCTGATCTTCCCTTCCGGCGCGGAAAAGGATCTGCTCAAACTGTTCAACAGCAACAACGAACTGGGACAGATCGACATCGACATTGATACCCTGGAGCAGGAAACCCTGATGGAGGTAGGCAACATCCTCATCGGCGCCTGCATCGGCAAGATCGCCGAGTTGTTGCAGGACATCGTCACCTACGATCCACCACGTCTGCTGGCGCAGGATTTTTCCTTACAACAGGCCTCCTGCGCCCCTGTCGCCAAGGGCTCCTTCGCCATCTCGATCCGCACCGTTTTCCGCTTCGAGCAACAAAACGTGGAGGGCTATCTGTTCCTGATCACCAACCAGCATTCCATCACCTGGCTGAAAAAGGCTTTGCACGCCTTCCTGGAGGCTTACGAGTGATCTTCGCGCAGATTTTTGACACCATCAACACCGGGCTGGTGGTTCTCGACCGCCAGATGGTGGTCCACTACTGGAATCGCTGGATGGCATTGCACAGCCACATCCAGAGCAGCGCCATTGTCGGTCACAACCTGTTCGACTTCTTCCCCGACCTCAATCGGCCGCACTTTCTGCGCAACTGCAAATCGGTGCTGACCTTTGGCAACTTCTGTTTCTTCTCCCAGAAACTGCACCATTATCTGTTTCCAATGGCGCCTGTCGGCTCGCTGGCGGATCATTTCGACCACATGCAGCAGAGCTGTGCCATGGGACCACTGCGCAACGCCAGCGATGAAATCGAGATGCTTTATCTGTCGGTCCAGGATGTCACCGAAGTGGTTTCCTATCAGCGCAAGCTGATGCAGCTGAACCAGACCGACCAACTCACCGGAGTTTACAACCGCAACTACATGGAAGCCCATCTGGCCAAAGAGATCGAACGCTGCAAGCGTTTCAACCACAATCTGAGCCTGTTGATGATTGATGTTGATCTGTTCAAGTCGATCAACGACACCTATGGTCATCCCTGCGGCGACTATGCCCTCAAGGCCATTACCCAACGCATCAACAGCCAGATCCGCAAAACCGACGCCTTGATTCGCTATGGCGGTGACGAGTTCTGCTGTATCCTGACAGAAACCTCGTGCCAGGCCGCCTACAAGGTTGCCGAACAGTTACGCCAGACCATCGCCGCCCCTCCCTTTACCTTCCAGGGCAGCCAGTTCAACGCCACCATCAGCGTTGGGGTCGCCTCCCTCGACCAGCAGGACTGCGATCTGGAGAGCCTGCTGAAAAAAGCCGACGATGCCCTCTATCGAGCCAAGCAGGCTGGCCGTAACACCGTTACCTGAGCCGACCTCCCAGGGCCCCCAAAAAAAATTTGCCGACAATGTTGACTTTTGTGGTTATATTTCTACAATAGGTTCCAAGAACAAAGACAGCAGCGGCAAGCGCCGCATTTTCTTTATCCTACCCACTGCAAGGAGAACACGAAATGAGCGTACTGGTAACCCGTCAGGCCCCCGACTTCTGCGCCCCGGCCGTTCTGGCCGATGGCGCCATCGTCAACGACTTCAAGCTTAGCAACCTCAAAGGCAAGTATGTGGTGCTGTTTTTCTGGCCGCTTGATTTTACCTTTGTCTGCCCGTCGGAAATCATCGCCCACAACCGCCGCATCGAACAACTTAAGGAACGCGGCATCGAGGTCGTCGGCATCTCCGTCGACTCACAGTATACCCATCTGGCCTGGCGCAACACGGCCCCGGCCGATGGCGGTATTGGCCCTGTTGCCTTCCCCATGGTGGCTGACGTCAAACACGAAATCTGCCGCGCCTACGGCATTGAGCATCCCCAGGCCGGGGTCGCCCTGCGCGCCTCCTTCCTGATCGACCGCGAAGGGGTGGTACAGCACCAGGTGGTCAACAACCTGCCACTGGGTCGCAATGTTGACGAGATGATCCGCATGATCGATGCCTTGCAGTTCTTCGAGCAGTATGGCGATGTCTGCCCCGCCGGCTGGCAAAAAGGGGACCAAGGCATGAAGGCCGATCCCAAAGGCGTAGCCAGCTACCTGGCTGAAAATGCCGACAAGCTCTAATCCATACATTCATCCATCCAAAGAAAAAGGCAGCTCCGCGCTGCCTTTTTCTTTGGTAGAGCCCCCAACGGGTTGCACACCCCTCGGATTTGCCCAGAGACGCCTTCTACGCTACACTGCAGTCACCAGCGAGAGTTGTCACTCTCCCTTTGGAAAGGAGGATTTCCTTGGATCTGTTCGACGCCATCAACCAGCGCCACAGCTATCGTGGCCCCCTCCTGGCCGACCCGGTGCCGCGCACGGACCTCAGACGCATCATACAGGCCGGGCTGCAGGCCCCTTCCGGCCGGAACGCCCAGACCACCGAATTCATCATCATCGACGATCCGGTTCTACTTGCCAAGTTGCAGGCCATGCATCCGGCCAACCAGGCCATGCAGCAGGCGCCGGCGATGATCGCCTGCCTGATCGACCGGCAGCCGGCAGCTGTTTATGAAGGTTACAACTTCCAGATAGAAGACTGCGCCGCCGCGGTGGAAAACATGTTGCTGGCCATCACGGCACTCGGCTATGCCAGCGTCTGGATCGATGGCTGGCTGCGCCTAGAACAGCGCGCCGACCGGGTGGCCCAGCTGCTGATGCTGCCGACAGACAAAAAACTGCAGATTCTGCTGCCCATAGGCCGACCGGCCGAACACTGGCCGCAGAAGGAACGCAAACCCTTTGCACAGCGCGCCTGGTTCAACTGTTACGGCGCCGAGGAGACCCCCTGCCAATGAAACGCCCCCTGCTGCTGTTGATCGCCCTGCTGCTGTTCCCGTCTGTTGTTTTGAGTGCCTCCCTGTGGCTGGAAGACTCCGACCGTGCCTTTACCCAGGCGCGGGAGCAGCAACGGCCTGTTCTGATGTATTTCACCGGCTCTGATTGGTGCCACTGGTGCATCCAACTCAACAAGAACGTTCTATCACAACCGGAATTTGCTGACTTCGCCGCCAAGGAACTGGTTTTGCTGAAGGTCGACTTTCCCAAGCGCCTGCCCCAAAGCGCCGCACAGGCTCGCCGCAATGACCAGCTAGCCCGCCAATACCGCGTTCGCGGCTTCCCGACCCTGCTGCTGTTCAATGCCGCCGGCGACAAGATTGCCACAACCGGCTTTCGACCCGGTTCAGCAGCGGACTATGTCACACACCTCCAAGAGCTGCTGAAGTGAACAGCCCCAAAACACAACAACCATAAAACAAAAGAGACCAGCGCAGTAGCGCTGGTCTCTTTTGTTTTATGGCGGGGCTGACGGGACTCGAACCCGCGACCTCCGGCGTGACAGGCCGGCGTTGTAACCGACTCTACTACAGCCCCCTGGTTTTCTGTTTTGGTGGGCGAAACAGGGATCGAACCTGTGACCCTCGGTTTGTAAGTTATAATTTTTTAGTTTTATCTGTCTAGCATTGCCTTGCGTTCCTTGCATTTCCAACAACTTACCGGATTGGCTTTTTCTGTCAGTAGCGCTATTTTGACTGTTTTTCGATACCGAACTTGACAGTTACTTGACAATTTCTGCCGGCAACGCTGGGGACTATACAGAAGCCCCGACCTTCTGTCTATCCTTTTTTTTTACTTCTATATAAGAAAGGTACACAAAGGTACAAGGTCATTAAGTAGCCGGAATCATTGATGAAAAGTGCTGTGACCTTTGATGACCTTTGACCCTGTAGGCAAGCAAAGGTCATTAAGCTATTGATTCCGCTCTGTTTTTTTCTGTGACCTTGCGTTATCTTCCCGTTTGGGGTTAAGTTTATGAGGTTTTTTTACTGCCACACTGTGCCGCCTTCTGCCTGCCTGACCTTACCCCGTTTTGTTCGCTCGCTGCTCTGCAGCAGGGGGAAGGGGAACCCGTGACCACTGCAACCCCAAGTCCAGCCCACGACGAAAACAGCTTGCCCGCCTTTTTGCTGGCGGAGCTGGTGCCGCTGGAGCAGGCCGCCTTGGTTGAAGCCATGACGCAGCCGCCGCAGCCTGTCGCCACCACGCCACCGGCGCTTTGTGGCCCACTGCGCCACCTGGCGTTGTTTTTGACGGGGGCGCCCCTGGCTGCCCTGCCGGAGCGCCTGAGCGCTGCCCGCCGTTGTGCCCGTGCTGCCCTGACCGATGCCAGCCTGACCAGTGAGCAACAGGCCGCCGCGATCAAGGCCGCCGTGCTGCTGCACTCGCCCGAGGTCGAAAACCTGAGCCTTGCCCCCTGGGCACCCGCTGCCGCCGCCTTGCCACCCCGCAGTAGCGCCTTGCGTGGCTGGTTGCACGTTACCCTGGGGGAGGACTACAGCGCCAGCCTGACCACCGCTGCCGATGATCTGCTGGCTGTCCACCAGCTGCTCGAAATCGTCACGCGGACCGCCGCCCCCGCTGCCGCCTGGCTGAGTTGGCCGGATGCCGCCGCAATCTATCAGCACGAAAAACCCGCCAGCGCCTACCGCCAGCCGAACGCCCGCCGCATTCACCACCACCGCCTGATTGAGCTTGACCCCCGGCGCAGCAAGGCCGATCTACGGCGCGATCTGTGCGCCCTGCTGGAAACCATCGAAGCCGAACAACGCCTTGATGGCGCCGACGAACCCGCCCGGCTGGATCGGGCCTTGCCGGAAAAAAAGCGCGCCGCTGCCCTGCAGGCTCTGGCTGTGCTGCAGGTTTGGGGTTGGCCGGGCAGTGTGGAACAGGACCGCGCCACCGTTAAAACGTGCCGCGGTGAAGCCGCTTGGCGCGATCATAGCGGCGCAAGCTGGCAACGGCTCGACAGCCTGTTGCATCGTTGGCAGGTTCACCCAGCCCCCAACCTGCCGCCCCTGGCGGAGCGGGCCGCCGGTGCCGAGGCTCAAAGCCTGATCCGCTGGCGCAGCCGCTACCAGGGCCACGCCGCCGCCCTGCTGCAGGCTGCCCGCACTGGCGCCGCAATCAGCACCTTGCCCTTGCCGCGCTGATACCGCCGCCGTTCAATTCCAATTTCCCGCCCCCGTGCCATTCGCTGAAAACACCCGCTAAGCCGCTGATATTACGGCAGAAGTACCACCAAAAAAGCGCCCCCAAACGTTCCAATTCGTTTTTTTGCCACCGCCTGAGCGGCGCCTTGATCATTTTTTTTGCCGCCGATCCGACCCGCCGCCCTGCCGCCTAACCCCCTGTTTTCCTTCGCTCGCTGCCTTGTTGCTCGCCCGATTCCATTTTTGCTGCCGGCGGACAATCGCGGCGGCGGCGTTGTCGGCGGCGTTTGTCGGCCGTGAGTGTCACCATTTGTCGATTCCCGGCGCCACGGGGGCGCCCATCATACACACCACACCACAGGAGGACCGACCATGACCCACGACCGCACCACCACCACCGACCCGCGCACCACCGCCGCCAGCCTGCCGCCGGCAACAATCGAACCCTATGTTACTGCCGGCGATGTCGCCGCATTCCTGGGTTTGCCGGAAAACTCGATATACAAACTCGCCCTGCGGCGCCAGCTGCCCAGTTACAAGTTAGGGAAATCGCGGCGGTTCCGCCTGTCGGAGGTCGCCGCCGTCATGGCCGCCGGCCGCGTGGAGGGGGGCGCCGATGCCTGATACCCGCTATGCCGCGCCGCTGGCGCAGCGCAAGGCGGAGGTGCTGCGCCGCCTGGACGTGCGCGCCTGGCTGGCGACCGTGTCGGAGCAGGTGCAGCCGTCCGGCCCCGGTCATGCGCTGATCTGCTGTCCCGCGCATGGCGAGTCGCACCCCTCATGCAATGTGCGCCTGGCGGACGGCGTGTGGCACTGTCATGCCTGTGGCGCCGCTGGTGGCCTGTTCGACCTGGCCGCCGCAGCCTGGGGCTGCGATTTTTTGGCGGCGCTGGCGCGGCTGGAGGCCGCCGCCGGCATCGATGCCACCGCACCCGCACCCGCACCGACCCCGCGCCGCGATCCAGCCACCGCCGCCGCCAACACCAGCGGCGCCGGGCCGGTGGTCGCCACCTACGATTACTGTGATCGGTCCGGCCGTCTGCTGTACCAAAAACAACGGCTGGAGCCGGGCCGCGCCGGCCGCGCCAAGGAGTACCGCTTCCGCCACCCCGTGGCGGGCGGGGGCTGGGCGGCGGGCCGTGGCGATGCCGCGCCGCTGCTGTATGGCGTGGCGGAGCTGGCGGCTGCGCCGGCCGATGTGCCTGCCTACGTAGTCGAGGGCGAAAAATGCGCCGATGTGCTGAGAGGCTGGGGGCTGGTCGCCGTGTCCACTGATTCCGGCGCCGCCGGCGCGTGGCCGGACGGTCACGCCGATCTGTTCCAGGGCCGCCGCGTGGTGGTGGTGCCGGACCACGACGCCCCCGGTGAGCGCTACGCCGGCCGCGCTGCGGCCGCCCTGTTGGCTGCCGGCGCTGCCGTGGCCGGGCTGCGGTTGCCCGGCCTGGCCGCCAAGGGTGACGTGGTCGACTGGGTTGCCGCTCGCACCGCCGAGGGCATGACCGATGCCGCCGCCCGTGACCTGTTTGTTTCGTTGGCTGGGGTTGCCCCGCCCTGGGAACCCGTGCCGGAGGTCATGCCGACCGCCGACGATGGCACCGACGATGGCGCCGACGATGGCACCACCGACGATGGCGCCGACGATGGCGCCGACGATCCACCACCACCGGCCCGCACCACGACCCGCCCACCGCGCCGCCGGCGGAGCCGCACCGATGATGCCGACGGCACCCCGGCCCGTGCCCGTGGTGGTGCCGGCCTGCTGGCCCTGACCGAGGGGGCGCCGCTGTACGTCGACCCGTATGGCGGCACCTATGTTGATATCGGCGGCGAGCCGCTGCCGCTGATTGCGACGGCGACCGCCACGGTCGAGGCGCTGTCGGCCATGCACTATGCCGCGACGGGCCAGACAGCCGGCAAGGACGCCATCGCCGCCGCCTGTGCGGTGCTGAGCCATGAGGCGCGGCGATCCGGCCGCACCGTGCCGATGGCCCACCGCACCGCCTGGTGGCCCGATGGTGCGCTGTTGATCGAACTTGGCGATGGCCGCGCCGTGCGCATCCATGACGGCGCCTGGTCGCAGATCGCCGCGCCCATCGGCGCGTTTCGCGCCGGCGCCGGCAAACTACCCCAGCCCGACCCCGATCTGGCCGGCGATGCCGCGCACCTGTTCCGCCTGGTGCCGGTGCCGGCGGACCAGCAGCTGTTTTTTTTGGCGACATTGGCGGCGGCGATGGTTCCGCAGATGGCCCGGCCGCTGCTGGCCATAACCGGCCCGCAAGGCTCGGGAAAATCCGCCGCCGCCCGCCGCATCAAGGCGCTGGTCGATCCATCGGACGCGCCGCTATCCTTGCTGCCGAGGAAACCCGATGACCTGGATCTGCTGCTGAGCCGGTCCGCCTGCCTGGCGCTGGACAACTTGTCGGCGATCCCCGCCGATATGGCGGACGTGCTCTGCGGGGTTCTCACGGGCGCCAGCCCCCAGCGCCGCCGCCTGCACTCGGATGGCGACGTGGTTACCCTGCGCGCCGACGTGCTGCTGCTTGTGACGGGGATTACCGCGCTATCGGGTCGGGCTGACCTGCTGGAACGATCGATCCGCGTGGACCTGGAGCGGATAGAGGATGGCGACCGCCGCCCCGATGATGAGCTAGACGCGGAGTTCGAGCGCCTGCGGCCGGGCATCCTCGGCGGCCTGTATAGTATGCTCGCCGGCGGCCTGGCGCTGTTGCCCCGGTATCGGCCGCCGCAGCTGCCCCGTATGGCCGAGTTTGCTCGGCTGGCGGCGGCGATAGCAGAGGCCCATCGGCCCGGCGCCGGTGCCCGCTATCTGCGTGATTTCGCGCGCAATCAGGGGCGCCAACACCTGGAACTGGCGGAGACCAACCTGTTGTTTGGCGCGCTGGTCGAGCTGGCCGGCCGTGGCGAGTATCTGAGCGGCTCGTTCGGTGAGGTCGCCGGGCGGCTGCGGGATATCGCGCAGCCCGGCCCGGCGGATCGGTTCCCGACGGCCCGAGGGCTACGGGCGGCGCTCGAGCGCCTGCGTGTGCCGCTGAGCGTCGCCGGTATCCGCTACGACTACGGCGGCCGTGGCGCCGCGGCCAAAGCCAGCGTGACCTTCCGGCCCGCCGCCCGGCCGTGCGAGATGGTCGACGATGATGTCGTGGCACCGCCGCTGCCGCCGGAACCGCCGCAGCTGCGGCCGGATGACGGCTGGGAGTTGGTCGGCGCGGAGCCGGCACCATGACCGCCGCCGCCACCGATCATGGCCTGATTCCTGTTGTCTTTCGCCAGCTGGTGCGGCTGCGCAATGCCGCCGGCGAAATCGTAGAGCTGCGCGCCGGCATGACCGCACGGCTGCCCGCCGGCCTGGCGCACCGGCTACTGGTCGAGGGCGCCGCCGTAGCCGCAGCGACACCTGAGCCGCCGGCGCCAGTGCGTGAGCTGCCACCCTGGCCACCGGAGAACCCCGCCAGCCTGCCGACTATCGGCGCCGATGGCGCGCTGTGTATCCCGTTTGACGCGCCGGCGCGGTTCCGTTGGTGGCAAGGGGGACAATCCGCCGAGGCCACCCGCGCCGAACTGGTCGCCGCCAGCCAAAATGCCGAAATCACTGAAAAAAAAGAAGCGCCATAAACGCCCCAGGATCGACGATCAGCCCCGCAGCCATACCCTGGCCTGCCCCGTTTTTGGGCTGCGCCACCCCAGACCCCCACAGAGAGGACCGACCATGACCGACCCCGACCGCATCACGACTACCACCATCCGCCCGACCGACTACCGTCCGCGAGTCGATGACCTGGTGCTGTGCTACGGCGGCACCATCGGCGACGATGTGCCGCGCATCGGCATCGTCACCGGCGCCACCGATGCCACCGGCCGGCTACTGGTGGACTGCGGCAGGCACGGCATCCACGCCGCCGCCGCCGTGGAATACGACACCCATCTACCGCCGGCCGCCGCCGGCCAGACCACCGAACGGCGGATACGTGACTACCTGGCCGCTGAGCTCGCCGAGGCGTGCGCCATGGTGGCTGCGTTGCCGCCGTTTGACGCGCTGGAGCTGGGGCCGGTGCGCCCGTGGGATGATGTTTTTCCCGCCGGCGACCAGCCCGGCAAGAACAGCGGCAAAGAACGTTCCAAACGGAAAACATCAGCTAAACGGAAGGTTTGCCATGAGAAATGACAATCAAAAACAACTACAGAGCACACAGCGTGTTCACATCATGGCCCCAGCCACCACGCCAGCGCCTGCGCCACCTGTGCTGCATGGCTGGCTGGTTCGCGATGTCGGCGTGGTGTATGTCTGGTGCCCCTGGTGCCGGCGGTACCATATCCACGGCGCACCCGATGGCGACCTGGCGCCGCTGGAGCACCGCGCCGCCCACTGCGGCGACCACCGCCGCCGAGGGCGCAGCCCATACCACGCCACCGGCTACCGTATCCGCATCGATCACCGCCTGCCACCACCCCCCGGCCCCGGCTGGCGTGGCCGTGCCGCCTGGTGCCGCGCACTAGCACCCCGCACTACCACCCCGCGCCCCCGCCTGCCAACCCACCGAAAAAAATAATAACCGCCCAAGGTCACACCACGCGGCGCCACACCGTCACCCGGCCCGCCGCGCTATTCCACCGGCTGACTGTTCGCGGGTCCTTCCGCCGCTGTCGCCATAGCGGGTAGTTCAAACCCCGGTTTGCAAATCCATTTGACTTTCACCTATCGGTTGGAAAATTGGAACTTCAACAAAAAACCGCCGCCCACCTTGCGTTAACTTGCCACCCGTTAAACATTCATTAAAAAACAGGATCAAAAACACCAGAAAACCGGCCCGGTTACGCTCTGGCCTTCGGTTTAGGAATCAGAAGGCCGCAAAAAAGCCTTGCAAAAGCAACGTCTTGCAATATAGTGTCAAGCGAAACGTCAAGAATGGAAAGCGGCCCCAGGGGAAAAAAGCGTCATTTTTCTGACGACGCCAGAAAAAAAAGCATGACCTGTCCGGCCGCCTGTTTTCCCGATAATCCAAATTGGAACCGAACCGCCCGCCTGCCTGTTTTGCTTCGCTGGCTGGGGGCAGTGAGCAGCGAGCGAACAAACAAGAATCGAGGGGGAGCGATGGCCGCCGGCCGATCTGAGCTTATGACGGCGCGAAACGCCGATGAAGGCAAGAGCCGGAGCGCACCCCACCCAAGGCCGGCTAGGCAACAGGCCAAGCCGAAAAAGGGCGCGAACGATCCGCGCCCCCTGCCGGCCGTTTTCACAAGGAGGGCTGCCAATGGCACGCGCAAAAAACAGCAAGGGCGTTTACCTTCGCGGTAAAACCTGGTGGATCACCTACAGCGGCCCCGATGGCCGGCAACATTTCGAGAGCGCCAACAGCAAGTTGAAGTCGGACGCTGAATATCTGCTCGCCTGCCGCCGCAAATCGGTAGCAGAAGGCGAGGTACTGCAGCAGGACCGCCGCCAGCTAGCCCGCTTTACCGTGGCTGAGCTGTGCGAAAAATACGATGCCTTCATTGCCGGGCGCGGCAACTACGCCACAAAGAAACTATACGTTGCTGAAATCAAGGCGGCGCTGGGGCACTATAAATTGGCACAGCTGAGCCTTGCCGCTATCGAGGCATGGCAAAGCCGCCTGTTGAGCGATCCCCGGCCCAACCGCCGCAATGGCCGCCTGACCGCGCCACCCTTGGCGGTTGCCAGCGTCAACCGGCGGATAGCCACCCTGAAGCACATGGCCACCAAGGGCCACGACTGGGAGTTACTGACCAAGGACACCCTAGACCGCGTGCGGCGTTGCAAGCTGCAAAAGGAGAACAACGCCCGCTTGCGGTTTCTATCGACCGAGGAAGCGCAACGCCTGGTGGCCTGCGCTGCTGCCGAGGTGCGGCCGGTGCTGATCTGCGCCTTGAATACCGGCTGCCGCAAGGAGGAAGTCTTAGGCTTGACCTGGGATCGTGTAGACCTGAAACATGGCTTTATCCGCTTGAACAAAACCAAAAACGGCGAAAGCCGCGATGTGCCGATAAACAGCACCCTGGCCGATTGCCTGCGGGGGCTGGTGCGGCCGATTGACCCGGCCGGCTATGTGTTCACCAACCCGGCCACCGGCCGCCGCTGGTGCGACATGAAACGCGGCTTTGACCGCGCCTGCCAGCGGGCCAAGCTGTCCGACTTCCGCTTTCACGACCTGCGGCACACCTTCGCGTCACAACTGGTCATGAACGGCGTAGACCTGACAACCGTTTCCCGCCTGCTGGGGCATAAGTCGCTGACCATGACGCTACGCTATGCCCACTTGGCGCCGGATCACCTGCAAAGCGCCGTTGGCGTCCTTGACCGGCTTGCTTCGCCTGCTGCTGCCGTTGGCGCGGAGCGCTAAAGCCACCGAAAACAAAAAAGCGCCGCTGTTGGCGACGCTGTGACCTTTGAATGACCTTTGAAGCTTCGCGTTTCAAAGGTCATTCTTTTTTCTGCAATGATTCCAAACCCTTAATGACCTTGTACCTTTGTGTACCTTCCCTATATATACTGGGTTGCAACTGTCAAGTTGATTACTTAACAGCAGGCTGTGACCTTTGATGACCCACAACCCCAAAGGTCACAGAAGGTCACAGCACTTTTCCGCAATGATTCCGGCCCCTTGATGACCTTGTACCTTTGTGTACCTTCCCTATATATGCTGGGTTGTAACTGTCAAGTTGATTACTTGACAGTAGGTTGTGACCTTTGGTTGCCTTCAACCCCAAAGGTCACAGAAGGTCACAGCACTTTTCCGCAATGATTCCGGCCCCTTGATGACCTTGTACCTTTGCGTACCTTCCCTATATATGCTGGGTTGCGGTTTTATCGTCTGACAGCGCATTACAGCCTGACATGACAGCCCCAGCCGCCCCAGTATGACAGAACCCCCGTTACTTGACAGTTTACTTGACACTGCCCCCAAAAACACGAACAGGTTACAGCATTTTCGCTGTAACCTGTTGTTTTTACTGGTGGGCGAAACAGGGATCGAACCTGTGACCCTCGGTTTGTAAGACCGATGCTCTCCCGGCTGAGCTATTCGCCCATTATCTACTCGTAAAATGGCGGGGCTGACGGGACTCGAACCCGCGACCTCCGGCGTGACAGGCCGGCGTTGTAACCGACTCTACTACAGCCCCTTCGTGTGCAACGCGGTGGAAACTATCAGATTAGCCAAGTGATGTAAAGAAGATATTTACTGCAACTGCGTTATTTTTCAGGCCTCGTTGATAGCGTCCTTGAGAGCCTTGCCGGCTTTGAATTTGGGCACCTTGGCAGCCGCGATTTCGATCTGATCGCCAGTCTGGGGGTTCTTGCCGACCCGTGCCGCCCGCTCACCGACGCTGAAGGTGCCAAAACCGACCAGGGCGATCTTGTCATCGGCCTGCAATGCGCTGGTGACAACGTCGACGAAAGCCTTCAGGGCTTTTTCCGCATCACTCTTGCTCAATTCGGCCTTCTCGGCTATTGCATTTACCAGCTCAGTTTTTGTCACGGCTAACCTCCTAGTTTTCGGTGAAATGGGCGTAGAAAACGCGCCAGTTATAACAGAGATACAGGGGCAGTACAAGGGCTAAACAGGGTCCGAGACGACCCTGCAGGCCAGTTTCAAGGCCCCTACGACGGCTGTTCTGCGGCAAGCAAGGAACGTTCCAGCACCTGATCCATGTGCTGGACCGGCTCAATGGTCAGAGCCTTGCGCAATTCCGCTGGCACCTCCGTCAAATGACGGATATTGGCCTGCGGAATCAGCACCCGGGTGATCCCTGCCCGTCGGGCGGCAAGCAGTTTTTCCTTCAGACCGCCGATTTCCAGAACATCGCCCCGCAAATCGATTTCACCGGTCATCGCCAGTCGGCAATCCACCGGGCGATGGGTCAGGGCCGAGGCCAGAGCCGTGGCCATGGTGATACCGGCGGAAGGACCATCCTTGGGGATGGCCCCCTCAGGCACATGAATATGAATATCGAGGTTGCGGTAGAAGTCCCGCTCTAACCCAAGCGACTGCCAGCGTGAACGGATATAGGCCAGGGCGGCCTGTGCCGATTCCTGCATGACTTCGCCAAGCTTACCCGTAACGGTAAGCTTGCCCTGCCCCGGCAGATCGAGCACCTCAATCATCAGCACCTCGCCACCGGTCTGCGTCCAGGCCAGACCGGTAGCCACACCACAGCGCGACACCTGATCGCTCTGCCCATAACGGTAGGGTGCCACGCCGAGCAGACGCCGGACCTGAGCCGCGCCAATGAGGCTGCGTTGCTGCGGTCGCGCCCGCTCAAGGCTCTGGCGAGCCACCTTGCGACAGATGGCAGCCAGGTTGCGCTCCAGTTCGCGTACGCCAGCCTCACGGGTATAGCAGCGGATAATCTCCAGCAGGGCCGGTTGAGAAAACCGGACCTGGTCCGGTTTGAGACCATGATCGGCCAGCAGTTTGCCGATCAGGTGATCGATCGCAATACGAATCTTCTCCTCTTCGGAGTAACCACTCAGGCGCACCACTTCCATGCGGTCGAGCAAGGGCGCCGGAATGCCCTGCAGACTGTTGGCCGTGGTAATGAACATGACATGGGAAAGATCGTAATCAACATCAAGAAAATGGTCGACAAAGGTTCGGTTCTGTTCCGGATCAAGCACCTCCAGCAGGGCGGCCGAAGGATCGCCGCGGAAATCCGTCGACATTTTGTCGATTTCATCCAGCAGAAACACCGGATTGCGCACACCAGCCTTCTTCATGCTCTGGACAATCTTGCCCGGCATGGAGCCGATATAGGTGCGGCGGTGACCGCGAATTTCCGCCTCATCGCGCACCCCACCAAGGGAAATACGCACAAAACGGCGATTAACCGCCCGGGCGATGGAGCGCCCCAGCGAGGTCTTGCCCACGCCGGGAGGGCCAACCAAGCAGAGAATCGGCCCTTTGATCTTCTTGACCAGCGCCTGCACCGCCAGATGCTCAAGAATGCGCTCCTTGACCTTTTCCAGGCCGAAGTGATCGGTGTCAAGCACGGCCCGGGCATGGGCCAGATCGTGGGTGTCGCGACTAGTCTTGCTCCAGGGCAGTGACAGCAGCCAGTCGATATAGTTGCGCACCACCGTAGCCTCGGCCGACATCGGCGACATCATCTTCAACTTGCGCAACTCGGCCCGGGCCTTGTCGGCCGCTTCGGCCGACAGCCGCTGTTTTTCGATGCGCTCCTCAATCTCACGCAGTTCCTGCTTGAACTCGTCCTTGTCGCCAAGTTCCTTCTGGATGGCGCGCATCTGCTCGTTAAGATAATACTCCTTCTGGGTACGCTCCATCTGGCTCTTGACCCGTTTGCGGATCTTGCGTTCAATCTTGAGGATTTCCACCTCGCGTTCGAGCGCTTCGAGCAGGCTTTCCAGTCGCGGCACAGCATCAAGCTGCTCGAGGATCTCCTGCTTTTCGTCAACCCGCAAGTTCAGGTGAGCGGTGATGGTATCAGCCAGCACCGCCGGCGAGGTCAGGTTCTCCACCGCCGTGACCACCTCGGCCGGCACCTTGCGACTGAGGCTGACATAGGATTCGAACAGCGCCCGTACGCTGCGGGTGAGAGCCTGAACCTCCAGGGAATCTTCCAGGTGCGGCGTCAGCGTCTCATACAGGGCATAGAAGCAGTCTTCCTGCTCCTCCAGACCGGTCAGACGGGCTCGGCTGCGACCTTCCACCAACAGCTTCATGGTACCATCAGGCAGTTTGAGCAGCTGGGCGATATGGGCCACGGTGCCAACACGGTAGAGATCCTCCAGAACGGGATCATCCACCTCAGCGTCGTTCTGAGCCACCAGAAAAATCAACCGCTCGCCGGCCATGGCCTGCTCCAGAGCCCCGACTGAACGAGGTCGGCCAACAAACAGCGGCGTCACCATCTGTGGAAAAATAACGATATCACGCAAAGGGAGCAGGGGTATTCTCCCTGCTCCCTGCTGGTTTGCGTCGGTTACTTCAGACGTTTGCGTCATGCAGTCTCCCTACTGGTTTACCGATTCAGCACAGTCGTAGACAATCAACGGTTCAGCCCGCTTCAGGACCACCTCTTCGTTGATGATGACCTCCTTGATGTGTTTCTGCGACGGCACGTCATACATCACATCCAGCATGGTTTCTTCCAGAATCGAACGCAAGCCACGAGCACCCGTCTTGCGCTTGGCCGTTTCGCGAGCGATGGCCACCAGTGCCGTATCCGTGAACTTGAGCGCAACGTCCTCCAGATCGAACAGTTTCTGATACTGTTTGATCAGGGCGTTCTTCGGTTCCTTGAGAATCTGAACCAGCGCCTCCTCGCTCAATTCTTCCAACGTTGCCACCACCGGCAGCCGACCGATGAATTCCGGAATCAGGCCATATTTGAGCAAATCGCCCGGCTCCACCCGGGACAGCAATTGTCCGGTCGGCTGGCGAACCTTCTCCTCGGTTACCGCGGCGGCAAAACCGATATGGCGCCGTCCGATACGGCGGGAAATCACCTCTTCCAGGCCGGAGAAAGCCCCGCCGCAGATAAACAGGATATTGGTGGTATCGACCTTGATGAATTCCTGCTGCGGATGTTTGCGGCCTCCTTTAGGCGGCACGCTGGCGGTGGTGCCTTCGATAATCTTCAACAACGCCTGCTGCACACCTTCGCCCGACACATCGCGGGTAATCGAAGGCGATTCGCTCTTGCGGGCGATCTTGTCGATCTCATCAATATAGATGATGCCACGCTGGGCCTTGTCGATGTCATAATCGGCCGCCTGCACCAAAGACAGGATGATGTTCTCGACATCTTCACCCACATAGCCGGCCTCCGTAAGGTTGGTGGCATCGGCCATGGCAAAAGGCACGTTAAGCACGCGCGCCAGGGTCTGGGCCAACAGCGTTTTGCCGCTGCCCGTCGGCCCCAACAACAGAATGTTGCTTTTCTGGATTTCCACCTCATCGCCACGCCGGGTCGCCCCCACGCAGCGTATCCGTTTGTAGTGATTGTAAACGGCCACAGCCAGCACCTTTTTGGCCCGGTCCTGACCAACCACATAATCATCCAGGGTTTCGCGGATCTGTGCCGGCGTCGGCAGGACATCACTCTGGTCGGCGGCCTGCTGGCCGAGTTCCTCGTCTATGATTTCCTGGCACAACTCGATACATTCATCACAGATGTAGACCGAGGGGCCGGCAATCAGCTTTTTCACCTCTTCCTGCGTTTTACCACAGAAGGAACAGGTGAGCGTGCCAGAGCGTTTGTCATGTCGTTCCATGAAGTCGTTCCTTTGCAAAAAAAGGTGTCACCGCCTGCCGCAGCGATGGCACGACGCCACGCCTCAGTCGGCCGGAGTCCGTCCCGGCGACTGCACGATGCGGTCGACAATACCGTAGTCACAGGCTTCCTGGGCACCCATGAAGTAGTCGCGTTCGGTATCGGCGGCAATCTTGTCCAGAGACTGACCACTGTGGCCGGCCAGAATCCGATTGAGGCTTTCGCGCAGGCGCAGAATCTCCTGCGCGTGGATATGAATATCCGAAGCCTGGCCCTGGAACCCTCCCAAGGGCTGATGAATCATGATACGGGCATGCGGCAGGGCGTAGCGCTTGCCTGCCGCACCCGCCGCCAACAGCAAAGCGCCCATGCTGGCAGCCTGGCCGACACAAATGGTCGACACCGGTGCCTTGATGTACTGCATGGTGTCGTAGATGGCCATCCCGGCCGACACGACACCGCCGGGAGAGTTGATGTACAGGTGGATATCCTTGTCACTGTCCTCCGATTCGAGAAACAGCAGCTGGGCGACCACCAGGTTGGCGATATGGTCATCGATTCCGCCACCAAGAAACACTATACGATCCTTCAGCAGGCGCGAATAGATATCGTAGGAGCGCTCCCCGCGTCCGGTCTGTTCGACGACTATCGGCACATACGCCATCGGTTTACTCCTGTTCAGCGGCGCCAGCCGTTCCCTTGAGCACCTCGGCTGCCACCTCTTCGATGCTGGCCTGATCGAGCAAAAAGCGCATCACCTTTTCCTCTTCGATCTGCGCCAACAGGCCCTTGCGGGCCTCTTCACCCGCATAGTATTTCTTTACCTCTTCCAGCGGGGCCTGAGCCATCTCGGCGATTTCGACCAGACGCTGATCAACTTCGGCCTCATCGACAGCAATGCTCTCCTGCCGGCCAACCGCTTCCAGCAGCAGGCTACCCTGCACTTGGCGGGTAGCGGTATTACGGTACATGGCACGGAACGACTGGGCATTCATCCCCATCATTTCCATATTCAGACCCTGAGCCTTGAGGCGCCGTGACAGATTCTCGTGCATGAAATCGAGCTGACGCTCGATCATGGTATCAGGCACCTCAATGGGATTGCGTTCAATCAGTGCCGCCATCAGGCGCTCCTTGAGATCCTCCTCGATACGCTTCTGCTCCTGCTGCTGCAGGTTGTCGGTCAGCTTCTGGCGCAACTGCTCGGCTGACTCAGCGCCAAATTCACCCGCCAGCTCATCGTCCAGCTGCGGCAGAACCTTGACCTTGATTTCTTTCAGCGCCACCTTGAAGGTGGCATCCTTGCCGGCCAGCTCCTTGTTGCCATATTCCTGCGGGAAGGTTACGGCTATCTCCTTTTCCTCGCCGCGCTTCATGCCGACGAGTTGGTCTTCGAAACCGTCGATGAAGCTGCCGGAACCCAGTTCGAGAACGTGATCCGTGGCGGCACCATGCTCAAAAGCGACCCCGTCGACAAAACCTTCGAAGTCGATGGTAACAAAGTCGCCCTGCTGGGCTTCGTCGCGTACCACCACCTCCTGCTGGGCACGGCTTTCAAGCATCTGCTCGATACGCGTTTCCACCAGTTGTCCGTCGAAAACAAAAGCCTCCTTCTGCAGACTCAGTCCCTTATAGTCCCGTGCTTCCACCTCGGGCTTGACCTCGACGTGGGCTTCGTAGGTAAAGGGCTGATCCTTATGCAGTTCACCGCTCTGCTCGATGGTCGGATGAGCGATGGCAGCGATATCGTGGTCGACCAGCGCCTGGTAGTAGGTCTCCTGGATCAGGCGGTTAACAACGTCCTGCTCCATGTCGCCGGCAAAATACTTTTCCACCACCGACATTGGCACCTTGCCCTTGCGAAACCCTTTAATCTTGGCATTTTTGGCAATTTTCTTATAGGTCGCGGCGATTTCACTGCTGACACGTTCAGCGCTGATCTCGACATTGATTTTTTTCTTCACCGGGCTTATGGCTTCGACCTGAACGTTCATGCATGAATCCCTTTCCGTAGGACTAAAAAGAAGACTAAAAATAACTTGTTAAAGAGGCTTGGCGCGTTGGCAGCACCAACCGTATCACGAGGCATGGCAAGCTGGACCGCAGGCGTAGCCTGCGGTCCAGCCTACTGATCGCTGGTGCGAGAGGGGGGACTCGAACCCCCACGGTTACCCGCTGGATCCTAAATCCAGTGCGTCTGCCAATTCCGCCACTCTCGCCGACACTGCAGAGGCATCTACGACTGACGCCACCAAGGCGCGGCATCAATCGCTGATAACAAAAAAGACCCGATCCTGGCTGCACCCGTCGGGAGTCCGACAAGAACATCGACGATCGAGTCTGGTAATTAAATTGGGGTGAGTGAAGGGACTTGAACCCTCGACAACTGGAGTCACAATCCAGCGCTCTACCAACTGAGCTACACCCACCACACAAAACGAGCGGCAATCGTATGCACCTTGCCTCTATTTGTCAACTGCGAAAATCGATCGGGGCCGGCCATCGTGGCGCGCCAGGAAGGACTCGAACCCTCGACCCTGTGATTAGAAGTCACATGCTCTATCCAGCTGAGCTACTGGCGCCTGACGATGGTCGGGGCGAGAGGATTTGAACCTCCGACCCCCTGCTCCCAAGGCAGGTGCGCTACCAGGCTGCGCTACACCCCGACATTCAAGACGCTGTTCTTTAGCACCGGCTCCAGCAAAATGCAACCAGTTTTTTCCCGCCACGGCCGCCCGGGCTTCAGGGTTCCGTCGTCTCGCAGCGGATTGCGATGGTCGTGCCCTGCCCCGAATCCTGCTCTTCCGGCAAGGCCGCGAGCAACTCAGCCTTAAGCGCCAAAAACTCCTCACGACTGATCAGCTGCTGCTGATACATCTCCAGCAGGCGATCGAGCTGACGCAATCTGGCGCTGCGAGGATCTTCCAGTTGCAATGGCACGGGCCCACCACCGGCTCCGGCCACGGGCGCACCGACCCGCATACTGGCAAGTCCGCCAAGCAGCGAAATCTCCACAGCGCGCCCGGTCGGAACCGCCGCCAGGGCACCGGCAAGCGACCGGGCGCCGCGCCGGTAGCGACGATAGAACCACCAAGCGGACAGTAACAACAGAACCGTCAGGCCACCAACAATCCAGGGCAGATAGAGCACCAGACCACGGAAAAATACAATAAACAGCCCCAGTACCACCAACAGCAGCACATGCAGCAACAGAATAAAATAGCCGGCAAAGATATTTTTAACGATTCCGCCATTATCCGAAGAGGCTGTCATGAATCCCGTTCCATCGGGCCATCAGAGGCCACGCTTTTTAGCAGCAATCACATAAAAGTGGCATTATAGCAGCAAAGGCCAGCAGGGCCAACGCCTTCTGAAAAAAGGCGGCAACATCAGACCATGGCCGTCTTGACTGCCACAACGTATTTCAGGTAACGACCCTCCGGAAAACTGACACTGTGCGGAAAATCACCGGACTGGCCGCCACAGTGAATAACCCGCAAACCGGCAACCGCGTCAAGCGCGGCCCGCCGCAGCAGTTTGAGGTAGTCGGCCAGGTCGGTTTTCTGGTGGTTGGATGAAGCAATCAACAGCCCACCCGGCTCCAGCAGGTCAAGGACCTGCCTCACGAGACTGACCGTGCCGGCGGCGGTGGTGAAACGGCTTTTAGCGGTGCTGGAGAAACTGGGCGGATCCATCAGTACCAGATCGAAACGCTCCGCCTGCTGGCCAAGTTGCGGCAGAATCTCAAAACAGTCCGCGCAAATGAAGGCATGTCGTTTGGGATTGAGGCGATTATGCCCGAAATTCTGCCGGGCCTGCTGCAAGGCGGCGGCCGACAGATCAACGCTGGTAACCTGACGCGCCCCTGCCGCAGCGGCGGCAACCGAAAATGCCCCGGTATAGGCAAACAGATTCAGCACCCGCCGGCCAGCAACCCGTCGCATCAGATCCCGGCGATTGTCGCGCTGGTCCATGAACAGGCCACTGTGCAGACCGGCCATCAGATCCACCTGGAAATACAGACCATTTTCCTGCACCAGCAAGGGAGCCGGCGGCGCCTGGCCGTGCACCAGCCGGCAGAGGTCCTGCTGTTCCTCGCGACTGAGCCCCCGGGTCTGGCGCGGACGAAACTTTTCGTGCAGCGAGACCGGCGCCAGCAACCGCACGATCGCCTCCTGCAGCGCCCGGCGATGCAGCTGCCAGCAATGGCCGTACATTTGCAGCAGCAGATGGCCAGCATAGCAATCAAGCGTCAAACCGCTGAGACCGTCACCTTCGCCATTGACCAGCCGATAGGCATCCGTCTGCTCCAGATCCACATGGTCACGCCGCAATTGCACGGCCTGCGTCAGGCGCCGGACAAACCAGTCGACACTGAGCAATTCTGCGGCAGCACTGGCGGGCGCGGCAATCACCCGGGCCACCACCGGCCCATCGGCGTCGCGCAGGGCCCAGGCCAACGGCCGGCCCTGCTGATCCTGCAGCAACAGCAAGGCGCCACAGGCGGTTTGCGGCCAGGCATCGGTATAACGATCACGCAACACCAGCGGGTGACCGAGCTCCAGCATCTGGCCGGTTTGAGGCCCGACAACACAGGGGCACCAGGCAGGATTCGAACAGGTCATGGGCAACCAGCACCCTCCCTTCCTCGTCAAAACCGGCCAAAGACCGGGCAAAAGCCTGCCAGCACAGGCAAACTGTGGTATAACCGGGAAATCCTGAATTACCCGTCAACTGGAGTGAAACCGATGACGACGGCCCGCAGCCGTGCCGAGCAACATATCGAAAAGCTGTTGCAGCAGGTCGAACCCGGCAGTACCCGCCACCACCTGCTCAGCCGAGCCCGCTCCTTCAAGGCATCTTGGATCGAACTGGGTGAACTGCTGTGCCAGGTCCGCCACGAACAACTGTACCGCCAATGGGGCTATACCGACTTCGCCAGCTACTGCCGCGAAGAGATCCGCATCCGCCAGCAAACCGCCGACAAGCTTACCCAGGCCTACCATTATCTCGAACGGGAAGCCCCCCAGGCGCTGACCGATGACCTGGGCTACTGTCCGCCCGACTTCCGCAGTCTGCACCTGTTGCAGCAGATTGAAGCCGAGGGGCAGCTGCCCGCGGTGGACTTCGAGCCCTTGCGTCAGTCCGTTCTGACCGGCCAGCTGAGCCACCCCGGCCTGAGTCGCCAGCTGCGGGAGCTAAACCGGCGGCAGGAGAACTTAGCCCGCCAGCAGGATCTTAAAGCAGCCCTGCAGGCAGCCCGGCGATTGCAGAACAGCCTGCAGCGGCTGGGCAACTGCTCGCAGCTCAGCAGTCATCTCCCCCTCATCGACAGCCTCGTCGCCGAACTGCAGCAACTGCAAACACCAGACACCCTGTCCACATGTGATTCCGGCGGGGGTGCGCCACCCTGGGAATAATCCCGCCCCGCGCCTTCCGCTTGTGCAGGAGCACAAACCATGACCAAAACCCAGGCCATCAATGGCTTTCTGCACTGTTTCTTCGGCGCGCCTGATCCGGAGCGCTTCGCCTTCATTGACCGCAGCAGCCGCCTGCTCAGCGCCAGCCGGCGCCAGCTACTGTTCAGCGAAGGGGAAACCGGCAGCACCTTTTTCTTCCTTGCACGCGGTCGCGTCAAGCTGTTTCGTTCCACGGCCGACGGCAAGGAAGCCGTCATCCGCTTCATCGAGCCCGGCGAATATTTCGCCGAAATCCTGCTGCAGCTCAAGCGCCGCTATCCGGTCAGCGCCGTCACCCTGGAGGAAAGCACATTGCTGGCCATTGATGCCGAGCAAATCCTAAGCCACCTGCAACAGCACCCGGACGCGGCTCTGCAGTTTATCGGCACCCTGTCGCAACGTATCAAGTACCTGCTCGGCATGATTGAGCAGCTCACCCTCAGTGACATCCGCCAGCGTTTCATCAACTACCTGCTGGTACTCGACCAGCGCCAGAGCGGCGGCGCAATCCGGCTGCCGGCGCCCAAGGGCGAGATCGCCCTGCTGCTGGGCACCACGCCGGAGACCTTTTCACGGCTGTTGGGACGTCTCGGCCAAGAAGGCCTGATCGCCGTGGAGGGACGTTCCATCCGCCTGCTGGCCGATTTTCCCCGCGAACAGAACAGGGAATCCACGTCATGTGCCACTTAAGCGCCATCGGCTATCGACTGACGGTCTGGCTGGCTCTGCTGGTCCTTCTGCTGGCACCGGTTTTGGCTGCGGCACAAACCCAGCTGTACCGCTTCCGCGATGCCGAGGGACGGCTGATCGTCACGGACGACCCCGGCCGACTGCCTCCAAGCATACGGAACGACCCCCGTCTGCAGCCTGATCCGGCAGCCTTTTCCGGCCTGTCCATTGTCGGCTCCACCCCGGCAACAGCCCAACCGGCGGATGAGCAGCCCGTTCAGACCACCGGCGCAGCGCAACCCTCCGCCGTCACCGCCGTGCGCGTTGTCGGCAACAAGGTCATCGTGCCGGTTCAGGCCCGTCACGGCCGCCGTAGCCAGAAACTGCAATTGCTGCTGGATACCGGCGCCTCCACCAGCCTGCTATACGCCACCGCCGCCGAGCAGCTGCGGCTCAAAGGCAAACAGCGCGTACGCGGCTATCAGGCCAGCGGCGCCCTACTGGAAGCACGGCTGGCCCAGCTTGATCAGCTGCAGGTTGGCCCCCATCAACTGCGCCAGCTCCCTGTCGCCATCGTGGTCCAACCCGACGAACGCTTGCCATTCGACGGTCTGCTCGGCATGGACGTGCTGCGCCAGTTGCGCTATCAGATCGATTTCGAACAGCAGCAGATTCGCTGGCACCCCTGAAAAGACCTGCGATAAAACACACGAAAGCGCCTGTCCCAAGTTGTGGGCACAGGCGCCAAAATCTTTCCGCTAACCGCCTTTCGGGCTGTCGCGCGGCGAACCTCCCTGCGCCACCCGCCAGCCCCCTCGGTGCCAGCCAATCGTCCCCTTTCACCGGCCCTGTAACGTCCTTAGCGAACAAATAGACGGTAGCTGCTGCCTTCCTTCTGGCGCCGGATCGCCCCCTCCCGATCAAGTTGCAACAGAGCCGCCTGCAGATTCTTGCGGTTTTCGCGTGGAAATTGGCGATACAGCTCCGTCTGGCGCAGGCCCGGCTTCTGACTGATCCGCTGAACCAGACGCCAGGCCAGCGTTTGCTGGACCGATGGCGACTCGACAGCAGCACGCTCGGGCGGGGCTGGAACCGGCGGCAGCTCTGTCGGCTCTGTCGGCTCTGTCGGCTCTGTCGGCTCTGTCGGCTCTGTCGGCTCTGTCGGCTCTGTCGGCTCTGTCGGCTCTGTCGGCTCGCCCGCGACCGCCGCAACAGACTCAGCGGTGGGTTCGGCAGTTGCCCGGCAAGCCGGTTGCGCGACCGGTTCGATGACGGTCTCGACCGGCGCCGCCGCATACAGCCGGCGCGCCCGCCTCAGGGGCTGACGGAAAAAAAAGGCCCCCAGACCCGCTAGGACCAGAACAATAAACAGAATCTCCCCCATCGCTACACCTCCGTACCCATCAGACCCGCTGCGGCTACGCCGCAACATCAGCCTGCTCACCCGGCCCAGCGGGCCAAAGAAATACAGTATACAGTTTTCAGATAAAAACAACTTGAAGATTCAAATAGTTTTACGCAAATAAAACGGCGAGGTCAAGAAAAACTGCCCCGCCGTTATTCGCTTCCACTCTCGGCTTGAGCCAGGTTGCATCGCGTCACCCCAACCCCAGCCGCAGCGAGTAGCCCGTCAAGCCGTAAGGTCTCTCTCATTCGACACAGCCTGCTCTTCCTGGGCGAACCAGGTATCAAACCAGGTACGATGATCCTTTTCGGCCAGAATCTTCAGATCCCGCGGCCCCAGCCAGATGCCCCCGCAGCCGGGACAGCGATCCAGCGGCACACCACGGAACTCGGCCGCCTCGATGGCCTCGCCACACTTGGGACAGCGATTATGACACAACTGGCGAATCTGCTCTTCCTGCAGGGCCTGTTTCAGCTCCGCCAGCTGCTTTTGTTCAAGATCACGAAAATACTTGTTTTCGAAAGCTTTTTCCCGCTCGTTCCAGATATCCTTCATGCTCCACCTCCTCTGCTTGATCTAGCGATCCGCCAGTTTTGGGGTTACGAATCCGGGCACTGCGTCTATCGCTTTCAAGTATAGCGAACAGAACCTGCTTTTCAATTTGATGCCGTCACAGGCAGCAGGCGATAGGCTCCGGCACCACAGGCCGCGTTTTTGCCCAGGTTGAGCAAACTGCCAACAGCAACAACCTCAATCACCTCCCGCAGCTGAGGCCCATCAAGTTTCAGCTGGCCAAGAAGCCCGCCGAGAGGCTGTGGGTCGGCAGCAGCCGGCGCCAGTAACCGCCAGTCATGCCAACGCAGACAGCCCGTCTGTGTCACCTGACCAGCCAGCTGACACAGACGGGCCGCGTCACCGGTAAAAGGCAGGCCACAATGGGCGGCCAGCAGAGCACTGACCCGTCGCAAAACAAAGGGGAAAAACTGACTGAAATCGGCCCGGAACAGGGGGCGGCCACGGCTCAGCAAACGTGCCGGTGTCTCCAGGCGCAGCAACAACGGCGCATCAAGCGATTGCAGGGCCAGCCACCAGGCGAGATCACACTGGGGCGCCGGCGGCAACACGGCAGAAGAAGCGCCCAATTGCCACAGCGGCACGAAGTGGCCGCTGGCATCGGCCGCATCGAGGCAAACCGGCTCGAAACGCCCCCGGGCCAGACTCAGCCCCTGCTGTCCCAACTGCTGCCACAAGGCCAGCCAGTCGGCCAGCCGTAGAGCCGCCTGGCCCCACAGCAGCACCTCGCTGTCAAAGATGGCGCCGGCAGCGCCGCTCAGGGGTGGCGTGGCCCGCGGTTGCAGCACAAAGGGCGCGCCGGCCCTGTAAGCCCGTCGCTGTTCCGCCGGATTCAGCGCGGCCGGTGCTTCAAACAGCGCCGCAAAGCGTTCAGCGGTCGCCGCCGGCGCGCCAAACCGTTGCTGACCAGCCTGGCGCAACCGCCGCCGCAACCGCATCAGAACCGCCGGATCGATTCGGGCCGGTTCCAGCAGACGACAGCGCAGGCGCAAGCGGACAAAGCAGGCCTGCCGCCAGTCGTACAGCTCCCGGATCACCATCGCGTCACACGCACCTTGGATTGCATTCGCCCCGCGCCTCTGCTAGGCTTGGGCCATTTCAGCCGCCGCACCACCACTTGGCTTCCCCCCGGCGACAACCAACGTGGCCGTTACGGCCTCTGCCCTTGAATGAAAGACGCCCCACATCCCATGTTTTCCTTTGAACTGCTCCACCAGGACCGTCACAGCCGCGCCCGTCGTGGCCGTCTGCAGACACCCCACGGGGTCATCGAAACCCCCATCTTCATGCCGGTAGGCACTCACGGCGCCCTCAAGGCCCTAACCCCCGACCAGGTCGAAGCCTGCGGTGCCCAGATCATCCTGTCCAACACCTATCACCTGCATCTGAAACCGGGCGAGGGGCTGGTGGAAAAGGCCGGCGGCCTGCACCGCTTCATGCACTGGAACAAGCCGATCCTGACCGACAGCGGCGGCTTTCAGGTATTTTCCCTGCCGAAAAAGCGCATCACCGCCGATGGCGTATTCTTCCGTCACGAGGTCAGCGGCGAGGAAATCTTTCTGGGGCCACAGCAGGCCATGGAAATTCAGAACGCCTTGGGTGCCGACATCATCATGGCCTTCGACGAATGCATCCCCTACCCGTCGGACATCGGTTACGCCCGCCAGTCGATTCAGAAAACCCTGCGCTGGGCGGAATGCTGCCTCAAGGCCCACCGCCGCAGCGACCAGGCCCTGTTCGGCATTGTCCAGGGCAGCGTGTATCCCGAACTGCGGCGCGAATGCGCCGAGCAACTACGCCAGCTGGATTTCCCTGGTTACGCCATCGGCGGCGTCAGCGTCGGCGAAGGCCTCGAACTGCTCAAAAAAGTGGTTGATGACACCGAACCCCATCTGCCAGCAGATAAACCGCGCTACCTGATGGGTGTCGGCCTGCCGGAAGACATCCTCGAAAGCATCGAGCGCGGCATGGACATGTTCGACTGCGTCATCCCGACCCGCTACGCCCGCAGCGCCACCCTGTTCACCTCACGCGGCAAACTGCGACTGACCCACCGGCGCTACCGGCGTGATTTCTTCCCCGTTGACGCCTCCTGTGGCTGTTATTGCTGCCGCAACTTCAGCCGCGCCTATCTGCACCATCTCTACAACGCCAACGAGATTCTTTCAGCCACCCTGGCGGCGATCCATAACGTGCATTTTTATCTGGATCTGGTGCGGCAGGCGCGCGAGGCCATTGAGCAAAACCGTTTTAGCGCCTTCAAAGCCAGCTTTCTGCAGCAATACGGCGCGGCGGGCAACAGCGACGACTGACACATCAGCAGGACCGTCCCTCATGGCAAGCAGCGACAGCCCTATCGGCCCGGCCCGGGCCACCGAACTCAAGCAGGCCCTGACCGGCAATGCCGAACAACTCAGGCACATCGTCCGGCAGGCCGACCTGGAGGTGGTGCGCGCCGCGCTGAAAAACGTCCACTGCTGTGAAGAACACCTGCTGCTGATTGCCCAGCGGCCCGACCTGGATGGTCTATTCTGCAAAACCCTGTGCAAACACAGTCTGGTCCGGCGCAAACCGGTGGCTCTGGCCCTGGTGCGCCACCCACAACTACCGCCACTGCAGCTCAAAACCGTGCTGCAGTGGCTGCAGCTGTTCGATCTGGTGCGCCTGTGCCAGCAGCCCGGCCTGCACCAGGACGTCCGTGTGGCGGCGGAACGGGCCATCATTGAGCGGTTGCCGGGCTGCCCGCTGGGCAACCGCATCAGCCTGGCCCGCCGGACCGGCAGTGCCGTGTTACAGGCACTGATTCAGGGAGGGCAGCCCCAGGTCGTGGAAGCCTGCCTCGACAATCCCCACCTCAAGGAAGCCGCTCTCTACCTCCTGCTCAACGGCCCCAACGCCAGCCCCCAGGTCATTCGCCTGATCGCCAGCCATCCACGCTGGCAGCGCCGCCCCCACCTCCAGCGCGCCATCGCGCGCAACAGCCAAACGCCAGCCGACCTGTTCCGTCAGCTGCTGAGCTCTCTGCCGGCGGAAGAGATCCGCAACCTGCTGCTGAGCCAACGGCTGGGAGCACGGCAGAAAAGCTGGCTGCGCTCCTTTCTGGGACAAAACTGACACCTCGCCAGGGACAAAACGGACGGATCAATCGATGGCGACCACAAAGGTCGAAGAGAAGCCGGCGTCCAGGAGTGCCTGCTGGCCCTGTAGCGCCTGTTCGAGCGAGTCGTGGTGGCCACAGCGCACCCGATAGAACAGCTGGCCGGCAACATCGGCCTGACAAATCAGCGTGCGGCCAAACTGCGGCTGCAGCCGCTGCTGCAGCCGCTCGGCATTGGCCCGCTGGGTGAAGGCGCCCACCTGCACCGTGAACGGTCCGCCGGCGACATTTTCCGGCAACGCATAGAAATGCCGGCCATCGGGCGTAACCCGCTCGTAACCCAGAGCGGTTACCCTTACCGGCGCAGTGCCCGGTCCGACAACCCCCAGCTGACTGGCAGCGGTATAGGACAGATCAATGATGCGACCGGCGACAAAGGGGCCACGATCATTGACACGAACAATGGCGCTGCGGCCATTGGCCTGATTCTCCACCCGCACATGAATGCCCAGTGGCAGCAGCTTGTGGGCCGCCGTCATGGCGTACATGTCGTAGATCTCCCCGTTACTGGTCTTGCGACCGTGGAAATCCTTGCCATACCAGCTGGCCAGGCCCTCCTCGCGGAATCCCTGATGATCAAGCAGCGGCCGGTACCACTGGCCGTTAACCTGATAGGGCTTCTGCCAGCCCTTGAGCGGCGCCCCCGTCGGGTCTGCCGCAGCGGGGGCGCCCGCCGGCGGGCGCGGCGGCGGCGCGCTGCTGCAGCCGGCCAGCAACGCAAGCAGAACCAGGGCAGCCAGCCCGCGGCGCATTCAGGCCTCGCTCCCCGCTTCTTCCAGCACCGTCATGGCACGGAACTTCTGGTAGCGCTGTTCCACCAGTTGGTCGGCATCGAGTTGCTGCAGTTCCGCCAGATGTCTGAGCAGTGCTGCCTTGACCGCAGCGCAGGCCGCGGGGATGTCGTTGTGGGCGCCACCAGCGGGTTCCTGGATCACCTCGTCAATAACACAGCCGAGTTCGGCGATATCGGCCGCCGTCAGCCGGAGAGCCTCGGCCGCCTGGGGCCCCTTGCTGCCATCGCTCCACAGAATGGCGGCACAGCCCTCGGGCGAGATGACCGAATAGACGGAATACTCCATCATCAGCACCCGGTTGCCGACCGCAACAGCCAGCGCACCGCCACTGCCACCCTCGCCGGTGATGGTGACGATCACCGGCACCGTCAGAGCAGCCATCTCACGCAGGTTACGGGCAATGGCCTCGGCCTGACCGCGTTCCTCGGCGCCAATGCCCGGATAGGCACCGGGGGTATCAACGAAGGTAAAAATCGGCAGACCAAACTGCTCGGCCATCTGCATGATCCGCAGGGCCTTGCGGTAACCTTCGGGGTTGGGCATGCCAAAATTGCGCGCCACCTTTTCCTTGGTATCGCGCCCCTTCTGGTGGCCGATAACGGCACAGGGCTGGCCGTCAATCCGGGCAAAGCCGCACACCAGGGCAGCGTCATCGGCAAAATTGCGATCGCCATGCAGCTCGAACCAGTCGGTGAAAACATGGCGGATGAAGTCGAGGGTAAAGGGCCGGTTGGGGTGGCGGGCCAGCTGGGTGCGCTGCCAGCGGCTGAGCTTGGAGAAAATTTCCTCGCGCAGTTTCTGCGCCTTTTTTTCCAGCTTCTGCAACTCGCTGGTGAAATCGACATCCTCGGTAGAGTATTCACGCAGTTCGTGAATCTTTTTTTCCAGTTCCGCCAGAGGCTTTTCAAAATCAAGGTAGGTCTGCATGGGCGCTCTCCCGTATCCTGCTGCGCCAGCAGCGGTCAGAGACCCGCGCAGGCTGCGACAGCAGCAAAATAAAACGAATTTTTACTGGCTTAAAATCGGACCATGCTACCCGAATCACTCGAAGGTGACAACCGGATAGCCAAACAATTTTTCCACCGCCTGCGACAGTTCGTCACTGGCCACCACGCTCAGTTCCGGCGCGATCTGGATGCGGGTTTCACTGCGATTGGGCACCACCATCTGCAACTCCACCGGGCAATCCCCGCTGTAACGCATCAGGGTATGCTTGAGGCTCTGCAGCTGATCCTCGGTCAGACCTGGCGTGGACAGGCGGATACGCACCCGGCTGGTCTGGCGCTGCTTGACCTCGTGCAAGGGCAGAATCTGACTGGCCAGCACCTTACAGCTTTCCTCGCCGGCATCAAGGGTACCAAACACCATCAACGGCTCCTCGGCAGCCAGCAGATCAACGGCCGCCTGAAAAGCCTCGGGAAAGACCACCACCTCGGTCGAACCGGTCAAGTCCTCCAGGGTGATAAAAGCCATACGCTCACCCTTCTTGGTCACCAGCTCCTTGCTGGCGGCCACCATGCCGCACAGCCGCACCTCGGCCTTATCGCTCAGCTCGGTCAAGCCACTGCTGTCGCAGGTGGCCAGCCGCTTGATGTCTTCGGCAAAACGGGCCAGGGGATGGCCGGTGATGTAGAAACCGAGGGCCTGCTTTTCATGTTGCAGCCGTTCCTTTTCCGGCCAGGCCTCCACCTCGGGCAGTTGGGCATAGGCCCCCTTCGGACCGGAGAGCATCTCGTCGAGACCAAAGAGGGATTCCTGGCCCATCTGCCGCTCCCGCTGCAGCCGCTGACCGATCTCCATCGCCTCTTCCAGCGCCGCCAGGTACTGGGCGCGATGACCGCCCAGGTTGTCGAAGGCGCCACAGCAGATCAACGCCTCAATCACCTTTTTGTTGACCTTGGTCAGATCGGCCCGCTCACAGAAGTCATAGAGATCCTTAAACGGCTGTGCCTGCCGCGCCTGCAGAATGGCGTCAATGGCGGCACTGCCCACGCCCTTGACCGCGCCCAGACCAAAGCGGATGGCTTCGTCATGCACGGTGAAGGAACGCACCGACGCATTGATGTCGGGCGGCAGAATCTGCAGCCCCATCGAACGCACCTCGGCGATGTTCTTGATCACCTTGTCGGTATTTTCCATATCCTCGGTCAGCAGCGCCGCCATGAACTCAACTGGATAGTGGGCCTTGAGATAGGCGGTCTGATAGGCTATCAGGGCATAGGCCGCCGAATGCGACTTGTTGAAGCCGTAAGCGGCAAATTTGGCCATCAGATCGAACACCGCCTCGGCCTTCTTTTCATCCAGCTTGTTGTCGCGTGCCCCGGCCAGGAACAGCTCCTTCTGCTTGTCCATCTCCTCGGCTTTTTTCTTGCCCATGGCCCGGCGCAGCAGATCGGCGCCGCCAAGGGAATAATTGGCCAGCACCTGAGCGATGAGCATGACCTGTTCCTGATAGACGATGACGCCATAGGTGTCGCGCAGGATCGGTTCCAACTGAGGAAAATCGTAGACGATCTTCTTCTTGCCATGCTTGCGCAGGATGAAATCGTCCACCATGCCTGACCCCAACGGGCCGGGCCGGTAGAGGGCACAGGCGGCAATGATATCCTCGAAGCAACTGGGCTTGAGTTTGACCAGCAGCTCCTTCATGCCGGAGGATTCCAGCTGGAACACGCCGGTGGTATCGCCCCGACTGAGCAGCTGATAGGTTGCAGCATCGTCATCGGCCAGCTGTTCCAGATCAAACTGGGGAGCCTTGTGGGCACGGATCAGCCGCAGGGCGTTGGCGATAACGGTGAGGGTTTTCAGGCCGAGAAAGTCGAACTTGACCAGGCCGATCTTTTCGACATAACTCATGGCGTACTGGGTTACCTGCCCGCCCGACTTCGGATCGGTGTACAGCGGCAGATAGTCCGTCAAGGGTTTGGGTGTCACCACCACGCCGGCGGCATGGGTCGAGGCATGGCGGGTCAGCCCCTCCAGCCGCAGGGCAATTTGCAACAGCTCCTTGATGCGGATATCGTTCTTGGCCAGCTCCTGAATACGCGGTTCCTGCTTGAGGGCATCGGTCAGGCTGATATTGAGCACCGCCGGCACCAGCTTGGAGATTTTATCGACCTCGTTGTAGGGCAGATTGAGGGCGCGGCCGACATCCTTGATCACGCCCTTGGCACCCAGGGTTCCGAAGGTGATGATCTGAGCGACGTTTTCTGCGCCATACTTGTTCTGCACATAGCGGATGACTTCCTCACGGCCGTAAATGCAGAAATCGACGTCGATATCCGGCATCGAGATCCGCTCCGGATTGAGAAAACGCTCGAACAGCAGGTCGTAGGGAATCGGGTCGATGTCGGTGATGCGCACGGCGTAAGCCACCAGGCTGCCGGCGGCGCTGCCACGCCCCGGCCCCACCGGAATGCCATGATCCTTGGCCCAGTTGATAAAGTCGGCAACGATGAGAAAGTAACCGGGGAAGCCCATCTGGATAATGGTATCAAGTTCGCGTTCAAGCCGTTGACGGTACAGTGCCTCCTGTTCGGCGCTGAACTCGGGCCGCCGTTGACGGATCACCCTGAGCCGCTCCTCCAAACCGGCCTGGGCCTGTTCACGCAGCACCTCGTCGAGGGTCTGCTCGGCCGGCTTTTCGTACTGCGGAAAGTGATAGGTCTTGAAATCGAAGGTCAGGTTGCAGCGCTGGGCAATGGCCAGGGTGTTGCTCAGGGCCTCGGGCACATGACCGAACAGCGCCGCCATCTCCTGCGGGCTGCGCACGTAAAAGCCATCATTGGCGAAGCGCATGCGCTTGCCGTCATCCATGGTCTTGCCGGTCTGGATGCACAGCAGCACCTCGTGGGCATAGGCGTCTTCGCGGGTCAGATAGTGGCAGTCGTTGGTCGCCACCAGTGGCAGGCCCAACTCGCGGCCCAGCTCAATCAGACCGGCGTTGGCCTTGGCCTGTTCGGGGATGTTGTTTTCCTGCAACTCCAGATAGAAGCGCTCATCATCGAACAGCGTGGCGATTTCCTGCGCCCGCTGGCGCGCCTCGTCAGGCCGATCCAGCAGCAGCAGGGTCGGAATTTCGCCCCCCAGGCAGGCACTCAGGGCAATCAGGCCCTGATGGTGCTGGCGCAGCAGCTCCCAGTCGATACGCGGCCGATAGTAAAAGCCTTCACGGTAGGCAGCACTGACCAGCTGACAGAGATTGCGATAACCGGTCTGATTCTGGCACAGCAGCACCAGATGATAGGACGCCTCGGAGGAACCACGGGCGTTCTTTTTATCAAAGCGGCTGCTCGGCGCCACATAGACCTCGCAGCCAATGATAGGCTTGACACCAGCGGCAGTGGCCTTGAGATAAAACTCAACAGCACCGAACATGTTGCCATGATCGGTGACCGCCACCGCCGGCATGCGGTGGGCCTTGACGTGATCGATCAGATCGGGAATGCGGATGGCACCATCCAGCAGGCTGTACTGGCTGTGCAGATGCAGATGAACAAAGGGGGCGTGTTCCATGGCTCACAGGTTTCCAGGCGATCAGGTTCGAGGCAACAAACAGCGGGAGATGACAAACCGTGGGGGGATTCAGCAGGGTTGCAGCGGGTCGCAGTGGCAGGCAGCCAGCAACCGCGTCAAGGCAATGAGCGGCAGACCGATCAGGCTGCTGTAGTCCTCCCCGGCCAGCCGTTCCATCAGGGCAATGCCCAGCCCCTCGATCCGGAAGGAGCCGGCGCAGTCGAAGGGCCGCTCACGCTGCAGATAGGCATCAATCTGGCCACTGGTCAGCGGGCGCAGTTGCACCTCAAAGCGCACCACCTCGCTGAGCAGGGCGCCACTGGCACTGTCAAGCAGGGCCAGACCAGTAAAAAAACAGCTGCGTTTACCGGCCATGACCTGCAGCTGGCGACGCGCTGCGGCCAAATCGCCGGGCTTGCCGAGAACCTGGCCGCGCGGATCAACCAGCACCTGATCGGCACCGATGATCAGGGCATCGCCAAAACGCGGCGCCAGGCTGCGGGCCTTGCCGGCGGCCAGATGCTTGACCAGCAGTTCCGGCGCGATCTGCTGGTCAAGCACTTCCTCGAAATCAGGCGCCACGGCTGTAAATGGCAGCCCCAACTGACGCAGCAACTGGCGCCGGTAGGGGCTGGTGGAGGCCAGAATCAGCTGTCGGCTCATGGGGCAACCGGGCTCAGGCGTTCTGACAACGGGCGTTCCAGCTGTCGAGCCAGAGCAGCAGTTCCCGCGTTTTCTGCTCCATCAGCGCCACATCGGCGCGCGATTCCACATTCAGCCGCACCACCGGTTCGGTATTGGAACTGCGCAGATTGAAGCGCCAGCGACCAAAGTCCATGCCCAGACCGTCCACCTCGTTAATCGCCTGGGCCTGGTCACGGTAGTGCGCCTTGAGGGCCTGCAGGGCGGCATCCGCCTGCTGCACCTCGCGGTTGATCTCGCCACTGGCCGGATAGGCGGCGATGCGCTCCGCCACCAGCTGCGACAGAGGCTTGCCGCTGCGCGCTATCAGTTCCAGCACCAGCAGCCAGGGGATCATGCCGCTGTCACAATAGGAAAAATCGCGGAAGTAATGGTGGGCACTCATTTCACCACCGTAAACGGCATTCTCCAGCCGCATCCGCTCCTTGATGAAGGCGTGGCCCGACTTGCTCTCCACCGCCTGACCCGCGCCGGCCGCAACGATATCCAGGGTATTCCACACCAGCCGCGGATCATGCACGATTTTCGCGCCCGGATACTTTGCCAGAAACGCCTCGGCCAGCAGACCAACAATGTAATAGCCTTCGATGAATTGGCCTTTTTCGTCGAACAGGAAACAACGGTCAAAATCGCCATCCCAGGCGATGCCGGCCAGGGCCTGATGATCGAGCACCGCCTGAGCCGTGGCGCTGCGATTTTCCGGCAGCAGCGGATTGGGAATGCCATTGGGGAAACGACCGTCGGGTTGGTGGTTGACCCGCACCAGTTCGCAGGGCAGATGCGGCGCCAGGGCATCAAGCACCGGACCGGCACAGCCATTACCGGCATTGACAACAATCCGGCCTTGTGGCAGCAGCCGGCTGTCGACATAGGTCAGCAGGTGGTTGATATAGGCCGCCCGCACATCCAGGGGCTCCACGTTGCCGAAACGGTGCGGATCCTCAAAATCGCCCGCCTCGGCCAGCTGCCGAATCTGCTGCAGACCGGTATCGGCACTGATGGGCTGCGCCTGTTGCCGCACCAGTTTCAGGCCGTTGTAATCCATCGGGTTGTGACTGGCGGTGATCATGATGCCGCCATCCATCTGCTCATGGAAGGTGGCAAAATAGACCTCTTCGGTTCCACAGAGGCCGATATCATAGACATCGACACCAGCCTCGGTAAGGCCAAGACACAGAGCCTGGCTCAGCAACGGGCTGGTCAGCCGCACATCGTGGCCCACCACCACCCGCTGCGGCCTGACAAATTCAGCGTAAGCGCGACCGATCCGGTACACCACCTCCTCATCCAGTTCATCAGGAATGCGTCCACGGATATCGTAGGCTTTAAAACAGGTCAGATTCATGCGGGGCCTCGTGAAATAGGGGTCCGAAAAAAAGGAAGGGGGAAAAAGTGACGCGACTGACACGCGCTGCCGGGGCAGTCTACCTGTCCGACCGAAGCAGGTCAACCGCCGGCGGTGGTCAGGATGCGGTCGAGGCCGGTGGACAGCCGCCATTAAGAATGGCATGGGCCGCGGCCGCCAGATCGGCAAACACGCAGGGTTCAACACCCTGGTGGCGCAAGCGGCGCAGGCTCTCGGCACCATAGCCGGTCAGCACCAGCAGCGGTCGGCAGCCAGCCGCCACCCCGGCCTGCAGGTCGGCTTCCTTATCGCCAATCATGTAGGACGCGGCCAGATCAAGGTGCAGATCCGCCGCCGCCTGCAGCAGCATACCCGGCCGGCCCTTGCGGCAGGCACAGTCCTGCACATAGGGCGGCCGCCCTGTCGTCGGGTGATGGGGACAAAAATAGAAGGCGTCCAGCGCCGCACCGGCAGCCTGCAAACGCCGCTGCATGGCCGCGTGCAGCCGCTCGACATCCGCCGGCTCAAAAAAACCCCGCGCCACACCCGACTGATTGGTTACCACCACCAGCACAAAACCAGCCTGGCGCAAAGCCGCCAAGGCCTGGGGCACACCCGGCAGCAGCCGCAGATCCTCCTCGCGCCACAGATAGTCAACCTCTTCATTGAGGGTGCCATCGCGATCAAGAAAAACCGCCGGCCGCAGTGGCACGGCTTCCGCTGTAAAAAAAACTTCCTTTAACACTTTACAAGTCATGATCCGGAGCTAAGATTTGCTCCTGTTCGTGTTGGTTTTTTCTTTATTCTTTTTCCACGAAAGGAGTCATACCATGGTCAAACCTCTTTATCGCCGTCTCACCGTCCTGCTGCTCGTCCTGCTGCTCAGCGCGCCGCTGACCCTGTGGGCAACAGTGCCCGTCAACATCAACAGCGCCACCATTGTCCAGCTGCAGGAAATCAAGGGCATCGGCGAAAAAACGGCGGAAAAGATCGTTGCCTACCGCGAACAGCATGGCGCCTTCACCAGCGTCGACCAACTGTGTCAGGTTCAGGGCATCGGTGCAAAATCACTGGAGAAGATTGCTCCGCAGGTGTGTCTGCAATAAGCGCGGCAGCACTGTCGGAGGGTCGCTGTGGCGGCCCTCCGACCTCCTTGGTGGCGACAGCGGTGATCTATTCCCACTCAATGGTGGCCGGCGGCTTGCTGGAAATATCGTAAACCACGCGGTTGACGCCCCTGACCTCGTTGATGATGCGGTTGCTGATGCGGGCCAGATCGGCGTAAGGCATGGGGTACCAGCCGGCAGTCATGAAATCGCGGGTTTCCACTGCGCGCAGGGCCACCACATATTCGTAGGTGCGGCCGTCGCCCATGACACCGACGCTCTTGACCGGCAGAAAAACAGCAAAGGCCTGGCTGATCTTGTCATAGTGGCCACTGCGGTAGAGTTCCTCAATATAGATGGCGTCGGCCTGCCGCAGGATGTCGGCGTATTCCTTCTTCACCTCACCCAGAATCCGCACTCCCAGGCCCGGGCCCGGAAACGGATGGCGCCAGACCATGGCACGGGGCAGGCCCAGTTCCTCGCCGATGGCGCGCACCTCGTCCTTGAACAGTTCTCGCAGGGGCTCCAGCAGCTTGAGCTGCATGTAGTCGGGCAGGCCACCCACATTGTGATGGCTCTTGATGTTGTGCGCCTTGCCGGTCTTGGCGCCAGCCGATTCGATGACATCGGGATAGATGGTGCCCTGTGCCAGCCAGCGGGCGGCGGGCAGCAGTTTCGATTGCTCCTCGAACAGATCGACAAACAGACCGCCAATAATCTTGCGTTTTTGTTCCGGATCGGTCACGCCGGCCAGGGCTGCCAGAAAACGGTCCTCGGCATCGACGCGAATGACCCGCACCCCCAGGTTGTCGGCGAAGGTCTGCATGACCTGATCGCCTTCGTTGAGGCGCAGCAGACCATTGTCGACAAAAACACAGGTCAGCTGGTCGCCGATGGCGCGATGGATCAGGGCGGCGGCGACCGACGAATCCACGCCACCGGACAGCCCCAGAATGACCTGCTCGTCACCCACCTGGGCGCGGATGCGACCAATGGCATCCTCAATGATCTGGCCCGGTGTCCACTGGCCGCTGCAACGGCAGATCCGCCGCACAAAGGTATCAATCAGCAGTTCGCCGCGCGGCGTGTGGTTGACCTCGGGATGGAACTGGACGCCATAGAGCTGGCGTTCAACCTGCTGGATGGCACAGACCGGCGCGTTATCCGTCGCCGCCACCACCTCGAAGCCCTCGGCCACCCGCGCCACATGGTCGCCGTGGCTCATCCACACCGGGCTTTTGCCTTCGACAAAAAAGCCGTCGAACAGCGATCCCGGCGTACCCAGGGCCTGCAGCTCGGCATGACCGTACTCGCGCTTGCCGGCCGGCACGACCTGGCCACCAAAATGACGTGTCATCAGCTGCATGCCGTAGCAGATGCCCAGCACCGGCACGCCCAGCTCAAACAGCTCCTCGGCAATGGCCGGCGCGCCCGCTTCGTAGACCGACTTGGGACCGCCGGAGAGAATGATACCGCGCGGCGCAAAGGCGCGGATGGCGGTGATCGCCATATCGAAGGGGTGCAGTTCGCAATAGACGTGGGCCTCGCGCACCCGCCGGGCAATGAGCTGACTGTACTGCGAGCCGAAGTCGAGAATCAGGATTTTTTCGCTGTGCAGGTCCATGAACAGGTTTCTCCTTCCGCCGGACCTAGCTCGGCCGCTCGACCCGGTAGTTGGGCGCCTCGTGAGTGATATTGACATCGTGAACATGGGATTCGCGCAGGCCGGCATTGGTAATGCGCATGAAACGCGCCTTGCCCTGCAGCTCCTTGATGGTGCGGCAGCCGGTGTAGCCCATGCCAGCCCGCAGTCCGCCAATCAGCTGATGGATGTTGGCTGACAGGGTGCCACGATAGGGTACGCGACCTTCGATGCCCTCGGGCACCAGCTTAACCTCGCTTTCGACATCGCCCTGAAAATAACGGTCCTTGCTGCCGCGTTTCATTGCGCCCAGACTGCCCATGCCGCGATAGGACTTGTAGGTGCGCCCCTGATAGAGAATGGTCTCGCCCGGCGACTCGTCGGTACCGGCAAACAGCGAACCGATCATGATGACATCGGCCCCGGCGGTGATGGCCTTGGGCAACTCACCGGAATACTTGATGCCACCGTCTGCGATAAGCGGAATACCGGCGCGCTGGGTCACCCGGGCCACATCGGCGATGGCGGTGATCTGTGGCACACCAACACCGGCGACCACGCGGGTGGTGCAGATGGAGCCGGGCCCGATGCCGACCTTGACCGCGTCGACACCGGCCTTGATCAGGGCGGCAGCGGCATCCGCGGTGGCAATGTTGCCGGCGATGATCTGCAGATTGGGATAACTGCGCTTGATCTCGACCACGGCGTCGAGCACGCCCTGGGAATGACCATGGGCGGTATCGACCACCAAGGCATCGACACCGGCCTTGAGCAGCAGCTCGATGCGCTCGTAACAGTCACCGCCGACACCGACTGCTGCGGCGGCACGCAGGCGGCCGAACTCGTCCTTGCAGGCCAGCGGATACTTGCGCACCTTCTCGATATCCTTGATGGTGATCAGGCCCTTGAGGGCGAAATCCTCATCCACCACCAGCAGTTTCTCAATGCGGTGCTTGTGCAGGTGGAACTTGGCTTCCTCCAGCGTGGTGCCCGGTGGCACCGTGACCAGGTTTTCCTTGGTCATCACGTTTTCGATGGGCTGATCGAGCTTGGTTTCAAAGCGCAGGTCGCGATTGGTCAGAATCCCGACCAGCTTGCCGTTTTTGGTCACCGGCACCCCGGAGATGCGGTACTTCTCCATCAGCTGCAATGCCTCGTAGATCTTCTGTTGCGGCTCCATGGTAATGGGATCGACGATCATGCCGCTTTCCGATTTCTTCACCTGATCCACCTCCAGCGCCTGTTCCTGAGGCGTGAGGTTCTTGTGAATGACACCGATGCCGCCTTCGCGCGCCATGCAGATGGCCGTGCGGGCCTCGGTTACGGTGTCCATCGCCGCCGACATCAGCGGGATATTGAGGGGAATGCGCGCTGTCAGCTGGGTGGTCAGATCCACTTGCTTGGGCAACACGTCGGAATGAGCCGGAATCAGGAGGACATCGTCAAAGGTCAGTCCTTCGCGCAAATCGGAATCAAGCATGGGGGATCTCCTTTGGTTCGTGTTCGGGTCGGTCACAAAAAACAGCACAGCCGCCGGCAGCGGGCCGCCGGCCGCAGATCACTGTGGAATAAACGCGCCACGCTCGCGGATGCGGCACAGGGTGGCGCTGAGCAGGGCGATGGTAGCCTCGATATCGGCCAGCGACAGCACCTCCACCGGCGAATGCATATAGCGCAACGGCACACTGACCAGCGCCGTGGCCACGCCGCCACGGGAGAGCTGCATCACGTTGGCGTCGGTGCCGGTGGCACGCGGCGCGGCCACGATCTGCACCGGAATGTTCTCCTGCCGTGCCGTCTCGCACAGCAGGGCAAACAGCTGCGGATTGATGTTGGCGCCACGCGCCAGCAACGGGCCACCGCCGAGACGCGCTTCACCCAGCTCCTTGGCATCAACTCCGGGATAATCGCTGGCAAAACCGACATCGACCGCGATGGCGATATCCGGCTGCACGCCATAGACGCTGGCGGCGGCACCGCGCAGGCCAATCTCTTCCTGCACCGTGGTCACACTGAACAGTTCCACCGCCGCCGTGCCCCGTCGCCGCACCTCCTGCAACACGCGGGTAACGATAAAGGCCCCCATCTTGTCATCGAAGGCGCGGGCCGTCACCAGGTCACCCTGCAGGCGCTCGAGCTCAACCGCGAAGGTCAGCGGGTCACCAATGGCCAGCCGGGCGCGGGCCTGCTCGCCGTCGGCAAAACCGAAATCAACAAACAGATCCTTGAATTTGGCCAGGGTTTCGCGTTCCTTGGCTTCGAGCAGATGGATCGGCTTGCGGCCAACCACCCCCAGCAACGGACCCTCGGCGGTATGAGCCTGCAACCGCTGGCCCGGCACCAGATGCACATCGACCCCGCCGATGGGCGCGAAGTAGACAAAGCCCCTGTCATCAATATGGCGCACCATGAAGCCGATTTCGTCGCAATGACCGGCCAGCATCACCCGCGGGCAATCGGGCTGCGGCCCCGCCAGTCGGGCGATGACATTGCCCAGGACATCGGTGCGCACCTCATCGGCGACACCTTCGAGGGTGCGGCGAATGACGCGCTGGACCGGCTGTTCAAAACCGGACGGGCTGGGCGTACGAATCAGCTCGGCCAGTAAAGCAAGATGATCAGGGTGCATCACGGACATGCGGCAAACTCCTTGGGCGGTTGTAGGGCAACAGCATTCTGGTCGTCTGACGCGGCAGCCAGCCGACCGAGATGGGAATTGTTGAGACTGCGATCGATCCGCACCGCGACCTCCTGCCCCACCAGAGCGGCCGGGCCAGTGAAATTGACGATGCGATTCCAGGGGGTCCGCCCGAACAGCTGACCGGCGCCACGCTTGCTCGCGCCCTCCACCAGCACCAGCTGCGTCCGGCCGACATCCTGCTGCCAGATGGCGCTGCTGATAGCCTTCTGCTGCCGCAACAGGGCATCGAACCAGCGTTGCTTTTCCGCCGCCGGTACCGGATCGGGCAGTTGCAAGGCACGAATCTGCGGCCGGGGCGAATAGAGGAAGGTAAAGGCATCGGCAAAGCGCACCTGCTCGACCAGGTCGAGGGTCTGCGCGAAATCGGCGGCGGTTTCGCCGGGAAAGCCGACAATCAGATCGGTGGTCAAGCGAATCTGCGGACAGCGCTGGCGTAGTTGCGCCACCAGCTCGATATACTGTTGACGGCTGTAACCACGCCCCATGGCCTGCAGCACCCGGTCACTGCCACTTTGCACCGCCAGATGCAGATGAGGACAGAGCCGTTCCAGCCGGGCAAAGCAATCCATCAGCTCAACCGAGAGATCCTTGGGGTGGGACGAGGTAAAACGCAGTCGGCGCAGCCCGGCAATGGCGTGCACCTGTTCGAGCAGTTCGGCAAAGGAGATATCCGGGCAGCCCTTGCGACCGTAGGAATTGACATTCTGCCCCAGCAGGGTGACTTCCCGCACGCCCTGAGCCACCAGCTCGCGCACCTCGGCCACCACGGCGGCGCTGCGGCGGCTGACCTCGCGACCGCGCACATAGGGCACCACGCAATAGCTGCAGAAGTTGTCACAACCCTGCATGATGGTAACAAAACGGGTCACGCCCGCCGCCGGCAAGCGGCGCGGGAACTGTTCCAGACGAGCCTCACCGGGGTACTGGGCCGTTTCACAGCAGCGCCGGCGGCGCTGTTCGACAGCCTGCACCAACTGCGGCAGACGATGCACATTGTGAGTACCGAAGACGATATCGAGGTAGGGCACCTTGCGCAGCAGCTGTTCACCCTCCTGCTGGGCGACACAGCCGCCCACGGCCAGAATCAGGGCCGGATTGCGATCCTTCAGCGGCTTGCAACGGCCCAGATGGCCATAGACCTTGCGTTCGGCGCGATCACGCACCGAACAAGTGTTGAGCAGAATCAGGTCGGCCTGTTCCGGGCTGGCAACAGGCTGATAACCGATCTGGCCGAGCAGGCAGGTCATCCATTCGGAATCGACCTGATTCATCTGGCAGCCGAAGGTTTCCAGATAGAAGGTTTTACTGCCTATGGGTCCAGCTGTGGGGTCGTTCATGGGGTCGGTCACCTGATGCGGTTCCGCCCTGAGAGGCGGGCAGGAAAATTGGACGATAAGAACAGATCAGGGCATGATTGTCAATGTGAAAGGTCCGTCGCCGGCTCGGCAGCCGGGGCCGGCTCCAGGCGGGCACGCAGCAGGCGCCAGAGGGTCTCGCCGTGTTCCAGGCAACTCAGTCGCAGCGCACGGGAGCCGAATTCAAGATACAGATGGCTCAGCTGCGGTCCCAGCGGTTCCACGCGCAGGTAGCTGAGTTGTTCCAGCGGAAAGCTCAGCAGCCGACTGCGCAGCAGACCGCAGCGCACCAGTAACTGATCGGCGGTCAGCACATAGAGAACCTGTTCCCATTCCAGGCGCGCCGCCAGCAACCGGCCAACGGAACCGGCCAGCCCCGCCAGCAACAGCGCCAAGGGCAGCAACAGCCAGATCAGCCCCCCCCGCTCGCGCCACAGCTGCAGGCCCAGCCCCAGCCAGCCGGTGGCCAATAACGCCACCAGCGCGGCCCACAACAGTCGCCAGCGCTGGCGCCAGACAAAGCAGCGCGGTGCCGGCCGCCCCTGCCAGCAGGCACGCTGCCGTGCCGCGACAAAATCAGCGACGGTAAGAGTTTGGGCGGCAGGACGAGCAGCAGAAAAAAACATGGTCAAGGAAAAGTCCTTCGTGTATGGTGTCGCGGTTTTGCCCGCTTCATACCACGAACCCGCCTCGCTGAACAGCCCCAAGGAGATCGGCCCCATGACCCAACAGATCCGCAACATTGCCATTATCGCTCACGTTGACCACGGCAAGACCACGCTGGTGGACGCCATGCTGCGCCAATCCGGCATCTTCCGCGCCAACCAGGTGATTACCGAGCGCATCATGGACAGCAACGATCTGGAGCGCGAGCGCGGCATCACCATCCTGTCGAAGAATCTGTCCATCGAATACAAGGGCCTGCGTATCAATGTGGTCGACACACCGGGCCACGCGGACTTTGGCGGCGAGGTGGAACGGGTACTGAAAATGGTCGACTCGGTCCTGCTGCTGGTTGACGCCTTCGACGGACCCATGCCACAGACCCGTTTCGTGCTGAAGAAGTCTCTCGATCTGGGCATGCGGCCCATCGTGGTCATCAACAAGATCGACCGGCCCGGCGCCCGCCCGCGCGAGGTGGTTGACATGGTGTTCGACCTGTTCTGCGAACTCGACGCCAACGAGCAGCAGCTCGACTTCCCCATCGTCTTTGCCAGCGCCAAGAGCGGTTACGCCCGTTTCGAACCCGATGACACCGGCGACAATCTTGATCCGCTGTTTGAAACCATCCGCGACCGCGTACCGGCACCCGGCGGCGACGCGGCAGCACCGTTCCAGTTTCTGGTCACCAGCATCGACTACAATGACTACATCGGCCGCATCGCCACCGGCAAAATCTTCAACGGCACCGTGCGCGAAGGTCAGACCCTGGCCCGTATCGACAAGGACGGCAACATCAGCCGTGGCCGCATTTCGAAACTGATCGGTTATCAGGGATTGCAACAAATCGCCATTGAGCAGGCCGGAGCCGGTGAGATCGTCACCATCGCCGGCTTCGACGATGTGCGCATCAGCGAAACCCTCGCCGACAGCGCCAACCCCATCGCCCTGCCCTATGTCAACATCGACGAACCGACCCTGTCGATGAACTTCATCGTCAACAGCTCGCCCTTCGCCGGCCAGGAAGGCAAATACGTCACCTCGCGCAACATCTACGAGCGGTTGCAGCGCGAGCTGCGCACCAACGTGTCCCTGCGGGTGGAGGAAACCGACCAGACCGACACCTTCAAGGTCTCCGGTCGTGGCGAGTTGCATCTGTCGATTCTGATCGAAAACATGCGGCGCGAGGGCTTCGAGCTGGCGGTATCCAAGCCGCAGGTGATCTTCCGTGAGGAAAACGGCGAGCGCCTCGAACCCATCGAATATCTGTGCATTGACGTGCCGGAGGAGTTTCAGGGCACCGTGATCGAGAAGCTGGGCCAACGCAAGGCCGAAATGCTGTCGATGAAACCGATGGACGGCATCAACCGGCTGGAATTTCACATCCCGGCGCGTGGCCTGATCGGCTTCCGCACCGAGTTTCTTACCGACACCCGCGGCACCGGCACCATGGCCCACAGCTTTGCGCACTACGCCCCCTACAAGGGCGAGATTGAGGGCCGCAAGAACGGCGTTCTCATCGCCATGGAGGCCGGCGAAACCGTCGGCTACGCCCTATTCAACCTGCAGGACCGCGGCATTCTGTTCGTTGGCCCGGGTATCCGGGTCTATGCCGGCATGATTGTCGGCCAGCACGCCAAGGAAAACGATCTGGTGGTCAATACCAGCAAAGGCAAAAAACTGACCAACGTGCGGGCTTCCGGCAGTGACGACGCCATCCGCCTGACACCACCGCGCATCTTGTCGCTGGAGCAGGCACTGGAGTATATTGACGAAGACGAACTGGTCGAGGTAACACCGAAGTCGATCCGGCTGCGGAAGAAGATTCTCGACGAGAACGACCGCAAGAAAGAAGAAAAACGCAAAAAAGGCTAGAGGCTGAAGGCGCGGCGCTGCAGGCAGCCAAGACAACGGCGCGGCGCCGGGCCGGCCCGGGGAGGATTTGTGGACGAACAACTCAATCCGCGTGAGCAGCACGTGCTGCTCGAAATCGCACGTTCGGCCATCGGCCAGTATCTCGCCGAGGGCGAACTGCATATTGTTCCGCGCGAGGAACGGCGACTTAATCTCAAACGCGGCTGCTTTGTCAGCCTGAAACTGAAGAACCAGCTGCGCGGCTGTATCGGCAATTTCCAGTCGGAGCAGCCGCTGTACAAGAATGTCGCCGAAATGGCGTTGGCTGCCGCAACCAAAGACCCGCGTTTCTACCCGCTCGGCGCCCAGGAACTCGGCCAGTGCCGACTGGAGATCTCGGTGCTTTCTGCCCTGGAAAAGATCAGCAACATCGATCAGATCGAAATCGGCCGGCACGGCATCTATCTGGAAAAGGATTTCTATCGCGGTGTGCTGCTGCCCCAGGTGGCTACCGAGCACGGCTGGGACCGCCACTGTTTTCTCGACCAGACCTGTATCAAGGCCGGTCTGCCAACCAGTGCCTGGCGCGATGAGGATACCGACATCTACATCTTCAGTGCCCAGGTGTTTGGCGAGGGGCTGCCAACCGAAGCTGACAGCGTCGCCTAAAAGCTTCCCCCTGCCCCGCTTTTTCTTCCCCGTTCAAGCGTTCCCCGACGACAATCAGGCGGCAGCCGGCCGGTTAGAAAAAATAGTGCCACAGCCAATCCAGCCGGCCGCGGCGGATAAAATGCTGGCCGGCAAAGCCCATCACCTGCCGGATGCGCTGGCGCTTGTCCGGTGCATAACAGTGTACCGGGCAATCCTTGCAGGCCGGCTTGGGATCAAGCCGGCAGTGCTTGCCCCGCTGCAGGGCGTACTGCAACAGTTCCCAGCATTGCGGGCAGTAGTGCCAGCCCGCCGCCGTGCCGCAATGACTGTCGCCCTGTGGCTGATGGTGCCGCTGACAGTAAACCCCGATGAAGGCATGCAGCACCCGCGCATCCCTGCGCAGCCGCCGCTGTCGCGCCATGGCTGCCGTCTTTGCCCCTCGCCATAGCCACATCCTTCGCGCCTGACGCGGCTCGCCTTCAATCCAGCGCATCCGCCGGTCCGGCAGCGCGCACGGCCGCCGGATCCTGGGCATGGCAGGGTGTCACACCGTAGGTCAGACCGCACTGACTACAGCGATCCTCACAGGTTTGCATGACAAAAACCTGACCACAGGCCTCACAGGTCAACCGCAGCGGCTGCGGCAAGGCCATGGCGCTGAACCCCATGGCACGCAGTTTGCGCACAATCTCCCGTCCCGTGGCGAAATTGCCGTTACAACCTTCATGCATGGCCTAATCTCCTTCAAAGAAGTTAAAAACCGTCTAAATAAGGGTCTGTCTCGCTGTCGAGTTGCTCCAGGCGCGCGCCACTGCGGATACGGTTGCGCCAGTTGAGCCAGCGTTGATCATAAGCCTCCAGCGCCGCCAACTGTTCCTGCTCGGCACGACTGGTCTGCAGCACCTGCGCCACACCGCCCTGGCGGAACACCAGCCGCTGACTGCCCATCAGCGCCAGAATCGGATCGTGGGTCGCCATCAGCACAATTTTTTCCTCACGCACCAGCAGCTTCAGCGCCCGGCGGCGATCAATGCCGGCGTTCTCAATTTCGTCAATCAACACGATGGGCGACTGACTCAGCAAGGCCGTATCCGCCACCATCAGAGCCCGCGACTGGCCACCACTGAGGGCGGTTACTGCGGTTTCGCCGCTGAAGCCTTCACCCGCCAGCGCATTGGCCTGGGCAATCACCTGTGCCACCTTTTGCTCAGCATCGGGCAGCAGACGGCTTTCCGCATGCAAACGGACAAACTCTGCCACGCTCAGATCCATGACAAAGTTCATATTCTGCGACAACTGCGCCACCAGCTTGTGTTCCGGGGAAAACCGCCAGGCGGGATCGGGGGATTGACCATTGACCAGCAAGCGACGGCCGGTCGGCGTATCCCCTTGGGCCATCCACTCGATATCGGCCAAAAAGCGGCTCTTGCCCGAGCCCGTCGGCCCGACCAGACAGATGACCTCTCCCGGCACCAGCTGCAAATCCAGCGCCTCGGCCTGACCGTTTTTGTCGCGTCCGCCGCTGATATGGAGCGCGGTCAAACGGAACCGGTCCCCCTGCAGAGACTGCAGGGCCGCAACATAGGCGTTCAGCGCGGCTATCTGCGCTGCCTGCGCCGGAGAGGTCGACAGCTGGGCCAGATAGGTCTCCAGCCGCAGCTCTTCCGCAGGGACTGCCAGCTGTTGACCGGCAAAAAAATCGAACAGGGCCGGACAGCTCTGGCGCAATTCGCTAAAGGTTTGTTGCTGCAGTGGCACGCTCTTCATGCGTCCTCCTTCAGATGCAGATCCCGCACATTGCCCAACTGATAGGCCTTGCCGATGCGGGTCTCTCCCAGGCAGTAGGAACAGAGGGCCGATGGCATGGGATAACGCAAGGTCTGGTCGGCTAACGCCACATCGTCCGGGGCCTGTTGCCACAGGGTCGAGAGTTCGAAGGCCCCCTGGCCGGTGAGGCCATTGACATGAAGAATCTTCGCCGCCGGGTTGACACGCCGTACGCGGGCGGCAAACACCTCGCGCTCGGCCTGGGAAACAACGTCGCCCTTGGTGATGACGACCACATCCGCCGTCTTGAGCATCGGGCCAATCTTCTGGGGTGTGCCGATACCGCTGAGATTGTCGATAACGCAGACCGCCAGCACCCCATGAATATGGGGAGCACAGCGGTTGCACAAACCGGCACTTTCACTGACCAGCAGCTGCAGTTGCTGCTGCCGTCCCCAATCCACGACAGCCTCGACATTGCTGACAAAATAATGATCGGGGCAGAGCCCGCCCGACAGGCCCTTGCGCACGACAATGCCGCGCTGGGCATAGAGCGCATCATCATCAGTGTGCAGACAGTCGAACTTCACCACACCGGCGGCAATCGCGCGCTGACGCAGGGCCAGCAGGGTTTGCAGAATCACCGCCGTCTTGCCCGATGACGGAGGTCCTGCCACGGTAACAAAGCGCATAAATCCTCCTTTGGTGGGATCAGGCCGCCGCCTGGCCAAACTGATCCAGGCAATGGCGCAGCAAGGCCGGCACGTCCTGGTGATAGATCTGCTGCCAGCCCAGCCACTTCAGCGGTGCCTGTGGAGGCAGCCGGTTATCCACCTGCGGATGCAGCGCCGGAAACAGACCCTTGTGGGCCAGCAGAGTGCCAACCTCAACCCCGGCAAAGAATTCGGCCACCGGCCGGATGTCCTCCCAGTTCTGGCGTCGCAGCAGCATGAAGATGGGGCTGACAATCGCGCCATCGTCCGGCCAGACAATCTCAACTCCGGGGATATTGCCGGCCATCCGGGTAAAGAAATAGGGCAGAATCGTCACCGCCGGAGCAGCCGCGCTCTGCCGGGCGTCGGCCACCAACTGGGCCGGGTGGGCACTGCTCTGCAGGGCACGACCCAGTTGCCGCACCCCCTCGTCGCCAAAATCGCGCTGAATGGTCAGCAAAATGGCATTGAACAGATCAAAATCGCCGACCGGCACGGCCACCCGACCGGCATATGCGGGCTGCAGCAAATCTGCCCAGCCGTGCGGCACCGGCAGCCCCCCCAGGGCCCGCCGATCGACCATGAACACGGCCGGCACCAGGGCAAAGGGGGTATAGATTCCGGCCGGATCCTGCCAATCGTGTCCGGCAAGCTGCGGATACACACCGGCAGGCGCCAGAGCCTGAAAGTGGCGCTGAGGCTCAGGCCCCAACAGCTGCCGGTCAAACAGCAGATCAAAGCCAGCCGACACAATCAGATCGGGCCACTGCGCCACGTCGCCGCGCTGCCGCAACAGCTGCGCCATCCAGTCGGCTCCGACAGCCGCCGCTTCGAACCGTCCCTCAAGTTCCAGGCCCTGGACCTCCGCCAGCCGGCGACGCAGTCCGTCAAAGGCTTCCAGCACCGGCAAACGCACCGGACAAGGCAGCAGGCCAAGGGCCTCAACCCGCTTCTGCCCCAGTCCTACCGGGGCACCGCCGTTATACAGTCCAGCTTCAAGAGCGGCCTCTCGTTGGCCCTGCTGCCGCAGCAATTCGACGAAGGTTGCACTGCAGCGCCCCTGTTGGGCCAACGCCGAACGTAGGGTCAGAAAACGGCCTGCCGCAGCCAGAAAATCGGGCGTCACCAGCGCCGCCAGATCATGAGCAACAAAAAGCTGCCGGACCTGAGGTTGAATCTCCAGCAGCTGCTGTAAGGTCATGTCTTCATGTACTGTTGTCATCGTTCGATCCTCCTTGCCTAGGACACTAACCGTTGAGGCACCGGCGGTATTTGACAGCCATCAAGATTTGACAGAAAAAAGAATCCCTAAATCCTGCGGCGGCCAAGGAGCATCACGCAACAGTCCAAAAAAAAAGCGCCCCCAAAGGGGGCGCTCATAAAACATCACAGTGTACCTAGAATCGAATCGATTACTTGATGCCGGCTGCGGCTTCCAGCATGGCGGTGGTAACCGACTTGGGACGCTCGATGGCATAACCCAGAGCGCGGTCCCAAGTGATGTTGGCGAGACAACCCAGCGCACGGCCGATACCAAACAGAACCGTGTAGAACTCGTACTGGGTAACACCGTAGTACCACTGGATAACACCGGACTGCGCATCAACGTTCGGCCAGGGGTTCTTGGCTTTGCCGTGCTCAAGCAGGACGCCCGGAGCCACTTCGAAGATCATCTTGACCAGCTGGAACAGCGGGTACTCAGCGAGGCCCGGCGTATTGAGGCAGAACTCACGCTGCGAGGTGTAACGCGGGTCGGTTTTGCGCAGAACGGCGTGGCCGTAACCCGGGATAACCTGTCCGCTGTTGAGCGTATCCCACAGAGCGGCTTTCAGTTCTTCCTCGGTGGGCACCTTGCCGCCCAGTTTAGCCATGAAGTTCTGGGTCCAGCGGAGAACTTCCTCGTTGGCCAGACCATGCAGAGGACCAGCCAGACCGTTGATACCTGCGGAGTATGACAGGTAGGCGTCAGACAGAGCCGAAGCAACCAGGTGAGTGGTGTGAGCCGAAACGTTACCGGACTCGTGGTCAGAGTGCAGGATGAAGTACATACGGGCAACGTCTTTGTACTCGTCGCTCTGGCCAATCATGTGAGCGAACTGACCACCCATGTCCAGGTTCGGATCGGCGGCGATATGCACGTCACCTTTGTACTTCATGCGGTAGATGTAAGCACCGAGAGGACCCAGTTTCGCCATCAGATTGTTGGCGTCTTCCAGCATGTCTTCCCAGCAGGTCATCTTGTTGAATTTGCCGGCAGCATAGTTACTAGCAAATACGGACTCACGCTGCATGGCAACGATACCGGCGGAGAACATAACCATCGGGTGAGAGTCGCGGGGCAGAGCACGCAGCACGTCGATGACGTACTGAGGCAGAGCAGCTTTGCTCTTCCAGTCTTCTACAACTTCCAGGGTCTGCTCCATAGTCGGCACATCGCCGGTCAGCAGCAGCCACCAGAAACCTTCTACGTAGGGATAGTCGCTGCCCGGAACTTTCGGCAGTGCGGCAAAAGTCTCAGGGATGGTCATACCGCGGAAACGGATGCCTTCCATCGGGTCGAGATAGGAGATGTCCGTGACCAGGCACTTGATGCCACGGGCGCCACCGATGGCCTGGCTGATGGTAACGTCACCCAGTTTCACGTCACCGAACTCTTTTACCAGGCGAGTGGTCCGCGGGCGGTGCGCGTCAATCTTCTTCTTCAGGACGTCTTTCAATGTGGACATGTTTCTCTCCTTATAATGGAATGAACACAGGTGGGAAATACCACCATACGACTACAGAGGCCCGATCTCCGCATCCCCCGACAACAGAGACCGACACCTTTCACGACTCCATCGGATTGCCATGTTCAACGTCAGGCCCGCGCGGCAGAACCGAAGCCGCGCAAACTCAAATAGGGTTTTAACAAACTCCCCAGGGGGCGTCAAGGGTATTTTTGTATACAGTGTCCAGCTCCGCTTCCAATCGACCGACCCAGAATCCAAGCCTTTTCAGCTTCCCCAGACGGCTTCACGCGTGCTATAGTTTAAAGCTTATGACCCGCTCAATTCTGATTCAGCCACTGCAGCTTGGCTCCCTGATATTACAAAACAACGTTATTTTGGCTCCTATGGCGGGGGTCAACAACACCGCCTGCCGTCTGATTCACAAGCGCGCCGGTGCCGCCCTGCTCTACTCGGAAATGATCAGCGCCAACGGCCTGATCCGGGCCGGCAGCAAAACCTGGGAGCTGGTGGACCATGCCGAGGAAGAACGCCCTTTTGCCCTCCAGCTATTCGGCGACGATCCGGCAGTGCTGGCCGAGGCGGTTCGGCGTTGCCAAGACCAGGCTGACTGCATCGACATCAACATGGGTTGCCCGGTACGCAAGGTTATCCGCAGCGGCGCCGGCAGTGCCCTGCTGCGCGATCCGGCCCAGGTCAGTCGGATTGTCCGCGCCGTACGGCAGGCCTGCCAGCGGCCTCTGACAATCAAAATCCGTTCCGGCTGGGATCTGCAACAACTCAACTTTGCTGAAATCGCCACCATTGTGCAGGACGAGGGCGCCGACGCGCTCATCCTGCATCCACGCACCCGCTGTCAGGGCTTTGGCGGCCAGGCCAACTGGAACCACTTCGCGATACTCAGGCCCCACCTGCAGATCCCGTTGATCGCCAGTGGCGATATTTTCACCGCTGAGGCCGCCCGCCACCTGCTGACGCAGCAACTGTGCGACGCGGTCATGATCGGTCGTGGCGGCTATGGCAATCCCTGGCTGATTCGCGATATCCTGGCCCTCAACCATCCGGCACCACCGGCACCGCCCAGCCTGGCCGAACGCGGCCAGACCGCCCTGGAACATCTGGAACTGAACTGCCAGCTGTTGGGGGAGCGTCAAGGCTGCCTCGACATACGCAAACATCTGTGCTGGTACGCGCGCGGTATCGACGGTGCCAGTGACTTCCGGCTGCAGGTCAACAGCTGTCAGAGCCTACTGCAGCTGCGCCACCTGATCCACCACTTCTTCCTGCGCGACCGTCCATGAGCCTGCCTTCGTCAAACACGGCGGAACTGCCCATCGCCATTCTGGAAAATCTCAGCGAAGCCATTATCGCTGTTGACTGCAGCAGCCGCGTGCTGCTGTTCAACCCGGCCGCCGAAGCCCTGACCGGGCTGTCCCGTCGCCAGGCCGTTGGCAGTCCACTGCAGCAGATCTTTGCCGCCTCACCGGGCATCCTTCATCTGGTCACTGCGGTCCTGACCTCCGGTCGCTCGGTAACCGATCGGGACAGCCTGCTGCTGGAACGACCACCAACACCACCAGTGCCGGCAAGTGCCTGCGCCACCCCCCTGTATGACCGCAACGGCAGGATCGAAGGCGTGATCCTGAGCCTGCGCAATGCCGCCTATCAGCGCCAATTGGAGCAGGAGATCCAGCGTGCTGACCGTCTGGCCATGCTCGGCACTCTGGCAGCCGGCCTGGCCCACGAAATCCGCAACCCCCTGGGCGGGATCAAGGGTGCCGCCCAGCTGTTGTCGCTGGAACTGGCTGACCGGCCGCAACTGCTTGACTACACAGCGATCATGATCAAGGAAAGCAACCGCGTCAATCAGATCATCGAGGAGCTGATGCGCCTGACGCAGCCCCGCCCCAGCCGCACGGCCGCTGTTGATATCAACCGCCTGCTGGCTGAACTGGTGTTGTTGCAGAAACAGTCTGAAGCTGCTGCGCACCTGCAATTTGAATTGCAACTCGATCCCAGCCTGCCGGCCATCGCCGGCGACCCCGCTCTGCTACCTCGCCTGTTTCTCAACCTGATCAAAAACGCTATCGAAGCCTGCACCGGCGGTGGTCATATCCGAATCCGCAGCTGCATCGACCCGGACCAGCACCTGGTCCGGCCCGGCGAATCACCATGCCCCTTTGTGCTGGTCCAGATCCAGGACAGCGGCTGTGGCATCCCGCCGGAGAACCTGGCCAACATTTTCACACCGTTCTATACCACCAAGGCTCAGGGTACCGGGCTGGGGCTGGCGCTGTGCCAGAAAATCGTCTACGATCATGACGGCCTGTTGCAGTTTGACAGCGTCCCCGATCATGGAACCTGCTGCAGCGTTTATCTGCCCTTTCGTCCCCTGCCGGCCGCCTAGACATCAACAGCAAGGAATCCCTTTATGGCACTACAACAGGTATTGGTGGTCGACGACGAGGAAAGTCTGCGCTGGGTGCTGGCCAAGGCCCTCGGCCGGCATGGGCTGCAGGTTGACCTGGCGGATTGCGCCGCCGCTGCCCTCGACCGGCTGCAACACAAGACCTACGATCTAGCCCTGCTGGACATCAAGATGCCCGACCGTTCCGGTCTGGAGTTGCTCGATGACATCCGGCAGCAGTGGCCCCAGTTGCCCGTCATCATCATGACCGCCGAATCCTCGATGAAAAACGCCATCGAGGCCATGAAGCGCGGTGCCTATGATTACATCACCAAACCCTTCGATCTCGACATGCTTGAAGCCCTGCTGCTGAAGGCCCAGGAACTGGTGCGCACACGCCACGAGGTCGAGCGGCTGCAATCGGCCGTCAAGGAGCAGCAGCGCAGTGAGCGCACCCTGATCGGCACCAGTCAACCGATGCAGGAGGTCTACAAACTGCTCGGCCGAGTGGCGGCATCGGACATCACCGTTCTGATCACCGGTGAATCCGGAACGGGCAAGGAGCTTGTTGCCCGCGCCGTCCACCAGAACAGCAATCGCCTGGGGCAGCCTTTCGTCGCCCTCAACTGCGCCGCCATCCCCCGCGAACTGCTGGAAAGCGAGCTGTTCGGCTTCGAAAAAGGCGCCTTCACCGGCGCTGCGGAACGCAAGATCGGCAAATTCGAGCAGGCCAGCGGTGGTACCATTTTTCTCGACGAAATCGGCGATATGCCGCTGGAGCTACAGGCCAAGCTGCTTCGGGTGCTACAGGAACGGGAAATCAGCCGCATGGGTGGCAATCGTGCCATTCCCATTGATGTCCGCATCGTCGCCGCCACCAACCAGGATCTGCAGCAACGCGTTGCCACCCGCGAATTCCGTGAGGATCTGTTCTACCGGCTCAACGTCGTCCCGATTCAACTGCCACCCCTGCGCCAGCGCCCGGAGGACATCCCCCTACTGGTCGACTTCTTTATCCAGCGCGCCAATCAGGAGTTTCACACCCACATCCACGGCTGCAGCGCTGCGGCTTTGCAGGGTTTGCAGAACTTCACCTGGCCCGGCAACGTACGCGAACTGGAAAACACGGTGCAGCGCGCCTGCCTGCTGAGTCAGAACCAGGTGCTACAGCTGAGCGATTTTCCGGTACTGCGGGACCAGAGCGATCCGGTTGAGGACGATGGCCTGGAAACCCTCATCGCCAACAAGTTGCGCAGCGCCCTGTTACAAAAAGAGATTGAGGAGATCAACGACCTTTACACCATGGTCCTTGAACAGATGGAGCGCCCCCTGCTGCGCATCGTACTGGAAAAAACCCGCGGCAATCAGCTGCGCGCCGCCGAGGTGCTGGGCATCAACCGCAACACCCTGCGCAAAAAAATCCGCCTGCTCGGCCTGGAAGCGGGCCGTAACGACGGGGTGACAACGGAGCCGACCTGAGCCGGGCGGCATGCAACGCACGAAAAAACAGCCAAAGCCCGCTCAAGGGTTTTGGCTGTTTTTCTTTCAGTATTCCGGCTCGCGGCGACTTGACTGGCTTTCAAAGCGGGTGTATTCGCCCCGAAAGGTCAGATGCACGGTGCCAATAGGACCATTTCGCTGTTTGCCGATAATGATTTCAGCGTCGCGCTCGTGATTTTTCTCGCAGGAGCCATCCCGTCGTTTGCAGGCCTCACAATAGACCGATTCGCGGTAGACGAACATGATGACGTCAGCATCCTGCTCAATAGCACCGGATTCGCGCAGGTCAGCCATCACCGGCCGCTTGTCGGTACGGCTTTCCAGCGAACGGTTGAGCTGTGACAACGCCACCACCGGCAGACTCAGTTCCTTTGCCAGCGCCTTGAGCGAACGCGAAATTTCGGAGATTTCCTGCTGGCGGCTTTCGGCGTTATGGCCCTGCATCAACTGCAGATAGTCAACCACCACCAATCCCAGATTGTATTCGGCCTTAAGCCGGCGGGCCTTGGCGCGCAACTCCAGCACACTGATGGCCGGGGTATCGTCGATGAAAATCTGCGCTTCCGACAGCAGCCCGGCACCGTTGGTCAGCTTGGGCCAGTCGGAATCCCCCAGATGGCCGGTACGCAAGCGACTGGCATCCACCCGGGAAACGGAGCAAAGCATACGCTGAACCAGCTGTTCCTTGCTCATCTCCAGTGAGAAGATCAGGGCCGCTGCTGGCCGCTCGGCATGAATGGTGGCATGCTCTACCATGTTGACGCAGAAAGCCGTCTTGCCCATGGACGGCCGGCCGGCAACGATCACCAGATCGCCGGCCTGCAGTCCCGCCGTCATGGTGTCAAGATCGAGAAACCCCGTCGGTACCCCCGTCACCAGCTCCTTGCGTTCATAGAGCTTCTCAATGGCCTTAAAGGTATCCTGCATGATCTCGCGCGTCGAAAAATACGACGGCCGGCTGCGCATGCCGGAAATCTCGAAGATCGATTTTTCCGCCCAGTCGAGGGTTTTCTCAACCTCCTGCCCCTCATAACCACGACGGGCAATCTCGGTCGCCACCTGAATCATATGCCGGGCCACGGACGTCTCTTTGACCAGCCGGGCGTAATAGCTGATATTGGCTGCCGTTGGCACATAATCCACCAGCAGCGCCAGATAGGTGGCCCCTCCGACACTGTCAAGCTGATCGCGCCGTTTCAGCTCAGCGGTCAGAGTCACCAGGTCCGCTGGCTCACTGCGGTCGGACAAGGCGATCAATGCCTGAAAGATCCGTCGATGGCTGTCCCGGTAGAAGTCATCGGGAACAAGAATTTCCAGAGCCCGGTTGAGCGCGTCGTTCTCCAGCAATATGCTGCCGAGGACCGACATTTCCGCTTCAAGGTTCTGTGGCGGCAGCCGCTGGCCACTAGCATTCTCGGACATCATAGGATTCCTCTACAGGCAACAGGCCGACGGATAACAACCCGCAAAAGCTCCGGGTTGATCAAAAAACGATTCTGCCGGTCTCTGCGGCCGAAAGACAACGGCATTCTGCGTACAGCGCCAATCACAGCGAATGCCGCCGCAAAACACAACCGGGCCGCCTGCAGATGCGGGCGGCCCGACGGTGAAAGCTTGGTGAAACAAACAACCGCGATCAGTCCGCGTCCGCCGGATTGACCACAACCTTGATTGTCGCCGTAATGGCACCGGGCAACTTGATGCCAACCTGGTGCTCGCCCAGCAACTTGATGGGCTCATCCAGCTGAATCTTCTTGCGATCAATCTGGATATCGGCAGCCGCCAGTTTGTCACAGATATCGGCACTGGTAACCGAACCAAACAGCTTGCCTTCCTCGCCGGCGCGCAGGCTGAAGACGCAGGGGCAAGCCTCGATACGCGCCTTAATGGCCTCGGAGGTCTGGGCAATCTTCTGCGCCTTACGCTCCAACTGGCGCTTCTGGTGCTCAAATTCCTTCATGTTGCGCATGTCCGCCACAACAGCGAGTCCCCGCGGCAGCAGATAGTTGCGGGCATAGCCCGGCTTGACCTTGGCAATGGTGCCAACCTCACCGAGCCCTTCAATGCTTTCCGTTAAAATGATTTCCATTGCTAACTCCTGAAATAAATCTAACTCGTCTTGACGCGCGGCTTACGAAAATCAAACCAGAGATCGAACACCCCCATGGCCGTAACCAACAGCGGCAAGGGGTTGAAGACGACCACCAGGGTATAGACAAAGGCACGCGACACCAGCGAAAAACCTTTTTTTTGCAAATAATGGCTGATAATAGCCAATCCCTGCAGAAAGTATAGCGGCAACAGCACCACCAGCAGGTTTAAAGCCAACCGCTTGATCTGCGGCTGGGGCAACAGCAGGGCAAAACCCGCCAAAATCAGTAGCCAGATCAAGGATTCGGCCACCCGCAAACGGGTGAACAAAGGGCCATGCAACAACAGCGTCTGAACCCGCCAGGTCAGGGCCAGGGACAAGCTGATCAAATAGATCAGCCCCAGACCAACCACAGCAATGGCCGGAAACGTCTGACGGAAGAAATACGCTGCCTGATCAACCACCTGCAGCAGCTCCAACCGTTGGTCGGCAGACAGCTCGGCTTGCTGATACAGCTGACGGACCAACTCCGCTTGCTGCGTCACATAGTCACCGACCAGCTGATCAACCCGGCCCAGATCAGGGCCGGCGGCCAGCAGCAGCAATCCCGCCAGACCGGCCAGAGACAACAGCACAGCCCCCAGAGTCGCCTGGGGCCAACGGCGGCCCTGGCGCAACAACACCACCAGAAGCAGCGTCGGCCCACCATAGGCAGCGAGGTAGAACAGCATGGCCGGCAGACCGCTGAGTGCTATTTGCAGGGCCATGGCCAACAGCGACACGGCCGCAGCAGCCCTGAGTCCCTGCCGCAATCCCGCCAACAGCAGCGGCAGCGGCATCAGCAAATGCGCAGGCGCAGCCAGAGGACCGACACAGCGCGCCAGCAGTACCAAGGCACAGGCCAACAGCACAAAAACGGGCAGACTCAGATCCCGTGCCGGTGGCGAAGCCAGGCTGTTGGACGCATCAACGGTCATAATCGCGGTCCCGTTATTCGACCGTGCGGTTGGAGGTAAACGACAGCAGAGCAATGTTCCGCGCCCGTTTGATCGCTTCCGTCACCTTGCGTTGATGAATGGCGCAGTTGCCGGAGATCCGCCGCGGCACAATCTTGCCCCGCTCAGAGATGAAATACCGCAGGGTACGCACTTCCTTGTAATCGATTTTCAGGCTGCTGTCGGCACAAAAGCGGCAGCCTTTGCGACGGCCAAAACGACGGCGCGGTGCGCCTTTTTTTGCAAATGACATCGGGTACTCCTTTATCTTTATTCAGTGGGCAACAAAACCCGAACCAGGACTTATTCGGCGTCTTCCTCATCATCATCGTCGGCAACGGCGTCCTCATCAGCGACAACAGCCGTCGGTGCCGACAGATCCAGTTCGCCATCGAGCACTACCGTCTGGAACTTGATGACAGCATCGTCAATGCGCATCCGGCGCTCGAATTCCTTGACCACAGCGTTGCCCGCCTTGTAGTTCATCAGCACATAAGTACCCTGCTCGTGCTTCTTAACCGGATAGGCCAACCGCTTGGTGCCCCACTCGGCACATTTGAGCAGCTCGGCACTTTCCGCCGCCAGCACCCCTTTATACTTCTCCAGCAGGGTGCTGTAGTCGTCGCCGGCCACGCGGGGATCGACAATAAAAATGGTTTCATAGGTACGCATGCGTACACCTCCTCTTGGGTTAACAGCTCCGGACTCCCCCGGAACAAGGAGCGGGAGCCCCCTAAAGGCTCCCGACTTGCGGAACAGCAGTCAATAACATATCGAATCGGCCGAGTCCAGTGATTTCAGACCGACCGGGGGCTGTTAGACGTTGAATAGGAAGAATGGACGAGAAGTCTTGGTTTCTGGCGGGCGCTTTCATAAAGCGGCCCCAAATTACTCGGATAGGGCCAAACTTCTGCGCGTTTGCCGGGCGACCCTGAAAGCTTGATAATTCCGGAAGCAATTGAAAGCCGTACCGTGCTGTTCAACTAAAACCGAAATGTCCCCACCACACAGATAAACTTCACACCACTGAGACTGAGGTCGGTCCGCAATTGTGGACACCATGTTATGGTCAGGCGGCCCCTTGCCGCCTGACGAATTTGCTCCACTAAACTTTCGGGGGGGTGCATAGCCAGACTGGCGTGTTGTCTTTGTCGGCTGCAGAAGTAGTCACTAATGACCAATTCAGGGTCAAAATCACGCAGCCTACACATCAACAACCACCTGATCACGGCCCGAACTTTTGGCCTGATAAAGCAGCTTATCCGCCTGCTGGGTCAGATCCTTAAAGTCGATCCCCCATTCATGCTCAACCAACCCGGCGCTGATGGTGACGCTGGTTTCCTGCTTGATGACCTGCCTGATACGCTCGGCGATGGCCACAGCTTCATTCAATTTCAACCCGACAAACACGATCAAGAATTCTTCCCCGCCGTAGCGTACAGCCAAGTCTTCTGAGCGGATGTTCTGCCTGATCAGGCGGGCGATGGTGGACAGCAGTTCGTCGCCGGCATTGTGCCCGTGGGTATCGTTGTATTTCTTGAAGAAATCAATATCGCTGAGCATGACGCAGAAGGGCCGGTGTATTTCCGTTGTATTTGCCGGTAGCAGGTTGCTGGTGAACTCGTTGAGATGTCTGCGATTCCACAGTCCGGTCAAGTAATCCCGCTTGGAGAGTTCTTCATTCTTTATTTTCAGCTCGATGGTCTCAATCAGGTTGCGGCTGTGAATACGGATGCAGCGGCCCATGATAGCAATAAACACGACACCGAGCAGGCTGATGACCATATGCTGCCAGGCCCCTTCCCAGGCAATCCGCATGAGGGTCGGCATCAGTGTGACGACAAGGTAACTGATAGTTGTTGCTTTTGACGCCATGTACATGGCACTGACGGCGGCGTTGGTGCCGGTGTGCATCAACAGCACATAGATCATGCAGGCCAGGGGCTGCTGCTGGAACGGGAAGAAGATGGTCGCAGCCCAAGGCAACCCTGTCATGCTGATACCGAGGACAAAGTAGCGCTCCCATGTCAGGGCATTGTCAGGGGTAATCAGCTGTTTGGCCAGTCGGCGCTGAAACTCTTTCCACAGCAAAACCCTTAAACAATTGATCCAGACCACCACGGCTGTCCACACCAGCAACAGGGCATGGTCAACATAGGGCCACAAGAAAAGGGGGATAAACAGAATGACCAGAAAGCTGCTTCGCAGACCATTTGAGGCGGCAGCCTGATAGAGCAATTTGACCCGTTCGAAATGAACGGTTTTATGAAACGTCTGGTCATCCAAGCCAGGCATACATGGTCTCCAGGTGTACAGTGCTATTGAGCTGGAAATGGCTGGCGATCGATCACACCACGATCACAGCGATACGACAAGTCACATGGCGCACTGTACGAACCTCGCTGCCACTCAGATCATCCCTGCCCGGCAGCAAAGCGAGAATTTGAGCAATGGCAATGGCTGCCCGGTAAAGAGAGTAGCGGCTTGAACAATCCACCGTGCGGCACTGCCCATGGCAACGGGCGAGCGGCCTGACAAATGATGAAGCAACCCGTAGTGATCAATATGGGGATGTGAAATCACGATGCACCGCAGGTCGTCACCAGCGATTTCGGGCACTAGTTTGGTGTTGGTCGCATCTCCATCAAACAGCAAGCTGAAATCCAGAGCGATGCGGTTGCCCGCTGCTGCCAGCTCGATGCAGGTTCCGCCAATTTGTTGCGTGCCACGGTGAATGCGAACTTTCAAACAGAATTCCATACGAGCTGGTTGATGTTTCCATTATTGCGCCACAAGCGACGCTCAGCGTCGCTTGTGGAAAGCATCATGGTATTCAAATGGCCAGGAGAGAATTTTGGACGCTTTGCAATGGCACTGGGCGATGCTGCGCCTAATTCTTCGCCATCCAAGGCGAATCGATACCGGCAGGATTCGTGATGAACTGGAGCGGCGGGGTTACGACGTAACCCTGCCGCTTGATTCAACGAGGCAACAATAACCTTTCGGCGGTGCTGCCGTTATGCAGTGACCAAAGCAAACCACAAGGCTGCTGGTGGCAGGCCGATGCCAACTTGGTGGAAATTCCCAGCCATGATTCGCAGGCGGCGTTGGTCTTCAAGACGGTTGAGCAACATTTGAAGCTAGCCCTACCGGGATCGTTTCGAATCGAACATCGTCAAGCCATGCCCAAGTATCGCAAACGGGCTCAATCTCCTGTTGCGTAGATGCCCCGTCAAGGCCCTAAGTAGCTTAATACGAGCCGAATCATCGATGCACAACAAACATCTCGTTGCGTAAATCCGGTGCCAACAAGAATCCCCCGGAATCATCCGTTGGGAGGTGTTAAACATTGAAACGGAAATGCATCACATCCCCATCCTGTACCCGGTAGTCCTTGCCTTCCACCCGCAACAACCCCTTTTCACGGGCACCCGCTTCGCCACCACAGGAGATAAAATCGGCATAGGCAATCACCTCCGCCCGAATGAACCCCCGCTCAAAATCTGAGTGAATCACCCCGGCAGCCTGAGGTGCGGTGGCCCCAACGGGGACGGTCCAGGCGCGCACTTCCTTGACACCGGCAGTAAAATAGGTCTGCAACCCGAGCAACTGATAACCGGCCCGAATCATCTGCGCCAAACCAGACTCCTGCAGCCCCATGGCAGCAAGAAACTCGCTCTTTTCCTCTGCCGACAGCTCGGCAATCTCAGCCTCGATCTTGCCACAGATCAGCACCAGTTCGGCCCCTTGGCGACAGGCATAGTCACGCACCGCTGCCACATGGGGATGCTGCCCCTCCAGGTCATCTTCCGCCACATTGGCAACATAGAGGACCGGTTTGAGGGTTATCAGATGGAAATCCCGTGCCAGACGCTGCTGCTCCGGCGCCAGGGCAGCCCGCCGGGCCGGCAAGCCCTCGTTAAGGCAGCGCTCAATCGTCTCAATCACCTCCAGTTCCGCCTGGCTGGCCTTATCGCCACTTTTGGCCTGCTTCTGGATGCGCGTTTTACGCCGTTCGAGACTTTCCAGGTCTGCCAGATTCAGTTCGGTCTGGATCACGTCGATATCCCGCAACGGATCGACACTGCCATCAACATGCACCACGTTGTCATCCTCGAAACAACGCACGATATTGGCGATGGCGTCTACTTGGCGGATATGACCGAGAAACTGGTTTCCCAATCCCTCGCCACGGCTGGCTCCCTTGACCAGACCGGCAATATCGACAAACTCCATGGTCGTCGGCAGTACCTGCCTGGGCTTGACAATCGCCGCCAGCGCGTCGAGTCGTGGGTCCGGCACCGCCACGATGCCGACATTGGGCTCGATGGTACAAAATGGATAATTGGCCGACTCCGCTCCGGCGCTGGTAATAGCATTGAAAATCGTGGACTTGCCGACATTGGGCAATCCGACGATACCGCATTTGAAACCCATAAATAAGCTCTCCAAACACGGATAGCCGGAGCAAATGCCCCGGCTATCCGAAAAAGTGCAAACCTGCCTGCGGATCAGACCAGCAGAGGTGCGATCACCAGCGACACAACACTCATCAACTTGATCAGAATGTTCATCGCCGGACCGGAGGTGTCCTTGAACGGGTCGCCAACGGTATCACCAACGACAGCCGCCTTGTGTGCTTCGCCGCCCTTCTTCTCGCCTTCAAGTGCACCTTTTTCGATGTACTTCTTGGCATTGTCCCAGGCACCACCACCATTGGACATCATCAGGGCCAGCAATACCCCAGCCAGCGTCGCACCGGCCAGCATGCCACCCAGGGCCTGCTTGCCAAGCAAAAAGCCAATCAGCACCGGGGCCACGACAGCAACCACCCCAGGCAGAACCATTTCTTTCAGGGCCGCCTGGGCGGAGATATCGATACACTTTTCCGGCTCAGGCTTGACGCCTTCCTTGCCTTCGAGCAGGCCGGGAATTTCGCGGAACTGGCGACGAATCTCGTCAACCATCTTGCCGGCGGCACGGCCAACGCTGGTCATCGTCAGGGCACCGATAAAGAACGGCAGCGCACCACCAATCAACAGACCAACAACCACGCGCGGCTCAATCAGGTTGATGGCCTCAAGACCAACGGTAGTGGCATAGGCCGAGAACAGCGCCAAGGCGGTCAGGGCCGCCGAACCAATGGCAAAGCCCTTGCCAACGGCAGCAGTGGTATTACCAATCGCGTCGAGGCCATCGGTAATCGTGCGCACCTCCGGACCCAGGCCAGCCATTTCAGAGATGCCGCCAGCGTTGTCGGCAATGGGACCATAGGCATCAACCGTCATGGTCACACCAACGGTTGCCAGCATGCCAACAGCGGCGATACCAATGCCGTACAGGCCGGCAAAGTAGTTGGCGACCAGAATGCCGACGCAAATAACCAGGATCGGAGCGGCGCAGCTTTCCAAACCCACAGCCAAACCACTGATGATGTTGGTGGCCGGACCGGTTTTGCTGGCCTCGGCAATCCGCCGGACCGGCGCTTCGGCGGTATAGTACTCGGTGATCAGGCCGATGGCGATGCCGGCCAGAGAGCCGCCCACCAGCGCCAGGAAGATACCGAATTTCAGGCCCATGATCAGGATAATGAACAGGGAAGCCACCATGAACAGTCCGGCGGCAACGAAGGTCGTCAGACGCAGAGCCGTGGCCGGGTCCTTGTCCTGAAAGCGCTTCATCGAATAGATGCCAACCCCGGAGAAGATCAGGCCGAAAGCGGCCAGCATCAGCGGCAGGGCCATGGCGGCACTCTGCACACCCTCACCCGAGCCCAACTGGGCCAGCAATTCGGGACTGGCAGCAGCAGCGATGGCGATGGTCGCAATGATCGAGCCGACATAGGACTCGAAAATGTCAGCTCCCATACCTGCGGTATCGCCAACGCAGTCACCGACGTTGTCGGCAATAACGCCCGGATTACGCGGATCGTCTTCAGGAATACCGGCTTCGACCTTACCCACCAGGTCAGCACCGACATCGGCTGCCTTGGTGTAGATGCCGCCGCCCACACGGGCAAACAGGGCAATAGACGAAGCGCCCATGGCAAAACCATTGATATAGCGTGCGGTTTCCGGGTTGCCACCAAAATAGGCATAGGCCAAACCAACACCCACCAGGCCCAGCGAAGCCACCGACAGCCCCATGACCGCGCCACCATTATACGACACCTCCAGTGCCCGAGCCTGGCCATGCAGGCGGGCCGCCTCGGTGGTGCGCACGTTGGCGCGGGTAGCCGCCTTCATGCCGATGAAACCACAAACCATTGAGCAAAGCGCGCCACCAAGGAACGCAAACGCCGTCTGCTGTCCCATGCCTGCCAGAATCAGCAGAAACACAACGCCGATAAAGATCGCCAATACCCGATATTCACGCCGCAGAAACGCCATGGCGCCCGCATGAATCGCATCCGAAATCTCTACCATGGTTGCGTTGCCGGCCGGCTCGGCCTTGACCCTGTTGTACAGCACGATTGCGGCGGCAAAACCGACAATCCCCAGAAGTACGGCAAAGTACGCCATAAGATCCTTCCCCCTTTGCTTTCGACTCTCTCGTTGTTTCAGTTACCGATGGAATTCTGCCCGTTAAAGGCACACATGGCCCGCGCCACCCCCATGTCAACGATGGCCTCAATAGCCTCGCTGGCACGTTGCAGCAGGGGCACTACCTGTTGTTTCTGCTCTGCTGTGAAAGCCCGCAGCACATAGGCAACCACTTCCTCGCCTTCGCCGGGCCGACCGATGCCCAGCCGCAAACGAAGGAAATCACTGGTGCCAAGCACCTTTATGATATGCCGCAATCCGTTATGACCACCATGACCGCCACCCTGCTTGATTCGCAGCTGACCGAACGGCAGATCCAGATCATCATGAACCACCAGCAGCTGACCCGGATCACAGCCAAAGGCCTTGCAGGCCGATGCCACACTGGCGCCACTCAGATTCATGAAGGTCTGCGGTTTGAGCAATATCACGGGTTCAGCCTGCCGACGGCCCTGCCCCCAGAAAGCCTGGTGCCCCTTTTTGTTCAGTGACAGCTGCCAGCGCTCGCCCAGCTGGTCCACGACCATAAAGCCAATGTTATGACGTGTCTGGGCATAACGGTCGCCGGGATTTCCCAGGCCAACAATCAGCATGACGCCTCTAGTCTTCCGAGGTCTCGCTGCCTTCTTCGACGTCGTCTGACGGCTTGTGGCCAACCACCGTAATCACGGTAAAGTTGACATCGTGCACCAGTTCGACCCCTTCGGGTGCCTTGATATCCTCGATATGGACAACATCGCCGATTTCCAATTGTGCCACCGGAACATCAATACTGCTGGGCACCTGGGTGGGCAGACAGTAAACCTCAAGCTCCTTGCGGATCAGTTCCAGGGTGCCGCCTTCCTTCTCGCCCTTGGAGCGACCTTCCACCATGACCGGCACCATAAATGCCTGCTTGCGGCTCATGTCAATCGCCTGAAAATCAACATGCTCCGGCGTACGCCGCAGCGGATGAAGCTGCATGTCCTTCACGACAGCCAGACGACCAGCAAACGCTCCTTCGCCTCGCAGGGTCAGCAGCGTATTCCAACCGGCATCGGTTGCAAGGGCCTTCTGCAGCGCCTTCGGCTCTACGGTAACGGCGCAGGGCGACATGTCGGCGCCATAGACCACGCCTGGGACCAGCCCGGCACGACGGGCGCTGCGCGCACCACCCTTGCCCAGGCGCTCACGATTCGACAGATTCAGTTCAGCTTGTGCCATTGTGTGTAATCCTCCATAGGGCAACGCGACAGCCGTTGATCTAAACGACCAGGGAAATTTGTGACAGAACAATACGATCCCGGCAATCGCCGGGCTTAGACAAACAGCGAACTGACCGACTCATCCGAATGAATCCGCCGGATGGCTTCAGCCAGGATATTCGATACCGGCAACTGCCGCAGCCGTGGGCAACGACCGACCTTGTCCTTGCAGCAGATGGTGTCGGTCACAACCACTTCCTGCAGACAGCTGGCCTCAATGCGGTCGAGAGCCGGGCCCGACAGCACAGCATGAGTTGCGTAGGCATAAACCTCGCGTGCGCCCTGCTCTTTGAGTGCTTCGGCCGCATGGCACAATGTGCCGGCGGTATCAATCATGTCATCGACGATAATGCAGATCTGATCACGCACATCACCAATGATATGCATCACTTCGGAAACATTCGGCCCACTGCGGCGTTTATCGATAATGGCAAGACCCGCATCAAGGCGCTTGGCAAAGGCCCGCGCCCGCTCGGTCCCGCCAGCATCCGGCGACACCACAACGACACGCTGCCGGAACCGTTGCTGAATATCATCAAGCAGCACTGGGGCGGCATACAGATGATCAACCGGAATATCAAAAAAACCCTGAATCTGACCCGCATGCAGATCCATGGTCACCACCCGATTGACGCCGGCGACAGAGATCAGATCGGCCACCAGCTTGCTGGTAATCGGCGTACGTGGCGCCACCTTGCGATCCTGTCGGGCGTAGCCAAAATAGGGAATAACGGCAGTGATGCTTTCTGCCGAAGCCCGCTTGAGAGCATCGACCATTACCAGCAGTTCCATCAGGGTATTGTTGCTCGGCGCGCTGGTCGACTGCACGACATAAACATCTCGACCACGCACGTTCTCGCCAATTTCGACCATGATTTCGCCATCGGAAAAGGTCTTGACGTTGGCGGCCCCAAGGGGCAGGGACAGATCAGCACAGATTTCCTGCGCCAGGGAACGGTTGGAATTGCCGGCAAAAATCTTAAACTTGTTCACGGGCGATCCTGAATAACAGCAGATAAAAACAAGGAAGCCACCCACAACGCAGGCGGCGCAACAAAGACGGCGAACAACAAAAGCCCCCCGAAGCACGCCGCGGCTACGACAGGACGACCTCTGTGCTTGGGCAGGCGATGGCTGGGGCGCCAGGATTCGAACCTGGGAATGCCGGAATCAAAATCCGGTGCCTTACCGCTTGGCGACGCCCCATCGGAACAACTCTACAGGATGCGACAGCAACCCCCTGCGCACCCGGCGCTGCCTGTCGTGGGGGGGGTTATACAACACCCGCCGCGCTACTGCAAACAAAAAAACCGCCGTGTCAGGCCGGCGCCGGCAGCAACGCCGGGACATCCACCAGCCCCTCAGCAACCGCCAGCCACCACCCCGGGGCCAGCGCCAGGCGTGCTGCCAATTGCCGCGCTGCTACTTCGCTATCACACAGCGCGAACAGCGTCGCACCGCTACCGGACAGCAAAACAGCTTCAGCGCCAGCAGCGTGCAAAGCCGCCGCAGCCTGTTCAATTGCCGGTGCCAAACCCTGCGCCGGCAGTTGCAGATCGTTGTGCAGCAAGCCAGCCAACTCGGCAGTGCGGGTAAAATGCAGGCGCCGCATCGGCGCTGTCGAATAATGCCGCACCTGACCATAGACCTGTGCCGTACTCAGAGCAACGCCGGGATTGAGCAAAACGTACCAGCAGTTGGGCAGCCCCCGCAGCGGCTGAAGGCGCTCACCAATGCCCAGCGCCCAGGCCGGCTGTCCCTGCAGGAAAAAAGGCACGTCAGCGCCGAGACGCAACCCCAGCGCCATGAGCTGCTCCTGCGCCAACGGCACATTCAGCTGTTGCCGCAAGGCCAACAACACCGTCGCGGCATCGGAAGATCCCCCTCCCAGACCGGCGGCCACGGGAATCCGCTTATGGAGAACAATCCGCACGCCAGGCGGATCACTCAGCTGATCAAGCAGCAGTCGAGCAGCCCGCTCCGCCAGATTACATCCTCCCGGCGGCAACACAACCCCGGCGCACTCCAGTTCAACTCCCGACCCGGCCGTCAGCTCGATTTCGATAAGATCATAAAGACCTATGCGCTGCATCAGCATGCACAGCTGATGATAGCCATCTGCCTGCCGCGACAACACATGCAGACACAGATTCACCTTGGCAGCCGCCCGGTAGATCGCCATTCGTTCCCCCTTTTTCAGCAGCACTGTCGCTGTGGACTCTCCCAAGGTTTAAGACAAGCTCTCAAGAGCCGTTCGCGACCAGTCCAGTGCCACAAGATACGACTCGGCCACCTGCCGTTCCTTCCTCCCTCCCCGCTCCAACCGATCCCAGCGGCCCTGCTCGTAATCCTCCACCAGCCGCAAGGTCTGCCCCAGCACCCCTTCGCGCTGCAGCAGGGCAGCGCGCACCTCGGCCGCCAAGGGCAAGTGCTGCAGCACCTCGGCCATGGGCACATCCAGCAAACTGTCCAACAAAGAGAACAGACCCACGGTAAAAAAAACGCCCCGTCGATCATTACTGTCCTGATCGCTGAGCAACTCACACATCTTGGCCCGCACCAACGACATTGTCATCAGCTCACGCGGTTTTTCATCCACCGAGCCGATCGCAACAATGCAGGCCCAGTTGCGAATGTGTTGCAACCCCAGATAGACGATCGCCTGGCGAATCGAGCGCACCTCACTGACCAGACTGTAATAACTCGAATTGATCTGGCGCAGCAGCTTGACACTCAGGTGAACATCGGTTTCGATGATCTGCTGCAGCGTTTCCAGATCGATATCCGGCCGCTGCAACTCGGTCATCAGCCGCAGCATGGCCATGCGACTCGGTGGCAGCTTGCGACCGGCCACAACCTGAGGCCGGCTGAAAAAAAAGCCCTGAAAATAATCAAAGCCCAGGCGCCGACAATAAATATAATCGTCGTAGCTTTCAACCTTTTCGGCCAGCAGCTTGACAGCCTTGATCTTGCGCAGACGATGAACCTGGGAAGCGATCTGGGCGCGGCTGAGTACCAGAATGTCGATTTTGACAATATCAGCCAGTTCCACCAATGGCGCGAGCCCCTCGCTCAAGACAAAATCATCCAGTGCAATGATATGACCACCACGGGCCAGCCGACGAATGGCCTCAAGCACCACGGGTTCGGGGCTGACGGTTTCCAGCACCTCGACCACCAGCTGGCTGGTAGCAAACGGCAGCGAAGCCCCCTGCAGCAGGAAGCCGCGAGTAAAATTGCAGAACGCCTTATGCGCCCCGACCAGCCGGTCGAGGCCGACCTCAACCAGTGAATTGATTACCACCTCTGAACTGGCAGCCTCCACATCGGCGATCACGGCTCGATCCATATCGCGGGCATGACGGTACAGCAGTTCATAGGCATAAACCCGCAACTGGCGATCAAAGATGGGCTGGCGTCCAATAAAAATGTCCCGCATACCTTTTCCACAGCTTCGGGGTCGCGATCCTCGCAACACGTTGTGACCCGTTATTATCAGTCGTGATCCGGTCTTTTAATCGTCGGCGGACAACCACGGAGCCTGAGCACGCAACAGGGCAGAGAAATCCTCCAGACAGGCAGCAACCCGTTGCTCAACCTCCGTTGCGGCCAAGGCAAACAGCAGCGGCATGCCGGCCTCGACGTTGTCGATGGCCCAGACATGAAAACGGCTGTTACGGCAGGCGTCAACCACCTCCGGATCAAGCATCAGGTGTTGCACGTTCGCCGCTGGAATCAGCACGCCCTGCTCGCCGGTAAGACCACGCAGCTGGCAAAGCGCAAAAAAACCCTCGATCTTCTCATTCACTCCACCAATGGCCTGGACCTGACCATACTGGTTGACCGAACCGGTAACGGCCACATCCTGCCGCAACGGCAGTTCAGCCAAAGCCGACAGCAGAGCGTAGAGCTCTGCCAACGAAGCACTGTCGCCATCGACAATGCCATACGACTGCTCAAAGCAGAGCGATGCCCGGAAGGCCACCGGCTGACGACGAGCGAAACGCTGAGCAAAAAAGCCACTCAGAATGAAAACGCCTTTGTCGTGGCTGGCCGCCGACAACTGGCTTTCTCGTTCAATGTTGATCAGGCTGCTGCGCCCCGCAGCAACGGTAGCGCTGATGCGGGCCGGCAGGCCAAAAGCATATTCACCATACTGATAGACCGCCAGACCGTTGATTCGGCCAACGCTGTGCCCCTGGGTTTCCAGCAGCAGCACCTCGCTTTCCATCAGGCCGCGCAGCACCTCTTCCAGCCGGTTTCCCCGATAGCGTTGTGCCGCCACCGCCAGCTGCACCTGCTCGGCGGCAACGTGCGACTGCTGCTGACGCCGGGCATACCAGGCGGCTTCCTGCACCAGATCGGCCAGATCGAGAAAGCGGCTGGTCAGACGGTTCTGATCCTGGGCCAACCGAACCGCCTGCTCAATAAAGGCGGCCACCCCCGTGCGATCAAAAGGCGGCAAATCGTGCTTATGGCACTGGGTTGCAATAAAACGAGCATAATCGGCAACCCGATCCCAAGTATTCTTCATGCTGTCATCGAAATCAGCCTTGACCTTGAAATAGCGCCGAAAATCCTTGTCCTGGGCATAGAGCAGCTCATACAGCGGCTCATCTCCAATAAGAATAATCTTGCAGCGCAGGGCGACAGGTTCAGGTTTAAGCGATGCCATCGCGAGTATCCGACTCTGCTCAGCCATGTCTTCGATGCGGATCTGTTTGTTACGAATACTGCGCTTGAGCGCCTCATAAGCAAACTCGTTAAGCAACAGATCGCGCGCATCCAGCACCAGATAACCGCCATTGGCGCGGTGCAGCGCGCCGGCCTTCAGTCGCATGAAGCTGGTGACGGCGTTGCCCTGATGCATGCCATACTCAATACGGCCAAACAGATTGAAGTAGGTCGGATTGGTCTCAAACACCACCGGCGCTCCAGCGCAGGCCGCATTATTGACCAGCAGATTGATCTGATAGCGATCCCAGAAGCGTTCCTCACCACCATCAAGCACATCAACGACCTCTTCGACGGCGGTCTCAGGACGCAACAGATCCAGATGTGCCGTCAAATCCGCCTGACAGCGCTGCAGATGTTCTGTCACCCAAGGGTGGTCGGCAAAATCCTGGCGCAATTGGGCAAACTGCTCCTGCGCCACCTGCGACGCGCGCTGCCTCTCCATTTCCGCCAGTGCCACCCGGGCCTGCAGATCGATATCGCGCACCGCCGTCAGAGCCTCATTGAGCTGACGCTGCAACGTCGCCCCCTTCTGATCGATGCTCCGCTGATCCTCCTCCGACAGCGCATCATAGGTCGACTGGCTCAACGGCTGGCCCTGCCGCGCCGGCACCAGCACCAGGCCACTGACACTGCGCTGCAGCACAAAACCATTGCGCAATGCCTTTTTTTCCAGCTGTTCAAACACCTTACGATGTTTTTTCTGGAACCGGGCTGTGATCTGGGCCTTACTCTCTTCGTATTCCTTGCCGGTAAAAATCTTCGGGATCTCTTCGGCCAGACGCCGTACCGCAGCCGCCAGGGCCTCCTGCAGGCGATGTCCCACCCCGGCTGGCAAGGAAAAACTGCGCGGCCTGGCACCCCCTTCAAGATCATGGACATAACACCAGTCCACAGGCGACGGCTGTGTCGCCGCCATCTGCGTCAACAGGTGGCGGATAGCCGATGAACGTCCTGTCCCGCTGGAACCTACCAGAAACAGATTGAACCCATCCGCCTCCATGCCCAGTGCAAACTCAATGGCGGTTCGGGCGCGCTCCTGGCCGATCGGCTCATGCAGCAGTTCCAGCGCGGTCGTATCCTCAAATTCAAACTGCTGCGGGCAACAACGCCATCGGAGTTGTTCAACAGGCAGCGCTATCAGTTCAGCCATAGGCGGGGCCTCTCCGGTTAGAGGACTCTGTTTTTCCATCGCTCTATCATAGCGCGGACAGCGCCGGAACAGAAGCCTTGATCCATAACCAGATAACGCATCCGAACGCAAAAAAGGCCAGCTGTGCACTGGCCTTTGCGTTCGGACAATTATGCAACGGCACCAAGGCGCCGAACGGGTGTCACCCCAAATAGTGATTGTTGTTGCGCGCCCGGTTAGCGACGATGGTCGAATCCAGCAATTCACCGCAGCAACTGCATTTCCACGCCTGGAACGAACGAACAAAATCGAAATACTTCTCTGAATACATCCGACCTTTGCATTTAGGGCACTTCATGATCTCCTCCTTCACCAATCAGGGCAAGATGCTGTGCACAAATCATGGTTTGCGGATTATTCACAAAAAATGCCAATCCTGTCTGTCCGCAGAAAATGTCATCCATCCCGTAACGATTATTTCATCAAACCCGTCGGCCAGGCGATCAAACCTGCTAAAATTCCATCAGTTGGCCAGATTGCCATCGGTAGCGAAAAAAGGCGCCAGCCGTTCCAGTGTGCGTGGACCGATACCGGGAACCCGCTTCAAGCAGTGGAAGGCGGAGAAATCGCCATTTTCATGACGGTCGTTTTCAATACGCTGAGCGAGCCTTGGTCCGACACCGGGTAGATCCGGCCAGTCAGACAATCCCATGGCGTCCGGTTCCAGAGCGATAGCCAGTGCCATGCGCTGACCGGCGCGTAACCAGTCACGATCATGCTGCCTGTAAAAACAGCCTGTTTGCGGATCATAACGCAAGGCGGCGGCCGATGGCCAATCCTGCAGCTGTCGAATCAAGCGCCCAGAGCAGAGAGAAAGATCGTTCGCCAGCAAATTGACGCCACTCGCAGAGGAGACGTCATAGACATGACGGCCCTTGGGACCCTCTACCTCGACCCAGCGGTGAGAAACGCTGGGCTCAGACGAAAAAAACCCGACCGGCGCAATCGCGACCGGCCGGGTCAGACAAATAAGAACCAAGCAGGCCAGCAACAGCAGCAGACTGCCGGGGCGGCGCAGCAGGCGCATGGGCGCTCAGGCCATATCCTTATTCAGTTTATATTGAAAAGCGTCCGTCAACGCATGGTACGAGGCATCAATAATGTTGTCACTGACACCAACCGTGCCCCAGCGATTGAGACCATCACCAGATTCGATCAGCACCCGTGTCACCGATGCAGTGCCCTTGCCAGCCGGCAACACCCGCACCTTGTAGTCGTACAAACGCATTTCGCGCAGCTGGGGATAGAAATGCTCCAAGGCCTTGCGCAAGGCATTATCGAGAGCATTGACTGGCCCCTCGCCCTCCGCCGCGGTATGCTCGATCCGGCCACCGACCTTGATCTTGACCGTGGCCTCCGACAGAGGCTTGTCACCTTCCTTTTGCTTGGTATCGATGACACGGAAACCAATTACCGAGAAGAAATTGCGCAGATTGCCAAGAGCCTTGCGCATCAGCAGTTCAAATGAGGCCTCAGCGCCTTCAAACTGATAACCCTGGTTTTCAAGTTCCTTGATCTGCTCAAGAATTTCCAGGGTCAGCGGATCCTTGCTGTCGAGATTGATATTAAACTGCTCGGCCTTGGCCAGAATGTTGGCGCGACCCGACAGATCCGATACCAGTACCCGTGTGGCATTGCCGACCTGCTCCGGCCGGATATGTTCATAGGTCTCCGGATGGCGCTGGATGGCCGAGACATGCACCCCGCCCTTGTGGGCAAAGGCCGAGTTGCCAACATAGGGCTGATGTTTGTTGGGCACCAGATTGGCCAGTTCGTAAACATGTCGTGAAACCAGCCGCAGGCTGCGCAGCTGCTCGTCGCTGACACCGTCGCAATTCATCTTCAGCTTCAGCGCCGGGATAACAGAGCACAGGTTGGCATTGCCACAGCGCTCACCAAAGCCATTGAGAGTACCCTGGACATGCACGGCACCGCAAGCCACCGCCATCAGCGAATTGGCTACAGCACATTCACTGTCGTTGTGGGCGTGAATACCCAGCGGCGTCTGAATCTGCGCCTGCACCGCCTTGATGATCTCCGGCAATTCGTGCGGCAGTGTGCCGCCATTGGTGTCACACAGGACAATGCAGTCCACCCCGGCCTGCTGAGCTGTCAGAAGCGTTTTCAGTGCATATTCAGGATTGGCCTTGTAACCATCAAAGAAATGTTCGGCATCGTAGATCACCTCGCCAACATTCTGCTTGAGATAGGCCAGCGAATCGTAGATCAGCTCCAGATTTTCTTCCAGCGAGATGCGCAACGCTTCGTGAACATGAAAATCCCAGGTCTTGCCAAAGATGGTCACAACGTCGGGTGCTGCCTGCAACAGCGTCTGAATGTTGTTATCCTGCTCCGGCGTGGTTTTGGCCCGCCGGGTCGAGCCGAAGGCCGCTATCTTGGCCTGGGAGAGCCTGACGTTCTTGATCTCCTGAAAAAACGCGATGTCCTTCGGGTTCGAGCCAGGCCAGCCACCTTCAATATAATGCACCCCCAGTTCATCAAGCTTCTGGGCAATGCGAATCTTGTCGCTGACTAAAAAGGAGATATCCTCGGCCTGGGTACCATCCCGCAGGGTCGTGTCATACAGCATTACCGACTTCATCAGTTCTCTCCTGTGGCTCGCCGATCAGCTGGCGTTGCCCAAACCAAAGGCATCGTGCAGCACTCGCACCGCCAGTTCGGTATATTTGTCCTCAATGACGCAGGAAATTTTGATTTCACTGGTGGAAATCATCAGGATGTTGACGCCTTCGGCACTCAAGGCATTAAACATCTTGCTGGCCACGCCGGAATGGGAGCGCATACCGACACCGACGATCGAAACCTTGGCGACCTTATCATCCGAGGTCACACCGGCAGCACCAATACCCTGCGCCGCTTCCTCAATAATCTTGAGAGCCTTTTTCAGGTCGGTACGAGGCACGGTAAAAGTCAGGTCGGTCATGCCCTGGGTGGACACATTCTGAATGATCATGTCGACGCTGATGTTGGCTTCAGACAGCGGGGAGAAAATCCTGGCAGCGATACCGGGCTTGTCGGGTACCCGCATCACGGAAATCTTCGCTTCGTCCTTGTTGTAGGTCACACCTGAAACCAGTACGGTCTCCATCTCTGCATCCTCCTTCATCACCAGCGTGCCGGGATTGTCGTTAAAACTGGAACGAACATGAATAACCACATCGTATTTCTTGGCGAATTCGACCGAGCGGATCTGCAGCACCTTGGCCCCCAGCGAAGCCATTTCGAGCATTTCCTCGTAGGAGATCTTCTCGATCTTGCTGGCATCACTGACAATGCGCGGGTCGGTGGTGTAGACGCCATCGACATCGGTGTAGATCTCGCAGACATCTGCCTTGAGTCCGGCTGCCACAGCTACCGCCGAGGTATCGCTACCACCTCGGCCAAGGGTGGTGATGTTGCCCTCACTGTCCACGCCCTGAAAACCGGCCACCACCACAATGGTGCCGCCCTTGAGATCCTCGCGAATGTTCTCCTCGCCGATTTCAAGAATGCGAGCACGCGAAAAGGCGCTATCGGTCTTGATGGGAATCTGAGGGCCAAGATAACTCTTGGCTTTATAGCCCATGGACTGCAGACACATGGATAGCAGCGCGATGGTCACCTGCTCACCGGTGGAGACCAGCACATCATACTCGCGCTCGTTAGGAAACTCGCACATCGCGTTGGCCAGATCGACCAGCTTGTTGGTTTCACCCGCCATGGCGGAAACGATCACCACAACGTCGTTTCCTTCATCATAGGTGCGTGCCACCCGCTGGGCGACATTACGAATCTTTTCAATTGTTCCGACGGATGTTCCACCGTATTTCTGTACGACCAGAGCCATTGTTGAAGGTCCTCCCTGAAGGCTTATCCGCTAACCTCCCGCAGCAGCGCGGCCGGCGGGCGGCACAGCAGGTTGTAACAAGATTTGAAAACGCGGTCAAAGCATTTTATCGGTCGGGCGGCACCAACCCGGCCAGCGTCCGGATTCGGTGACATAAAACGGCATGTTGCTGTTGAAAGAGGGTATCGGCAAAAAAAGACAGCTCACGACTTTCGGACTCCAGCCAGCGCAACTGAATACGCAAAGCATCCTTTTGCAGACGTGGATCACGATCAGGCCATTCAACCAGAGAAACGCCGTTTGCATAAAGAAACTCATCAAAGCCGAGGTCTTCAAGTTCCTCCGCGCCGGCCAGACGATACAGATCAAAATGATACAGCGGCAGCCGCCCCTGATAGCTGTTCATCAGGGTATAGGTCGGGCTGGCCACCGGCTGCTGGGGCGGCACGCCCAAGCCGCGAGCCAGCGCTGTTGCCAGACAGGTTTTACCGCAACCGAGATCCCCTTGCAGCAGAATCCGGCAGGGCGCGTCCAGCCACTGACCGAGCTGCCAGCCAATCTGTCCGGTCTGCGCCGGGCTGTTGCTGACAAGACAGCAGAGCCGCACCCGCTACTCCAGCGTACGAATAATGTCGAAACGCGCCACCACCCCCAGCAGGCGCCCTTCCTCCACCACTGGCACCAGATGAATACGGTTACGGGTCATCAGGGCTGCCACCTCACTGACCGGTGTCAGCGGCCCGCAACTGATCACCTGACGCTGACACAGCTCACCAACCGTCTCTGCCGTCAGGCGGCGTACCTGCTCGGCAAATTTCTTTTCGCTTTCCAGATACAGCACCCAATCAAACAGCGAAACCACCGTTGGCAGATGCAACGGCTGGTCACGCTCCACCAGATCGGTTGCCGAAATGATTCCAACCAGATGGCCTTCGCCATCAACCACCGGCATGGCGCTGACCCGGTGTTGCTGCAACTGACGGGCAAAGTCCTGCAAGCTGGTGTCTTCCCGCACGACAATAACATCGCGCGTCATAATATCCTGGGCATACAGCATCATGAACCTCCTTCCGGCCTCGGGATGCCGGCTGTCTGTAAATTCTGACGGGCTTGCGGCAGCGCCCGAGCTACGGCCATGGCACCATAGCCAACGGCCCCGGTCGTGGCGCAAAGATCGGCAGCGGCGCCATGCAGGTAGACGGCCAGCACGGCCGCTTCAAATGGCGCCAGCCCCTGGGCCAACAGCGCCGCGACAAGACCGGTCAACACATCACCCATGCCGCCACTGGCCATGCCCGCATTACCGGTACCGTTGAGCCAGACCCGGCCATCGGCTGCTGCGATAACCGTGCGAGCCCCCTTAAGAACGAGGACCAACTGGTGACGACGGGCAAAAGCGCTGGCCACACCACAGCGATCCTGCTGGATCTGGGCAACCGTCAGGCCAGTCAGCCGCGCCATTTCACCGGGATGCGGCGTCAGCACAAGGGCTGCGGGGCGCGAGCCCTGTAGCAACTCCGGCCGCTGGCTCAACACATTGAGGCCATCGGCATCAACGACCAGGGGCACATGACAACATCCCAACAGACGCTTCAGCAACAGGCCACTGGCGGGCGTCCAGCCAATACCTGGCCCTACCGCCACAGCATTCTTGCCGGCCAGCAGCCCTGACAGCTGGTCACCATCAAAAGGCTCCCAATCCTTACTCGCTGGCACCGTGAAGGTCATCACCTCGGCGGCCAGAGCCGTCAGCTGCGCCTGTGCAATAGCGGGTGCCGCCAGCGTCACCAGCCCGCTGCCACCGCGCAATGCGCCTTCGGCACAGAGGCGGGCCGCGCCGCAGGTTCCAGACATTCCGGCCAGCAGCAGGCTGTGGCCGCAGACGCCCTTATGACTGTCTGACGTCCGCCGCGGCAACAGCGCCTGGGCGTCAGCGGCCTCAACCAGGCACAGACGAGCGGGCACGGCCGCCTGCAACACCGCCGGCATCCCGATATCAACAACCTCCAGCGCACCGCCATAAGCGGCAGCGGGCATACTAACCTGCCCGATTTTGGCGCAGGCAAAACTGGCCGAACAGTCGGCCCGCACCGCCTCTTCCAGCACCGCTCCACTGGTCGCATCAATACCGGACGGCATATCAACAGCAAACACCGGCACCCCGCTGGCATTGAGCCAGCGCAGGGCCTGGCGATAATGCCCTCGGGCCGGCGCCGTCATGCCATTGCCAAAGATAGCATCCACCAGCAACCGGCAATCGTTCTGCTGCTGCAGCAAGCGCGTCAGGGCCGCCTCGTCCTCGGCGACCAGCAATGGCAGACCACAGCGGCTGGCAATGGCGGCGTTATGACCCGCCGCTCCCCGCAGACGCTGCGGGGCCGCCAGCGCCAGCAGGCGCACCTGCCAGCCCCAGGCCTGCAGGTGACGCGCCATGACATAACCATCCCCGCCATTGTTGCCCTTGCCGCACAGAATCAGCAGCGGCCCGGGATAACGTTCGGCGTAGCGCCGCTGCAACACGGCAGCCGCTCCGCGTCCAGCATTTTCCATCAGCACCAGGCCCTCGATACCATAGTCCTCGATAGCCTGGCGATCCATCTCCCGCATCTGTTCGGCTGTCACCAGCTTCATGGGCCCTCCAGAATAACCGTGGCTATCGCATAATCTCGCTCGTGGCTGTAGGACAGGTGACAGAACCGCAGGCCGCGGGCAGTAAATAGTTCGGCAGCACGACCGGCCAAGACCAGTGTCGGCGCCCCCAGAGCATCGCGCCGCACCTCGATGTCTTGCCACGTCAGGCCATCCCGCAGACCAAGCCCCAAGGCCTTGAGAAACGCTTCCTTGGCCGCAAAGCGCGCCGCCAAGTGTTGCGCCGCCTGCCGGCGCGGCAGGGCATAGGCCCGCTCCGCCGGTGTGAACAGCCGCTCCAGCACGGCGGAACGCTGTTCGAGCAGACGGACAAAACGCGCCACGGCAACAACATCGGTTCCCAGTCCGGCAAGCGCCATCAGCGTTCCTGCAGCAGGGACTTCATCTCGCGCACCGCCCGTTCCATTCCCACCAACACGGCTCGGGCAACAATGCTGTGGCCGATATTGAACTCGCTGATCTCGCCCAAGGCGGCAACGGCGGCGACGTTCTGGTAATTCAGCCCATGACCGGCACTAACCTGCAGCCCCAGGCCGCGCGCCTGCCGGATGGCCTGGCGCATCCGGACCAGCTCGGCCGCACGCGCGCCTTCACTGCCGGCGTTGCAGTAGACTCCGGTGTGGATCTCGATGATATCGGCGCCAACCTCGGCGGCCAGTTCAATCTGGCGCGGATCGGCATCGATAAACAGACTCACCCGGATTCCGGCCTGCTGCAGCACCGCGATACGATCCTTAAGTTGCGGCTGAGACGCCACATCGAGACCTCCCTCGGTGGTCAGTTCCTGCCGCTTCTCCGGCACCAGAGTAGCAAGATCGGGGCCGACGTGACAGGCGATGGCAACCATTTCTGCCGTCGCGGCCATTTCCAGGTTCAGTGGCAGATCAATCTGCTGGCGCAACAGGCTGACATCCACGTCCTGAATATGTCGGCGATCTTCCCGCAGGTGTACGGTAATTCCATCGGCACCCCCCAGCTGGGCCAGCAAAGCCGCTGTCAAGGGTTGTGGTTCGCGGCCACCGCGCGCCTGACGCAGAGTAGCCACATGATCGACATTGACACTCAAACGACTCATCCGTTGTTCTCCTCGTCGCCGCGGCCCAGATGCCGGACCACGGCATCGGCAATCTCATCTGCCATGGCCTGAATCTCCCGCTGGCTCGGGCCTTCAACCATGATCCGCAGCAGCGGTTCAGTGCCGGAATAACGGATCAGCAAGCGACCGCTTTCGCCCAGGCGCGCCTCACAGTCCTGCAGCAACGCCTTGAGCGGTGCTACGGTCGCCAGATCGGTCTTCTCCCGCACCCGCACATTGACCAGCACCTGAGGCAGGGCGGTCATGATGCGAGCCAGCTCGGACAGGGGCTGCTGCTGCCGACGCATGATGGCCAGAACCTGCAGCGCCGACAGAATTCCGTCGCCCGTGGTAATGTGATCGAAGAACACCAGATGCCCCGACTGCTCGCCGCCAAAATTATAGCCATGGCGCAACATGGCTTCGACCACATAGCGATCACCCACAGCCGTTTTGACCACCGACACGCCACAGGAACGCATAGCAATATCAAGGCCCATATTACTCATCACCGTAGCCACCAGGGTCTGCTTGGCCAGCTGGCCCGTTTCCTTAAGATGGCGCGCGCAGATGGCCATGATATGATCGCCATCCACCTCCTCGCCCTGTTCATCGACGAAAATCACCCGGTCAGCGTCACCATCAAGGGCAACGCCCACATCGGCCCGGTAGTCGCGCACAGCTTTGGCAAGCTGCTGCGGGTAAAGGGAACCGCAACCGGCGTTGATGTTGGTGCCATCAGGCGTCACACCAAGTGCCACCACCTGAGCACCCAGCTCTTCGAACACGGCTGGCGCCACCCGATAAGCCGCGCCATGGGCGCAATCCACCACGATGCGCAGGCCACGCAGATCAAGATCGCGCGGGAAGGTGTTCTTCAGAAAAACGATATAACGTCCGCCAGCATCGGCGATACGAAAGGCCCGGCCAACCTCCGCCGCCGTTGGCCGCAACAGATCCAGTTCATCAGAAAACAGCAGCTCCTCCATCTGCAGTTCCACCGCATCCGGCAGCTTGAGACCGTCGGCGGAGAAGAACTTGATACCGTTATCCTGATAGGGATTGTGAGACGCCGATATTACGACACCGGCGTCGGCCCGCATGGAACTGGTGATAAAAGCGATGCCGGGCGTCGGCAGTGGGCCAACCAGCTGAACATCAACACCCATGGAGCAGATTCCCGCCGCGAGCGCGTTCTCGATCATGTAACCCGACAGCCGCGTATCCTTGCCAATGACGATGCGACGGCGCTTGTCAGCCGCCTTGGACAGATAGGCGACGGCACGACCGAGCTTCATAGCCATCTCCGCCGTCATCGGATACTTGTTGGCAACACCACGAACACCATCGGTGCCAAAAATCTTTTTTTTCATGACAGCTCATCCTGGAGTACGGCAGGGTTTTCCGGTGCCGCCGGCGGCGGCTCAACAGCAGGACCGGGCTCCGGCGCCGGCAGGGGCTGCACCCGCACCTCGGCATCCACCGCCCGAGGTTCGACCAGCCGGCTGTAGGTTCCCTGATAGCTCAGGGGCACCGACAGGGAAAAACTTTCCCGGACACGACTTAAATCCACCATTTCGGTTTCGACCTCCGAAACCGTCTTCATCTCGCTTTCAGCCCCTTCCACGGTCGCCCGATCCGGCCGCGCCAGCACCTGTTCGATAACAAACCCTTCAGGCAAACCGCTGCTGAACACCAGCCGTATCGGCACCGTCTTGCGACGCAGACGTTCCAGCTTAACATCAACATAGGAAGGCGACAGACGGGTTATCTTCAGGTTGCGCGGCAATTGCAAGCGATCTTCCAGCCGACGGAAGGTCGTAATGCCTGGCTGGGCATCGCGCAGATCGACGGACAGGCTCAGATTCGACACCTGGATATTGGACAACAGCGTCCGCGGCCCGCTGATGCGCACATCGACCAGATTGGGCACCTCGTTGGCAACGATAAAATCCGCCGGCAGATTCTTCAGCTCCAGTGGCACCAGATAGCCCTGCTCGGCATTCTGCTCACCCATGACAAACAGCCACAGCATGAAGGCAAAGGTCAGCGACAGCAGTTTAAGGTGCCAGTTATTGAGCAGCAGCTGAACCATGGGGCCACCTCTCCCTGACAGGAGGTCAAAGAAATGTTGCTGGCATGATGCGAACAGAAGGGAAGGCGCCCGCTCCCCGCCCCAGTGACCAGTTGGCAGCCCTAGCGGTTGGCCTTGGCCTTACCGGGATCGAGCAGACGGGTCAGAATCCGCCGCAACGAGGTAGAATCCAGATCGCGGGTCATGCGCCCCCCTACGGCGACGGAGATTTTGCCGGTTTCCTCCGATACCACCACAGCAACGGCATCCACCAGCTCTGTCAGGCCGATGGCAGCGCGGTGGCGCGTACCCAGACTTTTACTGATATCGGGATTCTGCGACAAAGGCAAAAAGCAGCCCGCCTGTTTCAGCCGACCGTTCTGCAACACCAAAGCCCCGTCATGGATAGGAGAAAAGGGCAAAAAAATGGCGCAGATCAGATCCGAGGAGACACGCGCATCGATTTCAACACCGATTTCCAGAAAGCTTTTCAGCCCGGTCTCACGCTCAATGACAATCAGGGCACCGATTTTCTTACTGGCCAAGGTCACCGCTGACGTGACCAGTTCGTCAATGATCTTGGTTTCCTCACGGTAGGCAGCATCGGCATAAAAGGGATTGCGTCCGACGTGCATCAGGGCTCGGCGGATATCATTCTGGAAGATGACAACGATGACCAGAACAATGGACGTAAGGAAATTGTCCAGCAGCCACTGCAGGGTAAACAGGCCCGTCAGCTGAGCCAGGACATAGACGATCAGCACCACCGCCAGGCCGAGCACCATCTGCACAGCCCGGGTGCCTTTGATCAGCAGAATGATCCGATAGATGATAAAGGCCACCAGGGCGACATCAAGGGCGTCGAGCATCCAGCGGAAATGCTTTGTCAGTTCTTCCAATCCGCCCATCGTTACCCCTGCCTCTGCCCCTGCACCCGTACTACATTGGCGCTGTACGCACCGCCTCAATCATGTCCACCAGTTGGCGGGTCGACGCCACGTCGTGAACCCGGACAATCCGTGCGCCACCCAGCACGGCCGCCGCCACCGTCGCCAGGCTGCCCGCCAGCCGCTCATCCGGCAGCGCCTGCGACAACACCGTGCCGATAAAGCTTTTGCGCGAGGTGCCGATCAGCACGGGCACACCAAGCCCCTGGAATTCAGGCAAACGGCGCAAAAGGGTCAGATTGCCCGTTACCGTCTTGCCGAAGCCGATCCCCGGATCGACCACCAGCTGGTCCTCAGCGACACCTGCCGCCCGCGCTTGCTGTAGTGACCGCTCAAGAAAGATCATCACCTCGCCGACCAGGTCCGTATAAACCGTCTGCTGCTGCATGATATCCGGTCGGGACGGCGTATGCATCAACACCAGTCCGGCGCCGGCTTGCGCGACGGTTTCCGCCATCGCCGCGTCAAAGGTCAGACCGCTGATGTCATTCACGAAGCAGGCCCCGGCCGCCAGCGCCTGACGCGCCACGGCCGCCTTGCTGGTATCGACTGACAAGGGTATGTCCAAACGCTGACGGATAGCCTCGATCACGGGCACCAGCCGGTCAGCCTCCTCTTCGGCGGACACAGACTGACTGCCCGGCCGGGTGCTCTCGCCACCGACATCGATCAGATCGGCACCCTCATGCACCATGTCCTCGGCCCGCCGCAGCGCCGCAGCCAGAGACTGGTGACGGCCGCCATCAAAGAAGGAGTCCGGTGTCACATTGAGTATGCCCATGACACAGGGACGTCGCAACGACAGACAGCTGCAGCGGCCCCGCCAACGTTCAGACGGTTGCTGCAAACGATCAAGCAACTCTTTTAGTTGTGTCGCCCGCCGCGGCAGGCCAAAGGGTTGCGGCGCCAGCCGCTGACACAGCAAGCGCAGCTGTTTGGCCGTTGCCATCAGCAGCACATCGGTCTGAGCTTGGCGGCCACTGACCGTACCACGCGCCACAGCCGCCTCGGCCCCCAGCGCCAGCATCTCCTGTTTGAGGATATTGGCCGCGCCACAGGGCACCTGGGGCAGCAGAACATTAAGACGGCCGACCTTGTCGACCATGTGCGTTACCCCCGCCGGATCAGCCCCCAACGCCTCCAGGACAGCGCGAACATGGGCATTACTGTCCAGCTGCAGCAGACGAGGGCTGTCGTTCACACCGTCTCCGCCGGCGAGTTTGTCTCGGCTGTCTCGGTCTGCTCGCAAACGAGCAAAATACGCTGGATATCCTCAGCATCAATGGTTTCACGTTCCAGCAATTCCTGCGCCATGCGTTCAAGCACCGGCCGATGGGTTTGGAGAATCGTACGGGTTGTCTCATAGGCATGCCGCACGATCTTCTGAATCTCGGCATCAATCGACTGGGCTGTGGCCTCGCTGTAGTTCTTCACATGGCCCATGTCCTTGCCAAGAAACACCTCCCCCTCCTTCTCACCGAAGGCCAGGGTACCGAGCGCATCACTCATGCCCCATTCGCACACCATCTTGCGTGCCAAGTTGGTAACCCGTTCGATATCGTTGCTGGCGCCGGTCGTAACAGTACCGATACAGATTTCCTCGGCGGCCCGCCCCCCCAGCAAAGCACAAATCGCCGCAACAAGCTCTTCGCGATTCTGGCTGTACTTTTCCTCGGTCGGCAGGTACATGGTGACCCCCAGAGCCCGACCACGGGGGATGATCGAGACCTTGTGCACCGGATCGGCTCCCGGTGTCTTCAAGGCCACCAGGGCATGTCCGGCCTCGTGATAGGCGGTGACGCGCTTCTCCTTTTCGGTGATTACCAGCGAGCGACGCTCGGCACCCATCAGCACCTTGTCCTTGGCCGCCTCCAGATCACCCATGTCGACCTGTTCCTTATTGGCCCGCGCCGCCAGCAAGGCCGCCTCGTTGATCAGGTTGGCCAAATCGGCGCCGGAGAAGCCTGGCGTGCCCTTGGCGACCACCTCCAGATCGACCGAATCGGCTACCGGCACCTTGCGGGCATGCACCCGCAGAATCGTCGTACGGCCCTTGATATCGGGCCGCGGCACCACCACCTGCCGGTCGAAGCGACCAGGCCGCAAAAGTGCCGGGTCAAGCACGTCAGGCCGGTTCGTGGCGGCGATCAGAATAACGCCTTCATTCGACTCAAAACCATCCATCTCCACCAATAGCTGGTTGAGGGTCTGCTCACGTTCATCGTGTCCACCCCCAAGACCGGCACCGCGATGACGACCGACGGCATCGATCTCATCGATGAAAATGATACAGGGTGCGTTCTTCTTGCCCTGGGCAAACAAATCGCGTACCCGACTGGCGCCCACACCGACAAACATTTCAACAAAGTCGGAGCCGGAAATGGTAAAGAAAGGCACATCAGCCTCGCCGGCGATCGCCCGCGCCAGCAGCGTTTTCCCTGTGCCAGGGGAACCGACCAGCAGCACCCCTTTGGGGATGCGGCCACCAAGGCGGGTAAACTTCTTCGGATCCTTCAGAAAGGCAACGATCTCCTCCAGTTCCTCCTTGGCTTCGTCCACCCCCGCCACATCCTTGAAGGTGACCATGCCCTGAGTATCCGACAGCAGGCGCGCCCGGCTCTTGCCGAAGTTCATCGCCTTGCCGCCACCACCCTGCATCTGGCGCATGAAGAAGATCCAGACAGCAATCAGCAGCAGGATCGGCCCCCAGGATACCAGCATGGTAACCCAGAAGCTGCGATCCTCCTCGGGCTTGGCTTCAATCACGACACCTCGCCCACGCAGTTCGCCGATCAGTTCAGGGTCGGATGGCGTATAGGTTTTGAAGCGTGTGCCATCCTTATACACCCCTTGAATATTAGCGCCCTGAATCACCACTTCCTCGACCCGCCCTTCATCCAGGGCAGTGACAAAGCTGGTATAACTGATGGCTTCCTTCTGCGGTTCCTGCTGCGTCATCATATTGAACAGCAGAATCATCACCAGGGAAATCACCAGCCAGAGCGCAATATTTTTATAAAATTGATTCACTTTTCCTCCCGCAGGCTAATACGGCTGAAACCACAAAGGGCCCAGAATTTTTATAAATCGCTAAACGGCCTGTAAGTTAGCATAGGGGTAGCAACAGCCTCAACGGGATTTTGGCGCCACCGCCTGAAAATCGACCCGCCAAACCCACTGTTCATGAGGCTGCGGCAACAACAGCCGGCTGCGGCGATAGCCAACAACCCAGAGAACTCTTTCCTGCTGACACAGCAGCGGCGTCTGCCAACGCTGCTGACGTTCCAGCCGCCACTCCACGAACAGATCCTTGAGCCTCTTGTGCCCTTCCATGCCCAAGGGCGCCAGCCGGTCCCCCGGCCGCGCCGATCGCAACTGCAAAGGCCATCGCAAATCCTGCGATGACAGATAAATCCGACAGCGATCGTCGGCTGCGGCAGTGGCAGGCACCTGATTGATTTCAAGCCAGCCACCAGGCAGGGGATAGCGGCCCGGGCCGGGGATTGCACACTCCTCGACGTCCTGCTCCGGCACGGGCAGCCGCCGCAGAAACTCCAACGCCGTGCGGGTACGCACCACCACCGCTCGCGGCAGGCAGCAGACACCCTGAAAATCTGCGGCCTGCACGAGCGTCTCCAACTGGGCATAATGGCCAGCAGCAAGCCCCTGCACATCCCCTCGCAGCCAGCGCAAAACCTCGCGCAGCAGGCGCGCACGCAGGGCCGGATGCAATGGCCGCAGCCGTTCCAAGGACAGACGAAAGCCTTCCGACAGTGGCTCCAATTGTAGCAGCAGTGGCTGAAGCTGCTGCTGCCAGTAGTCCTCTTCTACAGCTACCCGTTGTGCCAGCTGCGCCAGCCGGCGGGACAGGCCCGGATGCTCCTGCTGCAGCTGGGGCCACAACTGATGCCGCAAGCGGTTGCGACTAAAACACAGCTCGGCATTGGAGGCATCAGTAACATAATCCTGGGACTCAAGAGCAAGAAAGCTCAACAGCTCGTCACGGCCACAATCGAGCAACGGTCGCGCCAGCAAACCACTACGCCAGGCCATCGCCGCCAGACCGGACACCGCTGTCCCACGCAGCAGACGCAACATCAGCGTCTCTGCCTGATCCTCCTGCTGATGCCCGAGCAAGATGGCAGCGCAGCCCAGCCGATGGGCCTGCTGATACAAGAAATCATAACGGGCCTGCCGACCGGCCTCCTCCAGCCCCAAGCGCTGCTGTTGCGCCTGCTGCGCCACCGACGCAAAGCCAAACACTGCAGGCCAGCCCAATCCTGCGGCCAACCGAGCGACAAACACCGCATCGGCGCCGCTGGCCGGGCGCAAACCGTGATCAAGGTGCGCCACCACCAACTGCAACCCCAGTGGACGGATACACCGGTGCAACAGGCGCAACAAAGCAACGGAATCGGAGCCACCCGAAACCGCTACCAGCAAACGCTGGCCACAGCTGATACCGCAATGCTGCAGCAGATTATGGCGAAAACGCTGCTCCAGCTCCTGCCGCTCCATGCCGGATTTTTTTCTCTGCAATTTCACTACCCCCGCTCGGGTAAACACCCGCACAACCTTCCGCCACAGAAGAGAAGAACGGGGTCAGAATACGCTGGATACAGAAAAGCCCCCCCAGTTTGCTGGGGGGGCCTGATGAATGGTGGCGGTGCAGAGATTTGAACTCCGGACACTGCGGATATGAGCCGCATGCTCTAACCGACTGAGCTACACCGCCAGCAAAACGGGAAACCGGCGAGCCGGCTTGCTGGTATTGGTTGCGGGGGAAGGATTTGAACCTCCGACCTTCGGGTTATGAGCCCGACGAGCTACCAGACTGCTCCACCCCGCGTCAAAGCGAGGTGGAATCTACGCATTTTGAACCCACTTGTCAAGAAGAAAAAACTGCCGGCTCAGGGAATCGTTCAGGAACCACTTTTCTTAATAAACCCTTCAAGTTTCGTGCTGTTGCGGACACCCTGTTGCAGCTTCTCAGCCTCCAATCGCGTTGCGACCGGACCAACCATAACCCGCGACCAGACCCCTTTCGCTCCCAGATCCACGGTTTCAATAAAAACGGGAAACTGAGCACGCAGCTTCTGCTCCACGGCGCGGGCGTCGGCCGCCTGCCGGAATGACGCCACCTGCACCAGATAGCTCCCCCCCGGCACCGCTGCCACCCGTAGGGCAGCAACTTCGGCTGGCGGCGGTTTCGCAACGGCCGCCGCCGGCACCTCTGGCTGGCGTTCCGCCTTGGGCGGCGACGACACGGCGACGGCCGGCGCCTCCTCCGGCGGAGGATTAAGACCGCTGCCCAGTAATCCGTCAGCCGCCGGCGACAGGAGTGCGGCCAGCGGATCGGCTGGCGGCGCCAGGTCGGCCTCCGTCAACGCGGCTGGAGCTGGAGGCTCAGCAGGGGCAGAAGGCGGCACGACCAACACTGGTGCCACCGGAGGTTGCACCTGCGGCTGACGCAGAGGCGCCACCGCCACAACCTCGCCAGCAACCGGGTCGGAGGCAAGATGGGCAGCCGCTGGTTCCTCGGCAGCCCGACGCTGGCCCCCCACCAGAATTCCCAGAGCAAAGCAACCCAGACAGAGCGCCGCCAGCAAAACAAACATCACCAGAACGGGCCGCTTTGCCGGCGGACGCGGCCCCCGCCCGTATTCCGTCTGAGACATGGTCTCCTCCTTTTGTCGGTCAAACCCTGACCCTGCGGGTCACATTTTCTGCGGCGCAGCCACACCCAGCACCCGTAAGCCATTGGCCAACACCTGACGCACCGCCTCAGCCAGATAGAGCCGGGCACGACTGATGGCCTCATCCTCCACCAGAATCCGCTGCTGATTATAGTAGCTGTGGAAGGCTGCCGCCAATTCCTGCACATAAAAGGTCAGACGATGAGGCTCATAATGCTGGGCTGCTGTACAGATCACCTCGGGATAGCGCTCCAGCAGGCGGGCCAGAGCCAGCTCCTCTTCAAGCCGGAGCGCGGCACAGTCCGGCGTACCCTCCAGAACCAGTCCAGCCTCGGCGGCATTGCGCTTGATGCTGCAGATACGGGCATGGGCATACTGGACATAGAAAACCGGATTATCGTTGCTCTGCTGCTTGGCCAGTTCCAGGTCGAAATCAAGCTGACTGTCGCCACGCCGCATGAGAAAGAAGAACCGGCAGGCATCGCGCCCCACCTCGTCAAGCACCTCGCGCAGGGTAACAAAGGTACCAGCCCGGGTACTCATGGCCACCTGCTGGCCCGCCCGCAGCAGATTGACCAGCTGCACCAGAATAATGTGCAGATCCTGCGGATCGCGCCCGAGCGCTTGCAACACTGCCTTCATCCGTGGCACATAGCCGTGGTGGTCAGCGCCCCAGACATCGATGACACGGTTGAAACCGCGCTGATATTTCTCCCGGTGATAAGCCACATCAGAAGCAAAATAGGTGGTAGCACCATTGGAGCGAACCAACACCCGGTCTTTGTCGTCACCATAGCTCGTTGTTCGCAGCCACAGGGCGCCATCCTGTTCGTAAACATGTCCGGCCTGACGCAGCGCCTCAATACCCTCAGCCACCAGCTCACGATCATAGAGGCTCTGCTCGCTGTACCAGTTGTCAAAATGTACACCGAAGTCCTGCAGATCGGCATCAATGCCGGCACGAATAATATCGCCACCCCAGCGGGCACAGTAACGAATGGCGTCGACTTCCGGCAACTGCAGCAGTCGCGCGCCTTCTTCTTGAAAAAGCTGTTCGGCCAGCTCGACGATATAATCACCCTGATAGCAGTCGGCCGGAAAATCCAGGGCCTCGCCCCGCTGTTGACGGTAGCGCAACAGGATCGACCGCCCAAGGGTATCCATCTGGTTGCCGGCATCGTTGATATAGTACTCGCGCTGCACGCTGTAGCCGGCTTCCTGCAACACTGCCGCCACGGCATCTCCGGTGGCCGCCCCCCGCCCATGGCCAATATGCAGCGGGCCGGTCGGATTGGCACTGACAAACTCCACCTGCACGCGTTGGCCAGCACCAATGGTGGCGCGACCATAGTCCTGCTGCTGGCAATGAATGGTTTCCAGCACACCGAACCACAGCTGCGGCTGCAGCCGCAGGTTGATGAAGCCTGGTCCGGCCACCTCGACGGACAGCCACAGATCCTCGCGGCAGCGCAGCTGCTGTGCCAGCAACTCGGCTATCTGGCGCGGCGCCTTGCGCTCGGCACGGGCCAGCAACATGGCAACATTGACGGCAAAATCTCCGTGCTCTACCCGGTTCGGTACCTCGACGACAAAATCGGGCACATCCGCGCCCGCCAACTGGCCACTGGCCGCGCAGGCACGCAGCGCCTCATTCACCGCCTGTTTGACAAGGCCTTTCATAGCTGTGCAATTCCTTCAACGAAGCAAAATAACAAAGGAGCCCGGTTCACCACGGACAAAAACGGGGGATCAGGTCGATCCCCCGGCATCAGGCAGTAACGGACACCCAACCGCAACAGCCGGCACACAGCCGGCTCTGACAGATGATTGAAGATGCAAAAACAGATCATGCGCTGTGTGAGCACTGAGAAGCCGGTTGCGCAGCGAGGCTGTCACCGTTTCGGGGCCGCAAACTGGTAAACAATTTCGCCCTCACGCACCAGGCACAGATCGCCGCGCGCTACCTGTTCCAGATAGCGGTCATCGGATCGCAGCGCCTGCAGCTGCAGGCGCAGTTGCTGCTGACGTTGCTGTAACTGCGCCAGTTCCTGCCCCAACTGCGCCTGGTACTGATGGGTCCGGTAAAGGCGCAGAGCCCCTTTGTCGCCCCCCAGTGCCAACAGCAGCCCCACGATAACCAGTCCGGCCCAGAACAGATAGCAAGACCGGCCGACAGCCGGTGGCCGATTGTGTTTTTCATCGCTGCCAGCGGCTAGCGCCATCGGTCGCACCTCCACCCAAAAAACGAACGGCCCGGATTGCTCCATGCCCGCTGCCGGAAAATCGCGAACCGCGTCTACAAGTTTAAGTCATCGCCAAGGGGACTTCAACCGCTTTATTGGCAGCCGCCGAGGAAGGCGCAACCGGGGCCGGCGCAGCTGACGCTTGGCGACAGAGCGCGCCTGTGCTAGCCTTGCTGATCGAATGTCGCATCCCATCACGGGCGCGACTTCCCTTGCACAGAGGCGCAGACCATGCCCCAGGCTCCCGGCACCCTGACCAAACAGCAAAGCCACACCCAGACCCTGCAACCCGAGCGCTATCTGGTCATCATGCACAATGACGATTACACCACCATGGAGTTCGTCATCGAACTTCTGCAGCAGGTGTTTCACAAAAACGCTGCCGAGGCTACCGAGCTGATGCTACGCATCCACCAGCAGGGTGAAGCATTGTGCGGCTGCTATCCCTTCGAGCTTGCTGAAACCAAGGCTGCCACAGTTCACCAGAAAGCGCGCCAGGCCGGTTTCCCGCTGCGTTGCAGCCTGCGCCGTGCCTGATCACTTCCGCCCAAGGACAACCGCGTGACCCTCAGCAAACAGGCCCAGATCATCTTTTCCCTGGCCATCCAGGAAGCCCGGCGGCGCCAGCATGAATACCTGCTGACCGAACACATGCTCTACGCTATGCTGTTCAGCGACGAGGCCTGCAACATCCTGATCAACTGCGGAGCCCGCATTGACCAGCTGCGCCTGCAGCTTGACGACTATCTTGACGAGCAGATCGAGCCACTGGCGACCGCCACGTCAAGCCAGACACCGGAACAGTCGATCAGCCTGCAGCGCATTCTGCAGCACAGTATCAGCCACTGTGCCGCCGCCGGCCGCGAAGAAATCGACTTGGGCGACCTGCTCGCCGCCATGCTGACGGAATCACGCAGTTACGCCACCCGGCTGCTGGGCCAGCAAGGCGTCGTCCGACTGGATGTTCTTAGCTTCATCAGCCATGGCATCCGCAAGGAAGACGGCGCGGCGGAACCGACCGGCGAGAGCCCGGCGGCACCCGCCAGTAGTGCAAAAACGACCGAAAGTGACGCCCTGCAACGATTCACCATCGACCTGCGGCACAAGGCGGCAGACGGCCGGATCGATCCACTCATCGGTCGCACGGCAGAGCTGGAACGGCTGTGCGAAATTCTCTGCCGACGGCGCAAGAACAATCCGATCCTGGTCGGCGAGCCCGGCACCGGCAAAACCGCCCTGGCCGAAGGTCTGGCCTGGCAGCTGGAGCAGGGCGAGGTTCCCGTCATCCTGCAACAGGCCGAACTTTTCGCCCTTGATTTGGGGGCACTGATGGCCGGCACCCGCTTCCGGGGCGACTTCGAGGAGCGCCTCAAGGCCGTGCTCAACCAGCTGGCGCAACGCCCAGCGGCCATCCTGTTCATTGACGAAATCCACACCATCGTTGGCGCCGGCGCCACCAGTTCCGGCAGCCTCGACGTTTCCAACCTGCTCAAACCGATGCTGGCCGATGGCGCCATCCGCTGCATTGGAGCAACCACCTACGAGGAATACCGCCGCCTGTTCGACAAAGATCGGGCCCTGTCGCGCCGTTTCCAGAAAATCGACCTGCGCGAACCCGACATCGACCAGACCGTCGCCATTCTCAAAGGATTAAGGCCTCACTACGAAGCCTTCCACCAGGTACAGTATCCCGATGCGGTGCTGCAATGCGCGGCAGAACTGGCCCAGCGCCATCTCCAGCAGCGCCACCTGCCCGACAGCGCCATCGACCTGATCGACGAGGTGGGCGCACGACTGCGCAGCCGTTCCAGCCGACGCCGCCGCACCCGCCCGGCCGATGTCGAGGCCGTGGTGGCCCAGCTGGCCCAGATCCCGCCCCGGGCCGCTCGCGGCGACGACCGCCAGCGTCTTCAGCAGCTGCGCCAGCGCCTCAAGCAGCAGGTATTCGGCCAGGATCAGGCCATTGATCAGGTGGTGGACGCCGTGCTACGGGCCCGCGCCGGCTTGACCGAAGTGGAAAAACCGGTGGGCAGTTTTTTGTTTGCCGGCCCAACCGGCGTGGGCAAGACGGAACTGGCGCGACAGCTGGCCCGCGAACTGGGCATCGCCTTTATCCGCTTCGACATGAGCGAATACATGGAAAAGCACGCCGTCGCCCGTCTGATCGGCGCGCCACCCGGCTATGTCGGGTTCGAGCAGGGCGGCCTGCTGACCGACGCCCTCAACAAGACCCCGCACTGTGTCCTGCTACTGGATGAACTGGAAAAGGCCCACGCCGACCTGTTCAACATTCTGCTGCAGATCATGGACCATGGGCAGCTGACCGACAACAATGGCCGCAGCGCCAGTTTCCGTCACTGTCTGCTGGTGATGACCAGCAACGCCGGCGCGCGCGAGATCAACCGTCATCCGATTGGCTTTACCGCAGCTGCCCAGGGCAGCCCAACCGGTGAAATCAACCGGCTGTTCTCACCGGAACTGCGTAACCGCCTAGACGCAACCATCCTGTTCGCCGCCCTGCAACCGACCCACATGCAGGCCATCGTCGACAAGTTCATCGCCCAGTTGCGTCAACGATTGAAGGAACAAAAGGTTCAGCTGCGCCTGAGTCGGCCAGCCCGCGACTGGCTGGCCCGCCACGGCTTCGACCCGGATTACGGCGCCCGCCCGCTGGGCCGCCTGATCCAGCGCGAAATCAGCACCCCGCTAGCCGAACAGCTGCTGTTCGGCGCCCTGAGCAAGGGCGGCCAGGTGCGAATCGACTGCCACGACGAGCAGTTGCAGTTCTGCTACAGCGTCGGCGCAACGGATACCCCGTGACAGGGCCGGGCTACCAGCCACGCCGGTGGCACCACTTCCCCGCCATCCACCAGGCCCGTCCCGACGGCCTGCTGGCCAGCGGCGGCGACCTCAGCTGCGACTGCCTGTTGCAAGCCTATTGTCAGGGCATCTTTCCCTGGAATGCGCCGGGCGAGCCGCTGTTGTGGTGGTCACCCGATCCGCGTTGCCTGCTGTTCCCACAGAATCTGCATCTCAGCCGTCGGTTGGCCAAAACCCTGCGCTCGCAATCGTTCCGCTTCAGTCTCGATCTGGCCTTCGATGCCTGCATCACCGCCTGCGCCACCAGTGGCGAACGGGCCGGCGACAGCTGGCTGACAGACGAAATGCAACAGGCCTACCGCCGGTTGCATCACCTGGGATTTGCCCACTCGGTGGAATGCTGGGAACACGGGGAATTGGTCGGCGGACTTTACGGCCTGGCCATCGGCCGCTGTTTCTGTGGCGAATCCATGTTTCACCGCCGCCGCGACGCTTCCAGGATGGCCCTGGCGGTTCTGGCCCGGTTGCTACAACGGCTGGACTACAGCTTTATTGACTGCCAGCTGGTAACAGAACACCTGCTTCGCCACGGCGCCACGGCAGTGCCCCGGTCGACCTTTCTGCAACTGCTGGCCGACTGCCGGCTGAGCGCCGGCAGCTGGATCCTGCCCGGCCCGCTGCCACCAGCGGGCTGGCTCGATGTCGGGCTGCTGCTGGCAGGCGACTCCCAAGCCCCCAGAACCTTTCCCATCATGGTGGCGTAGACTGTCCTCAGCGACGAGAAAAGCGGGCGTTGTGCTGCCGCTGGGACCGCACAAAGGTTTCAACCTCCTGCGACCGCAACAGCCCTTGCTCAACAAAGTACTGGCCAAAGGGCTTCTGGCAGCGCTGCTGGTAGCGCAGCAGCACCTGCAACTGAAATGGAGTAAGATGACCAAGGTCGAGCGCCCTTTGACCGAAGCGCCCCCGCCGGCCGTGATAGCGATTGATCTCGGTGATGGCCTCGGCGGACAGCCAGCCCCAACGCTCGGCCAGGGAACCGATCACCGGTCGCTGGCGCCGCTGCCAGACCAGCGCCTCAATCATCTCGGCGTAGCTGATTACGCCACAGTGGTAAAGAAACAGACCGATTTCAAGATAACGCTGCGGCAGGGGCCGATCACCACTGGTCGTCTCGGCAGCCTCCCAGCCCCAATCGGGCTGACGGCTGAAACGGGTCGTCTGATCGGCCGGCTGCCACAGACGTTTATGGGGGTCCTGACTGAAGTCTTCCAGCAGGCGATAGGCTTCATTAAGATTACGGAAACGTTCGGCCTGCTGCGCTACCTGTTCCGGCGCGCTGGCCGCGAACAGGTCGGGATGGGTCTGTTTGGCCTTCTGACGGAACGCCGACTTGATGCCGCTGGTCTGCATGTAAAACAGAAAATCGCGCCCGATCTGGGCATCGGCGCCAAACAGCAACCGGCAGGCCGCCAGCAGTTCATTTTCGGCGAAGAGAGGCATGGTCTCCGACAATCCATCCGTCAAGGCAGACAAAGAATACAGCGTGCAGACGCAGTATACAGCATTGCGGCAGGAACAACAGCTCTGTCATCAAAAGTGTCCGACCTACGCAGATGCCCCCTAGCCAGACGTCAGCGCCGCTGCCTTCTCCGCCCGAACCCGCTGCTCCAAGGCTTCGGAACCGGCCAGCACGGCAAGCAACTGGGCGGCAAGACGGCCACTGCAGCGGCCCCGCTCCCGCGCCAGACGACGGGCCAGATGCTCGACACTGGCCAGGTCGAGCTGAATTTCATGGTAGCGATGCAACCGGCCAACCAGTTCCAGATACTGGCGCATGGTCAAGGCTGGCACCGCCAGCTGCAAACCGAACAGATCACAGGCTGGCGGCAAACGGGCCTCGGCATCGACCAACGATTCGCTGCTACTAACACAGAGCAGCACATTGGCCGGGCAGCCACCGCTACCACCAGCCAGCAAACGCAACAAGATACGACGGGCCGGACTATCCTGTGCCAGTGGCATTTCGGCAACCAGCACAACAAACTGCAACGGCACCTCGGCCAGCTGTTCGAGCAAGCCGTCAAGCAGGGGCAAGCGGTCCTCGTCCAGTTCAATCAACCGCACTCCCTGCCCGACCAACTCGGCGCTCAGCGTCCGCACCAGAGTCCGCTTGCCACCACCCGCCGGTCCATGCAATAACACGGCGGCAGCCGGCAGCACCGCGGCAAACTGGCACAGATTCCGCCGCAGGGTCGCCCGCACGGCATCAAGTCCCAGCAGCGGCTGCTCCGGCTCGATAACGGCCGGGCGGCATCGCAGCTGTTCCCCATCAAACCAGAAGGCGGCACTGCGGGCAAACAGCTCAGCATCCGGCTGCCAGGGTTGCAGCTGTTGTTCCAGGCGCTCCTCGGCCAGGTCAAGCAAACGCTCCAGACGCTGCAGCAAGAATTCCCAGTCGATTTCCACGTCGCTCAACGTCACGTCCAAACCTCATTCATTTGCCAGGGAGAATACCGGGTGAAAAAAACCTCTGAACACTGTTTCGTCATCTGCCCACCGGGTGTCGAAAGACTCTGTGCCCGGGAACTGGAGAGCCTCGGCATCCACGTACTGGCACAGGAAACCGGCGGCCTGAGCTTCGATGGCAACCTGCAACAGCTCTATCGGGCCAATTTGTGGTTGCGCAGCGCCAACCGCATCCTGGTACGGCTGGGCACACTGCAGGCGCGTGATTTTCCCAGCCTTTACCGTAAGGCCAGCCAGCTGCCGTGGGGCAAATTTCTGCGCAGCAGCGCCCAGTTGGAGGTGCAGGTCAGCGCCCACCACAGCCGACTGAACCACAGCGGCCGCATCGCCGAAACCCTGCTGGCGGCCTGTGATCGCGCCCTCGGGAGCGGCACCGACAATGCTGCCGCGACAAATCCGCAACAGCTGTTCGTCCGTTTCGAGCAGGACCAGTGCACCCTGTCCATCGACAGCAGCGGCGAACGCCTGCACCGGCGCGGCTACCGCCACTGTCCCAGTCAGGCGCCGCTGCGTGAAAATCTCGCCGCCGCCTGCCTGCTGCAACTCGGCTGGGACGGCAAGGTCCCCTTCATGGATGCCTTCTGCGGCAGTGGTACTCTGGTGATTGAGGCCGCCTTGCTGGCCAGCCGCCGAGCGCCGGGGCTGCAGCGTCCTTTTGCCTTCATGGGTTGGCCCGGTTATCGTGCCGGGCTGTGGCAAGTCCTGTGCGACGAGGCCCGCCAACAACAGATCGTACCGGTGGTGACACTCTACGCCGGGGATCTGGACGCGCCAAGCCTCGAACAAGCCCAGGCCAATGCGGCGCGGGCCGGCGTCGCTGACTGGATCAACTGGCAGCAGGGCGATTTCACCACCCTGCTGCCGACGGAATCTGAGGGGCTGTGGCTGAGCAATCCACCCTACGGCCTACGCCTTGAACGGGCCAGCCACCTGCCAGCCCTGTTGAGTCGGCTGCGTCAGCATCAGCAAGCCCGGCTGCCGGGTTGGCAGGCTATCGTTCTGCTGCCGCGGCAACTGCTGGCAAAACAACGCCCACGGTTGGCCTTCCGTCATGGCGGCCTGGCGGTGGGGCTCTACCCTTTCAGTGCGCTACCTTGAGCGTTGCCGCCATAAACATCAGAAACCGCCCAGCCGGCTACCGGAGCGGTTGAGCTGGCTGACACCACCCAGCGCAAAACGCACCAGGATCTCCTGATCGTCCTGCCGGTCGCGATAACCAACAAACAGGCTCCAGCACTGAGAGCGGTACTCCAGATAAACCACATTTTCCAGTCGTTGGCGCTGACGGCAATCGAAACGCTGCTCGTAGGTAACATAGAGCGGTTTAAGCAGGTCGGCCTGCAGGCGCGTGGCCAGATATTCAGCATCGTCGCGGTCGTAGCGGTAGGACAGCGCCAGACGCCGGTCGAAGCTCTGCTCCAGACCGGTTTCGGCATTGAAATATTCAAACGCCTTCCCCGCCGGATCGTAGTCGGCATCGATGTCAACATACCAGAAGGCCGTCGGTCGCAGGATCAGTTCCGTCAGTATGGGCGAAAAGCGCTCTTGGTCATAGCGCTGGCTGCGCTCATGGCGATCGAGCCAGAGATCGTAGTCCTGCGCCAGACGCAGATAGACCAGTTCCCGATACAACGGTTGCTGTCCTGCCGTGACAAACTTGCCCACCAGCCGGTTGACCAGGGCATAGCTCAGCCGATTGGCATGATCGATCCGGTCAGCCGGATCGAACCAGGGCAAATCCGATTGTTTGCGGTTGGGCACATAGCCATAGGTTACTTCCGGCTCAATGCTGTGCTTAAGCCGTGTCAGACCGCTGTCGGCCAGTTGAAAAACCCGATCCAGCCGGGTAGCGACACGGGTGGAAAATTCCCAGTTGCCGGTCTGCTCGAAGCCATCGTCAATGCCGGCGGCAGCCCAATCGGCATCCTCATGGGCCGAACTGAAATACAACCGCTGCCGATAGGCCAGACGTGGTTCCACCTCCAGCGCCCCCCCGGCCAGGAAAAAGCCGGTCAGATGCGGCCGGGCCTCGAGGCGACTGCCGCGGCTCCCTTCACGGCGCCAGAACTGGGTCGCCACACCGTCAAAGCCCCCATACAGCGCAGAGGTACCCAGCCGGCTGTGCAGGTAGTTCAGGTGCAGTTCCGGTAACTTCTGCAGCATACGGTCATTATCGACCAAAGGCTCCAGATCCTTGGTGTACTGCACCAGACCGGTCAGATTGAGATCGCCCCAGGCGCGGTTAAGGGCCAGAGTACTTTCGACTTCTTCCTTGTCATATTCGTCGGCAACGGATCCAAAATCATCAAAATAGTCGATTTCACTGACATATTCGGCATCCGCCGTCAGCCGCAGGCGCCCCGGCAGCAGACCCCAGTGTTGCCAGCGCCCGGCGAACCGGTCAGACAGGTCGTTGTAGGCTGCGCCACCATAACTGGAGATATAATAAAGATTGAGTGTGCCACGGTTATCTCCGCCAAACAGGTAGCGATATTCAGCCCCCGTGCCCAACCCCATCTTGGAAAAGTGATCGACAAAGAGGGTCAGGTCCTGATTGTCAGCCAGCACCTGATAATAGGCCAGTGACAGCTGCAGACCACGGTTGTCGGAATAGCCGGCCAACGGCAACAGAAACCCCGATTCCCGCTCGGTCTTGACCGGATAGGCCAGATAGGGCAGATAAAACACCGGCACGTCGTGCAGGTAGAAACGCACATGGCGGGCCTGGGCCATGCCACCAACGGTGACATCAATTTCACGGGCACCGAATTTCCAGTCAGGCACCTCGCCATTGCAGGTGGTGAAAGCACCCTGCCGGACATGGTAGCGCTGGGGCCCCTGCTTCTCGATAACATCGCCCCACAGATGAACGTTGTAGGCGGAAAAAAAACCACGGGCCGCCGTGACCGAGCCGGTTTCCTGCGCCAGATTCAGCTGCATCTGCTCACCATGCAGATAGCCGGCCGGGTCCGTCAGCCGTACCTGCCCCTGTGCCTCGGCCGTACTGGTCGGCACATGGTAGCGCACCGTATCGGCATTGAGCTGCAACGCCCCCTGCCGCAACTCGACCGCCCCTCTGGCACGGTAGAGCTGCTGCTGCTCGTCATAGCTGAGCTCATCGGCCTGCAGCGCCACCGGCGCGTCGCTGTCCAGCGCCACCTCCGCCGGAGCCGCCACCGGCGCCAGCAGCAGCGCCAGCACCAGCCAACGCGCTATCCTTGTATTTCGCCCCTTGTTCACGGGCCCTCCTGTGCCATGAGAATCTCGCGTGCCGCCGCCACCAGAAACAGCGATCCCGCCACCAGCACCAGCTCATCCGGCTGGCGCTGGCCCTGTGCCTGCCTCAAACCTTCCGCCACGTCATCATACAGCTGCGCCGGCACACCGGCCAGCTGCGCCAGTTGCCCCAGCCGGCCGGGTGAAAAGCTTTGCTCCTGCGGAATCGGCACAGCATAAAGCGCACAGCACAACGACGCCAGCGGCTCCAGCACCGCCGGGACATCCTTGTCGCTCTTGAAACCAGCCAGCCAGCGCACCCGCCGCCGACCGGCGCCATAACCCTGCTGACGCAGATAGTCGGCCAGAACCGCCGCGCCCGCCTCATTATGTGCCCCATCCAACAGCAGCGCGCCAGCAACCGTCGGCGCCGGCCACCACTCCAGCCGGCCGGGCCAGCAGGCCCTGGCCGCGCCATCGGTCAACGCCGCATCCGGGAACTGCAGCCCCAGACGCCTCAGCTCTGTCACCACCATCAGCGCCGTCGCCAGATTGTCCCACTGGTGGCGACCGGCTAAAGAAGGCAGCACCGCCGGCGACAACCCCGCCGGGGTGCGCACACGCAGGCTGCCCACCGGATCCTGCGGCAGCGGCGCCAGCGGTGCGAAATCCCGGCCGAACAGGCTCAACGGAACCGCCTGTTCAGCGCAACGCCGCTGCAGCAAAGCGGTAACCTCAGCCCGCTGTGGTCCCACCACCGCCGGCACGGCCTTCTTGAGAATCCCGGCTTTTTCCTCGGCAATCTGCTGCAGAGTTTCGCCCAGATGGGCCTGATGATCACGACTGACGGGCGTGATGACAGTTACAAGCGGCTCGACAACGTTGGTGGCATCAAGCCGGCCCCCCATGCCCACTTCGACAATGGCCAGGTCAACCTGCTGTTCGGCGAAATACTCTAACGCCAGAACCGTGGTAAATTCGAAAAAGGTCGGCCGCAGGCCACCACTGAGCGCACGCAATCGTTCGGTCAGGGTGGCAACGGATTCGAGGGTGATGGGCTCGCCGTCGACCTGAATACGTTCACTGAAGCAGTGCAGATGGGGGGAGGTATACAGGCCGACCCGGTAGCCGGCCTGACGGCAGATGGCGGCAAGAAAGGCGCAGACTGAACCCTTGCCATTGGTACCAGCTACATGGATCACCCGGTAGCGACGCTGGGGTTGGCCCAGGGCGGCCAACAACTGCCGGACGGTTTCCAACCCCAACTTGATGCCGAACATCTGCAGCCCGTAAAGATAGGCCAGGACCGGATGCTCTGTCATAAAACCGCTAGTGGCGGGTGAAAATACGCAGAATCTGTGACAAGCGGGCCTTCATCTCCTGCCGTGTCACAATCATGTCAACCATGCCGTGTTCCAGCAGATATTCCGAGCGCTGAAAGCCGTCAGGCAGCGTCTGACGAATGGTCTGCTCAATTACCCGCGGCCCGGCAAAACCGATCAGGGCACGGGGCTCGGTCATGTTGACATCGCCTAGCATGGCGAAACTGGCCGTTACGCCGCCGGTTGTCGGATCGGTCAGCACCGAAATAAAGGGGATACCGGCCTGCTTGAGGCGTGCCAGAGCGGCGCTGGTCTTGGCCATCTGCATCAGCGACAGGATGCTCTCCTGCATGCGCGCACCACCACTGCAGGAAAAGATGATCACCGGTGCCCGGGTTTCAAGGCCCTTCTCGATAGCGCGGGTAATCTTCTCCCCCACCACCGACCCCATGCTGCCGCCCATGAAGCTGAAATCAAACACAGCAACCACTACCGGCAAACCATCGATGGTGCCCTCGCCACAAACGACGGCATCACCGCCCCCGGCCTTGCCAACGGCGGACTTGATGCGCTCCTTGTAGCGCTTGCTGTCCTTGAATTCGAGAAAATCGACCGATTGCAGATTCGCATCCATTTCGCGAAACGAGTCACCATCGAGGACCAGGTCAATACGCGCCCGGGCACTGATACGGAAATGGTAATCGCATTTGGGACAAACACTCAGGTTGCGCTCGATTTCCTTGGCGTAAATGATTTCCGAACAGTTCTTGCATTTGGTCCACAGCCCTTCGGGCATCTGAACGGTTTTTTTCTCCACCGGCGTAATGGGCGCCTTGGTTTTTCTGAACCAGACCATGGATTCCTCACTTCTGTTGGCAGCTGCGCGCCTGTCGCACCGCCTGTTTCAGACCAGCGACAAAGTCACCAACCTGGTGCAGCAGCTGCGGCGACTGCGCGTTCTGTTCGATGATGTTAACCAGGGCACTACCCACCACCACAGCATCGGCAAAGGCTGCCACGGCAGCCGCCTGCTCGGCCGTGCGAATACCGAACCCGACAGCCACAGGCACCGGGCTGTGCTGGCGCAAGGCCGCGACCTGATCAGCGATGGCGCAACTGTCGAGTTGCTGAGTACCGGTAACCCCGGTCATGGAGACATAATAGACAAATCCGCTGGCTGCGGCCAGCAGCTCAGCAGCCCGTGCTGGCGGCGTGGTCGGTGCCAACAGGGTAATCAGGTGCAGACCAGCGGCGTCACACAGGGGCTGCAACTCATCGCGTTCCTCCGGCGGCACATCGACCAGCAGCAGCCCGTCAACCCCGGCCGCTACCGCTTGACGGACAAATTCCGGCAATCCAAAGCGTAGCAGCGGATTGTAATAGCCCATCAACACCACCGGCACCTGGGCATTTTCTCGCCGCAGGCCGGCGACCAGTTGCAGCACTGCCGCCAGGGTTGTCCCGGCCGCCAGCGCCCGCTCCGATGCCGCCTGAATGGTGGGGCCATCGGCCATCGGATCAGAAAAAGGCATTCCCAGTTCAATCAGGTCAGCCCCGCTCTCAGCGAGACAACGCAAAATAGCGGCACTCCACGCCCGATCCGGGTGCCCGGCCGTCACAAAGGGAATCAGTGCCGCCTCGTTGCGTTCCCGCAACAGGCGGAAGGTCTGTTCGATACGGCCCACGCTTCGGCCTTTCTGTTGTGGTGACATCCCTGGTCCGCTCTGCACAACGCATGCGCAACGGCAGCTTCCGAACAGCGTTTGGCTGTGTCGGCGATCTGTAATCGAAGTAGTTTAGTGCAAGGGCAAACGCTTTTTCAACCGCTTTCTCCGCTTGGCCGCGCTGCCAGTTTTCGCGCCAGATCCAATACCTGACGAAAGGCGGCAGCATCAATCCGGCCGGTATTCAGATTATAGCGACTGGTATGATAGCTGCCGAGCAACCAGTGGCCTGTCGGCAGCCGATAACAGCAGGCATGAGAAAACGGATAGTCGGCCAAGCGCAAGACATGGCTCTGCTGTTGCAGCCGCAGCAGATTGAGAAAGGACTCGCGGCCCAGCGCCAGCACCACGCGCAGGCAGGGCAGCCGCTGCCATTCCTGCTGCAGATACCTCTGACAGGCCTGAAATTCGGCCGTCGTCGGCCGGTTGGCTGGCGGCACGCACCGCACGGCATTGCTGATATACAGATCGTGCAGCCGCAGCCCATCATCGGCGGCCGTGGCCAGAGGCTGGCTGCACAGGCCAGCCTCGTGCAGCAGCGGATACATGAAATCACCAGCCCCATCACCAGTGAAAGGGCGGCCGGTACGGTTGGCCCCCTGGGCCCCCGGCGCCAGACCGATCAACCAGATGCGGGCCTGCTCATCGCCAAAGCCGGCCACCGGCGCGTTATGATAGTCCTGCGGTCGATGGGGCGCACGCGCGGGAATGCTCTGCCGATAGGCCACCAGACGCGGGCAACGACAACAGTCTCGCAAGCCGGCCAGCCACATGCCGCTCAGTTCTTCGGTCGCGGAGCCGGCCGGCCCGTGGGCCGGCAACGGCGCCGCCCAGTCGAAGGCGCAGCTTTGGTCTCGGCAGCCGCAATCCCCGTAGGGCCACGGCGCCGCCGACTGGCGGCAGGCCGCTGATATTGCCAGCAGAACAGCGTCTCTTCCGGCACATCGTGCGGGATCTTGTGGCCGATATAGTCTTCGATGGCCGGCAGGGCGTACACCAGCTCTTCGTCCGCCATCATGATGGCCAGGCCACTGGCACCGGCCCGGGCAGTCCGACCGATGCGGTGAACATAGTCTTCGACATCCTGCGGCACATCGTAATTGACCACATGGGTGACATCATCGACATGGATGCCACGTGACGCCACATCGGTCGCCACCAGCACATCAATCTGATTCTCCTTGAACTGCTGCAGAATCTTCATGCGGCGGCGCTGATTGAGATCGCCGGAGATCAGTGCTGCGCGAATTTCATTGGCCTGGAGAATCCCGGCGACGCGCTCGGTTTCCCGTTTGGTGTTGGCAAACACCATGACCTTGCCCCCCGCCAGCGGACCACGCAGCAGCCCCAGCAACAGCGGAATTTTTTCCTTGTAACCGACATGGTAGACCAACTCTTCAATATTGGCGGCAGTCACCTGCTCCGGTGCGATTTCGACCCGCACCGCCTGATTCATGAAATCGTAGGCCAACTCCATTACCCGATGAGACAGCGTCGCCGAAAACAGCATGGTCTGGCGCCGGGAAAACGGTGGCAGGCGTCGCAGGATGAATCGCAGATCCTGAATGAAGCCCATGTCAAACATGCGGTCGGCTTCATCAATCACCAGCATCTGGATCTGTTCGAAACTGCAGACCTTCTGCCGTACATAGTCGATCAGGCGCCCAGGCGTGGCCACCAGAATATCGGCGCCCTCCAGCAGGGCCTTGCGCTGCCGGTCATAGTCGATACCACCGAGAATCTGCAGCAGCCGCAGCGGCGCATCGCCAGCCAACGCCTCGGCATCGGCGGCGATCTGCATGACCAATTCGCGGGTCGGCGCCAGAATCAACGCCCGCGGCGCCGGCCCCTCTGCCCCCGGCTGCGCCAGCAGGCGGTTGTAGAGAGCAATCAGAAAAGCAGCCGTCTTGCCGGTTCCGGTCTGAGCCTGGGCGGCAACATCACGCCCCGCCAGGGCCAGGGGCAAAGCCTGCTGCTGCACCGGCGTCAGTGCGGTGAAACCACAGCGGCCAATACCGGCCTGTAAAACGGGGGCAAGGTCCAGTTCATCAAAACGCATCAGAATTCCTTCGTGTGTTCCAGGGAAAAACGCGACGCCGTCATTCCGGCCACCCGAGAACGATGGAACGAAAGAAGACGACTGCGTCAGGCAGCGATACGGCGTTGCTATAGCGATACGCCAAAGGCTTCGGCTACCGTGTGCATGTCCTTGTCGCCACGGCCGGACAGACAGACCAGAATACTCTGGTCTTGGCGCATTTGGGGCGCCAGCTCCGCCAGATAGGCAATGGCGTGAGCGCTCTCCAGCGCCGGGATGATGCCTTCCATGCGAGTCAGCAGCTTGAACCCCTCCAAGGCCTGGGCATCGCTGATCGCCACATATTCGCCCCGCCCCAGGGTATGCAGCAGGGCATGCTCGGGGCCAACTCCGGGATAATCCAGGCCGGCGGAAATGGAATGGGCGTGTTCGATCTGGCCGTCGGCATTCTGCAGCAGAAAGGTTTTATTGCCATGCAGGACGCCAACAGCGCCGGCACTGATACTGGCGGCATGTTTGCCACTGTCGAGTCCCAGGCCGGCCGCCTCAACACCAATCAGACGCACCTGGCTGTCGGCAATAAAGGGATAGAATAGCCCCATGGCGTTGGAGCCGCCCCCGATGCAGGCCAATGCGGCATCGGGCAAACGGCCGGTCTGTTCCAGCAGCTGCTGTCGCGCCTCACGGCCGATCACTGACTGAAAATCGCGCACCATCATCGGATAGGGATGGGGACCAGCCACGGTACCAATGACATAGAAGGTATCACGCACATGGGTTACCCAGTAGCGCAGGGCATCGTTCATGGCGTCCTTGAGGGTGGCGGTACCACTGGACACGCCATGAACACGGGCGCCCAGCAGTTTCATGCGAAAGACATTGAGGGACTGACGTCGGATATCCTCATTGCCCATGAACACGTCGCATTCCAGACCATAGCGTGCCGCCACGGTCGCGGTAGCGACCCCGTGCTGGCCGGCGCCGGTTTCGGCAATGACCCGCTGCTTACCCATGCGACGGGCCAGCAGAATCTGTCCCAGGGTATTATTGACCTTGTGAGCGCCGGTGTGGTTGAGATCCTCACGCTTGAGATAGATCTGCGCCCCGCCAAAATGGCGACTGAGGCGCTCCGCATGATAGAGCGGACTGGGGCGGCCTACATAGTGGCGCAACACGCTGTCAAACTCGCGCAGAAAATCGGGATCACGCTGGATCTCGCCGTAGGCCTGTTCCAGTTCCAGCAAGGCTGGCATAAGGGTCTCGGCCACATAGCGGCCACCAAAGGGCCCGTAATGCCCCCGTTCGTCAGGATAGCTGTACATCGGAATCGCTCCAGAATGATTTTGCCTGCCGCACGAATTGCTCCAGTCGGAACACCTCTTTGATGCCAGGCGCGCTTTCAACGCCACTCGATACATCGACGGCAAAGGGTCGGACCTCTCGTACGGCGTCCGCTACGGTCTCCGGTGTCAGACCGCCGGCCAGGATCAGCGGGCACTGACCGGCCAGTTCAGCGGCCAGATCCCAGCGCCCCCGTTCGCCAGTCCCACCATAGGCCGTTGCCGACCAGGCATCCACCAGCCAGGCATCCACCGGATAGTCCTGCCAGCCCGCCAGATCGGCCCGTGTGCGCAGGCGCAGCGCTTTGATTCGCTTGACACCCGCAATCCGGCACTGATCGGGTGTCTCGTCGCCATGCAACTGCACCGTATCGAGGCCACAGGCCTGAATGGTGTCATGAATCAACGCCGCCGGGGCATTGACAAACAGGCCGACCCGAGCCACAAAGGGTGGCAGCTGGCGGCAGATGGCAGCTGCGGCGGCACAGGACAGTGCCCGCGGACTGGCTGGATAGAAAACAAAACCCAGAGCATCGGCACCGGCGGCAATGGCGGCATGGGCATCCTCCAGCCGAGTGATACCGCACACCTTGACCCGTGGCACCCGCCTCATGCCAGTTCCTGTCCGCGCAAACGCCGTAGCGCGGCGCCAACATCGGCCTGACGCATCAGGGTTTCACCCACCAGAAAGGCCCCGGCCCCGGCCCGTTGCAAGCGCTCAATATCGTCACGATCGCGAATGCCACTTTCGGCAACCACAAAGCGGTCGGCCGGAATCCGCGGCAACAATCGTTCAGTCACTGCCAGATCCGTGACAAAGCGGTTTAAACAACGGTTATTGATTCCCACCAAAGGGCAGGTGGTCTGCAACGCCGCCGCCAGCTCGCTTTCGTTATGCACCTCCAGCAGCACGTCAAGGCCCAGGCTGGCCGCCAATGCAGAGAATTCCTGCAGTTGAGAAAGACTCAGGGCCGCCGCGATCAGCAACACCGCATCAGCCCGCCAGAGCCGGGCCTGGTAGATCTGGTAAGGATCGACAATGAAATCCTTGCGCAGCAAGGGAATCGCGACCGCCTCGGCAATCGCCGGCAAATAATCCAGCTGCCCATAGAAAAAGGCGTTGTCGGTCAGCACCGACAGGCAAGCGGCACCATTGGCCGCATAGGCCCGGGCAATGGCCAGGGGGTCGAAATCAGCTCGGATGATGCCCTTGGACGGCGAACCCTTCTTGACCTCGGCGATAATAGCGGTATCACAGGCGGCACATTGGCGCAGGCGGGCAATAAAACCCCGCGTTGGCTGCAGATCGCGGCACTTGCGCTGAAGTTCGGCCAGGGGCTGACGCTGACGGTCAGCCGCGACTTCCTGTCGCTTGTGCTCAAGGATGCGATCGAGAATCATACGCGGGTCATTTCGACAAGAGCCTGCAGCTTCTGCCAGGCCGCGCCATTATCAAGAACCTGTCGCGCCCGGGCAAAACCAGTCGCCAGATCGGCGACGGCTCCAGCGGCCAGCAGGGCAAAGGCGCTGTTGATAACAACAATATCACGCTTCGGCCCAGGTGCAGCGCGCAGGACAGCTTCAACAATCGCCGCGTTGCAGGTCGCATCACCGCCCTGCAGTTCTGCCAGAGAACAGAATTCAAAGCCATGTTCACGCGGATCGAACAGCCCCAGCTCAAGCCGTTCGCCATCGATTTCGGCAACCCGGGTACAGCTGGTAAGGGTGATCTCATCCATGCCATCAAGACCATGCACAACAAAACCGCGACGGCAGCCTAGCTGTTGCAGCACCCGCGCCAGCAGTTCAACCAGGTCTTCACGATAGACGCCCAAGACCTGGCGTTCCGCTCCAGCCGGGTTGGTCAGGGGACCGAGGATGTTGAAAATCGTCCGAATACCGATTTCACGCCTGGGACCGATGGCGTGCTTCATGGCACCATGCAACGCCGGCGCATAGAGGAAACCGACGCCAAGGCTCTCAATGCAGCGCTCTACCGTCTGAACCGGCACATCAAGGGAGACCCCCAACCGCTCCAGCACGTCGGCGCTGCCACAGGCAGATGAAACACTGCGGTTGCCGTGCTTGGCTACCTTGACACCACAGGCGGCGACGACAAAAGCCACCGTGGTTGAGATATTGAAGGTGCGGGTACCACTGCCACCGGTGCCACAGGTATCCAGAATGGTTTCTCGCTCGATATTGATTTCATCCCGATCAATATCGATACCGGCGCCCACCTGAACCGGCGTCACCCGGGCGCGCATGACGCGCGCTGCGCCGGTAATCTCTGCCACCGTCTCGCCCTTCATGCGCAAAGCCGTAATGAAGGCCGCCACCTGGGCCGCCGTGGCTTCGCCACCCATGATCTGGTCCATCACATCCATCATTTCGCCTTCGCTGAGGGACTGCCGTTCGACAATCCGGGCAATTGCCGCCTTGATCATGCCGCCTCCCAGAACTGCCGTGACAGGGTGAGAAAGTTGCCCAGCAATTCCTTGCCGGCAACAGAAATGATCGATTCGGGATGAAACTGCACACCCCACAACGGTAACTGGCGGTGGGCCAGGCCCATGATGGTGCCATCCTCCAGCCAGGCTGTACATTTCAATTCGGCTGGCAGGGTCTGGGGCTCGACCACTAACGAGTGATAGCGGGTAGCCTGCAGCGGATCGGGCAAGCCGGTAAAAAGATCTGTGCCGTGGTGCCGCACCGGGCTGGTCTTGCCATGCATCAGTTCGGTGGCACGCACAATGCGACCACCGTAGGCATAGCCAATGGCCTGATGACCAAGGCAGACCCCCAACAGCGGGATACGGCCGGCAAAGGCCCGGATCAGTTCCACCGACACACCGGCCTCAGCCGGTGAACAGGGGCCGGGCGAAATCACCAGTTGGCGTGGCTGCAAAGCAGCAACTCCGGCGACATCAATGGCGTCGTTGCGGACCACCTTCACCTGCTGGCCCAGTTCGCGAAAATACTGCACCAGGTTATAGGTAAAAGAGTCGTAATTATCGATCATCAGCAACATCAGTACAGCCCCTGTTCCGCCATTTCGATGGCCTTCATCACCCCTCGCGCCTTATTGAGGGTTTCCTGATATTCCGCCGCCGGATCGGAGTCCGCCACGATGCCGGCGCCAGCCTGCAGGTGAATCTGGTCTCCCTGAACCACCAGGGTACGGATCGCGATGGCCAGATCCATGTTGCCTGTAAAAGAAAAATAGCCCACGGCGCCACCGTAAATCTCACGCCGCTGCGGTTCGAGCTGCTCGATGATTTCCATGGCCCGAATCTTGGGAGCGCCGGACAGGGTGCCGGCCGGGAAAGTGGCGCGGAAGGTCGCAAAAGCGTCCTGCCCCGCTTCGAGCCGACCACGCACATTCGACACAATGTGCATCACATGGGAATAGCGCTCGATCACCTTGAATTCACTGACCTCGACCGTGCCGGGTTGGCAGATACGCCCCAAATCATTTCGGCCCAGATCCACCAGCATGACATGCTCGGCCACCTCCTTGGGATCGGCCAGCAATTCCTGCTCAAGGCGCTGATCTTCCTCGACCGTGCGACCTCGCGGGCGTGTTCCGGCGATAGGACGCAGTTCCACCTGATCACCCTCCTTGCGCACCAGCACCTCGGGCGAGGCGCCAACGACCAGGGTATCCTCCAGACGCAAAAAAAACATGTAGGGCGAAGGATTAATGGTCCGCAGACAGCGATACAGATCATAGGGATCAACACTGAGCGGGCCACTGAAACGCTGCGACAGAACAACCTGAATAATATCCCCGCTGCGGACATATTCCTTGGCCTGGCACACCGCCTGCTCGAACTGCTGCCGGCTCATGTTGGGTTGCAGCTGACAGGGCTGATGACAAGGTGGCACCTCATGATGAAGCAGCGGTGTCCGGAGTTTGCGTACCAGCTTATGGATCTGACCACAGGCTTGCCGATACAGACTGCCAGCATCGCCACCAGCAGGCACATGAACGTTGCAGATAACCTTGATCTTCTGCTGGCGGTTATCAAAGATCAGCAGCATCTGCGACAAGACAAAACAGCTGTCCCAAGCGCCAATAGCCCGAGCCTTGTCCACCGGCAGGCGCTCAATGAACCGCACCATGTCATAGCCAAGGTAACCAACGGCCCCGCCAAAAAAGCGTGGCAAACCCTCCAGCGATACCGGGCGATAGTCGGCCAGCAGGCAGCGCAAGCGTTCCAGCGGATCATTTACCTCGCCCTGCTCCAGCACTTCGCCATCCTGGCAGATCTGATAGTACTGATCCCGCGAACGGAAAATCCGGGACGTCCCGGTACCCAGAATCGAATAGCGACCCCATTTTTCTCCGCCTTCGACACTTTCAAGCAAATAGGACCAGCGCAGATTGTCGATTTTCTTAAAGGCCGAAACCGGCGTTTCCATATCAGCCAGAATTTCGGTATATACCGGGATCAGGTTGCCCTGACTGGTCAGGAGCTCGAAGGTGTCACGAGAAGGTATTATGGTCATAAGCCGAAATCTGCCTGTGCCGTCAACGAAAAAGCGATAGCCAGCGACGGTCCACCACTGTGCCAGCCCTTACGCCATTCGCGGAAGACTAACCGAAAAGAAGTTGCCCTGAAACAGAAAAAAGGCAAGAGCCACGCCCTTGCCTTTTTTCATCGCTGAACGATACCGATTACTGAGCCGATTCGGCCGCGCCCTGATCGACCAGTTCAATGATCGATTGGGATGCATTGTCGCCTACACGATTGCCAATCTTGATGATGCGGGTGTAACCGCCCTGACGTCCTTCGAAGCGCGGGGCAACACGCTCGAACAGCTTGGCAACGACACGCTTTTCGCGAACGACAGCCGCAGCCTGGCGCCGAGCATGCAGGTCACCCCGCTTGCCCAGGGTAATCATTTTCTCGACAAGCTTGCGCACCTCCTTGGCCCGGGCATCAGTGGTGACAATCTTCTCGTGATCAATTAGAGACGTCACCAGATTGCGCAGCATCGCCGCCCGGTGACTGGAATTGCGGCCAAGACGGCGGCCAGTGTTATTGTGTCGCATGAGGGCTCATCCTTTCAATCGCACGGCGAAGGCCTAGAGCTCTTCGCGGCTTTTCTGTAACACTTTCAGATACTCCGGATCAGGAAAATTCTCCAGCTTCATCCCCAGGGTCAAGCCCATGTCAGCCAGGATATCCTTGATCTCATTGAGAGACTTACGGCCGAAATTCTGCGTCTTGAGCATTTCGGCTTCGGTCCGCTGCACCAGATCTCCAATCAGCCCGATTCGAGCATTCTTGAGACAATTGGCACTGCGCACCGACAGTTCGAGTTCCTCGACACTGCGGTAGAGGTTCTCGTTGATTTTCTGTACCTCTTCCTCCTCGACATGCTCACTGGGAACCTGCTCCTCATCAAAATTTATGAAGAGTTGCAGATGCTCCTTGAGAATCTTGGCAGCATAAGCGACAGCATCATCTGGCTTGACGCTACCATCCGTCCACACCTCCAAGGTGAGCTTGTCATAGTCGGTTATCTGACCCACACGAGCGTTGGTAACCGCAAAATTGACCTTCTTGATCGGCGAAAAAATCGCATCAATCGGTATGGTCCCAACGGGGGCCTTTTCATCACGGTTACGTTCAGCTGTAACATAACCCTTACCAAGGGACACCACCAAATCCATCTCGACATCGGCCTCTTTGGTACAGGTCGCGATACACAGATCCGGGTTGAGAATCTCGACATTGGCATCGGTGATAATATCACCTGCGGTGATGACACCCGCACCTTTCTTGACAATTCGCAGATTGCGGCTCTCATGGCCGTGCAAACGCAGCAACACAGCCTTGAGGTTGAGGATGATGTCGGTCACATCCTCAGTCACACCGGGGACGGTGGAAAACTCGTGCAACACCCCCTTGATGCGAATCGATGTGATCGCTGCACCCTGCAGCGAGGACAAGAGAATCCGACGCAGGGAGTTGCCGATCGTGGTACCGAAACCGCGTTCGAACGGCTCAGCGGTGAACTTGCCGTAGCAGTCGGTCAAGCTACGACTATCCACCTGCAACCGCTTGGGCTTGATCAGATCTCTCCAGTTTTTATACATGAAGCGACTCCACAGTCAGAGTAACAGAATGATCGACCTTACTTCGAGTAAAGTTCAACAATCAGTTGTTCCTCAAAAACTGGGCTGGTCAGCTCTTCACGCAACGGAATCGACTTAACCGTACCCCGAAAAGCGTCGCGCTCCAGCGACAGCCAAGTCGGAATACCACGGCGCATTACACCTTCCATCGCCTCAGCGATTTTAGCAACCTTACGGCTTTTTTCCTTAACCTCTACTACATCGCCAGCCTTAACAAGATAAGACGGGATATCGACCTTACGGCCATTGACAAGATAGTGACCATGGCGCACAAAAACACGCGCCTCAGCGCGACTGGCCGCCAAGCCCAGACGAAACACCATATTGTCAAGCCGGCGCTCAAGCAGCTGCAGCATATTGTGACCAGTGATCCCCTTCATGGCCTTCGCCTTGTCAAACACATGGCGAAATTGTTTCTCACTCAGGCCATAACAGAAGCGAACCTTCTGTTTCTCCAGCAACTGACGGGCATAATCCGACGGCTTACCCTTACGCGCAGCACCATGCTGGCCAGGCGGGGTCGGCCGGCGCTCAAGCAGACGGTCGTATTTGGGATTACCGAAGATGTTGACGCCAAGACGGCGCACAATCTTGCCCTTAGGCATAAAGTTTTTAGCCATAATTCTGTTTCCTCTAAACTTAAATCGTCACGGTGCCAGCAGGCGATGGACAAGACTCAAACGCGGCGACGCTTGGGCGGACGGCAGCCGTTGTGCGGGACCGGCGTAACGTCCCGGATCATTGTCACGTTCAGGCCAGCGGCCTGAAGCGCGCGAAGTGCCGATTCGCGCCCTGATCCGGGGCCCTTCACGCAAACCTCAACACTGCGCAGGCCGTGCTCCTGGGCTTTCTTCGCTGCTGTTTCGGCAGCAACCTGGGCCGCAAATGGCGTACTTTTGCGTGAACCCTTGAAACCCATCCCGCCGGCTGTTGCCCAGGAAATCACATTCCCGCTGACATCAGCGATGGAAACAATCGTATTGTTGAAGGTCGCCTGAATATGAGCCACCCCATTAACAATATTCTTTTTTACTTTTGCCTTACGCGCAACTTTCTTACCGGGCTTAGCCATTATTCCTCCGATTATTTCTTCTTGCCGGCTACGGTCTTGCGCGGGCCTTTACGGGTACGCGCATTTGTTTTAGTTTTTTGTCCGCGCACAGGCAAACCACGGCGATGGCGCAGGCCACGGTAACAGCCAAGATCCATCAGCCGCTTGATATTCATGGAGACTTCACGTCGAAGATCACCCTCGACCTTATATTCAGTATCCATAATCTTACGGATCTGGGCCACATCATTTTCGGTCAGATCATCCGTACGAATATTACAATCAACGCCAGCCTGAGACAGGATACGCTGTGCCGTCGTCCGACCTACACCGTAAATATAGGTCAAAGCCACTTCAATCCGCTTGTTTTTTGGTAAGTCAATACCAGCAATACGTGCCAACTTCGTATCCTCCCTGAATTAGCCCTGTCTCTGCTTATGCTTAGGATTCTCACAAATCACCCGGAGAACACCTTTACGCTTAATAACCTTACATTTATCACAGATAGTCTTTACAGACGCGCGAACCTTCATAATCAAACCTCTGCTTTGCTTGAAATAAATAACTAAAGCTGAGTCAATATCTCAGCGCCATCCTTTGTCACCAGCACCGTGTGTTCAAAATGCGCCGAAGGTTTCCGATCGCGCGTCACCGCCGTCCAGCCATCCTTAAGTATCTCGACCTGCGGCTTGCCCATATTGATCATGGGCTCTATCGCCAACACCATGCCTTCTTTGAGCACTGGCCCCTGCCCAGGGCGACCATAGTTCGGGATCTGCGGCTCTTCGTGCAATGCCCGGCCTATGCCGTGCCCAACAAACTCACGCACAACAGAATAGCCAGCTGCCTCGGCAACCTGCTGCACCGCAGCGGACACATCTGTCAAGCGACCACCCGGTAAAACACGGGCAATACCTGCGGCCAAAGCCTCCTGCGTCACAGCCATGAGGCGACGCTTAGCGCTGCTCACCTGACCAACCGGCAAGGTCACTGCTGCATCACCATAAAAGCCATCGTATAGCACACCGAAATCAATACTGACGATTTCGCCTTCCTCTAGAGGCTTTTGGGTAGCAAAGCCATGCACCACAACTTCATCAGGAGAAGCACATATGGCGCAGGGAAATCCTCCGTAGCCTTTAAATGCCGGTATGGCTTTCCACTCTCGGCAGCGTTGTTCGGCCCGCTCCGACAACTCCCACGTTGTAATCCCAGGGCGAACCAGTTCACAAAGTTCGGCAAGATACTCGGCGACCATGCGACAGGGCACTCGCATGCGCTCTATCTCGGAAGCCGTCTTTATAATAATCAAGGAGTCGATCCCAACACAGCCAGCAGTGCTTGGCCAACCTGAGAGATCGGCAACATACCATCGACCGAGCGAAGCAAGCCAGCCTTGCCGTAGTAATCAACTAGCGGAGCCGTCTGCTGACGGTAAACCTCCATCCGATTGCGAATTGTCGTCTCCTGGTCATCCTCACGCTGAATCAATCCCGCTCCACAACGGTCACACACCCCCTCGTGGCGTGGCGGGTCGAAACGCACATGATAGCCCGCACCACAACTTGGGCAGCTACGACGGCCAACCAGCCGCTCAACCAGTGCGTCAACGTCAACCTCAAGAGAGACTACGGCATCAAGTTCTTTGCCCAGCGCCAACAGCGTTGCCTGCAGAGCATCCGCCTGCGGCAGGGTACGGGGAAATCCGTCAAGAATGAAACCGGCGTCACAGTCAGGCTGGCGCAACCGCTCCTCAACAATGCCAACTACCACAGCATCCGGCACTAAGGCACCTGCCTCCATGCAGGCCTTGGCCTTCAGCCCCATTGGCGTACCGTTCTTGACCGCAGCACGCAACATATCGCCAGTTGAAATCTGCGGAATACCATAGCGCTCCATCAACATCTGCGCCTGTGTTCCCTTGCCCGCCCCCGGCGGACCCAGCAAAATCAATTTCATCAGCTATTACCCCTCGGGCTAACCATGACGTCCACGAATTGTGGCTCCGCGCATGAAACCCTCATAGGAACGCGATATGAGATGGGACTCAATCTGCGATGCTGTATCAAGTCCTACTCCGACAACAATCAGCAGGGAAGTTCCACCGAAATAAAAAGGAAGATTGAACTGACCAATCAACAGGGTCGGCAAGACACAAACAGCTGAAACATAGATCGCCCCAGCAAAAGTCAGCCGGCTCAGCACCAGATCTAAATACTCAGAGGTAGGTTTTCCCGGACGGATTCCCGGAATGTAACCCCCCTGATTTTTTACATTTTCAGCCACATCAACCGGATTAAATGTCACAGCTGTGTAGAAGTAGCAAAAGAAGACGATAAAAGCAACAAAAAACAGATTATACAGCCAATGGCTCGGCACCATCATTGCCGCTGCCTGCTGGACCCAGGCGACATCGACAAAATTAGCTACTGTTGCCGGAAACATGATGATCGAGCTCGCGAAAATTGGCGGGATAACGCCGCTCATGTTTATCTTGAGCGGCAGATGACTTGACTGCCCACCCAGATTGCGCATGCCAACGACCCGTTTAGCATAGTGGATTGGAACTCGCCTCTGTGCCCGCTCCATAAAAATGATGAACATGATTACGGCAACCATCAGAAGGCCAATCACAATCAGGGTAAACAGGGGCAGCGCCCCGGTTTTAAAAAGTCGGATACTGTTAACCAGGGCAGCCGGAATATTGGCAACAATCCCGGCAAAAATAATCAGAGAAATCCCGTTCCCAATCCCACGCTCGGTAACCTGCTCGCCGATCCACATGATAAAGGCGGTTCCGGCTGTCAGGGTGATAACCGTAAGGAGGATAAAACCAAAACCCGGATAGGGCACCACAGGATCCCCCGCAGGTCCTGTCATCGACTGCAGGCCAACAGCGATACCTGCCCCCTGAACAACCGACAGTAAAATGGTTCCGTAACGCGTCCAACGGGTGATAACTCGCCGACCTGCAGCCCCCTCTTTCGACAGCCTGGCGACCGGCTCGTAGACAACCGTCAGAAGCTGAAGAATGATTGATGCGCTGATATAGGGCATGATCCCAAGCGCAAAAATGGTCATGCGCTCAAGCGCACCACCAGTAAAGGCGCTCACCAAACCCAGCAGGGTCCCCTGAGTCCCCTCGAAAAAACTGGCCAGGACCTGAGCATTGACCCCAGGGGTAGGCACATGGCAACCAACTCGGTAGACGGCCAACATCATCAGGGTAAAGAAAATGCGCCGTCGTAATTCCGCAATACTGAAGATGTTGTGCAGCGTCGCTAACAAGATTACAGCACCTCGACTGTGCCGCCAGCGGCAGCGATTTTTTCTTGGGCAGAACGGCTGAATCGGTGCGCCTTCACGGTCACTGCCTTTGTCAGCTCACCATCACCAAGAACCTTGACACCGTCACCAATCTGGCGGACAAGGCCTGCCGCGATCAGTTGCTGCGGATCAACCACTGACCCTGCCTCGAAAGTATCAAGATCGCGCAGATTAACCAAGGCATACACTTTTTTGTCAAGCGGCGTAAAGCCACGCTTGGGCAGCCGGCGCTGCAAAGGCATCTGCCCACCCTCAAAACCTGGCTTCACACCACCGCCGGAGCGAGCATTTTGACCCTTATGGCCCTTGCCGGCGGTCTTACCATTACCCGAACCGGGTCCGCGGCCAATACGTTTTCTTTTTTTCACGGAGCCCGCAGCCGGGCTGAGATTACTCAGATCCATAGCACTTGTCCCTTATCAGCACTCTTCGAGAGACACCATGTGGCTGACCTTATTGACCATGCCACGCATTTCCGGCGTATCCGGAAGAACGACCGTCTTGTTCAGCTTTGTCAGTCCCATACCCTTAAGTACCCGGGTAAAATAGGCACTGCGCCCAATCCCACTTTTCTTCAGTGTTACTTTCAATTGCTGGCTCATGACTCACCACTCCCGCCCTTACTCAGGCCTCAATGCCCCGCCGGGACAGAATTTCTTCAGCGCTTTTGAGTTGCCCTAAGGCATTCATCGTTGCCTTGACGACATTATGTGGATTATTCGAGCCAAGACATTTCGACAGAATATCACCAACACCAGCAGCCTCAAGAACAGCACGCGCCGGTCCACCTGCGATCACGCCGGTACCCTTAGAGGCCGGTTTAAGCAAAACACTTCCCGCACCGAAATGACCAAGCACATCAAAGGGAATTGTCCGGTCAACCAGCGGCACACTGATCATACTTTTCTTGGCCTTTTCAACACCCTTACGGATAGCCTCGGGAACCTCTTTGGCTTTTCCATGGCCGTAACCAACACGGCCACTGCCATCGCCCACCACCACCAGAGCTGAAAAGCTGAAACGCCGGCCACCCTTGACAACCTTGGCACAACGATTGATATGAATCACGCGGTCAATAAGTTCTGTTTCATTTTGCTCATTGCGTTGCAAAGGAGCCTCCTCTTTCGATTAAAACACCAGGCCCGCTTCTCGCGCAGCGTCGGCCAGGGCCTTGACACGGCCGTGATAAATAAAACCGTTACGGTCAAAAACCACTTCCTTGATGTCCTTCGCAAGGGCCCGCCGGGCAATCTCTGCGCCTACTGCCTTGGCTGCCTCGACATTTCCCGTATAACCCAGGGCTTCGGTTACGTCCTTGCAGCGAGTAGAAGCTGAAACCAGCGCGGCACCCTTGGTATCCTCGATAATCTGCGCGTATATATGCTTCGCGCTGCGGAAAACGCACAACCGCGGACGTTCGGGTGTACCAACGACCTTGCGCCGCACACGCGCCTGACGCCGCTTTCTCGACTCCGCTCTTGATGTCATACCTGCCACGTTCTGTCTCCTGTAGAAAATTATTTCTTGCCGGTCTTGCCTGCCTTGCGCAGAATCCGCTCATCAGCGTATTTGATTCCTTTGCCCTTATAGGGCTCGGGACCGCGAAACGAACGAATCTTGGCAGCAGTGGCGCCGACCAGTTCCTTGTCGATACCACTGACCGTCATCTTGGTCTGTTTTTCGACCTCAACATTGATTCCTTCAGGCAGTGGATACTCAATCGGGTGCGAATACCCCAGAGCCAGATTCAGAGTGGAACCCTTGACATCGGCACGGTAACCTACGCCATTAATTTCAAGAACCCGCTGAAACCCCTTGGTCACGCCCTCCACCATATTGGCAATCAGGGTACGGTAGAGACCCTGCAGCGAGGTGTCGCGACGGGCGCTGGGCACCGGCGTCAGCACGATTTGCCCTGCCGTCACCTCAACCTGAACGGTTTTCGGGATCGTACGGGACAGCTTTCCTTTGGGCCCCTGCACATTCATCACACCATCGGACAGAGCTACTGTCACACCGGCGGGAATGTCAACAGGCCGTTTACCAATTCTCGACATTGTCTACACTCCTTCGCAGGCTACCAAACCGTACAGACCAGCTCGCCACCCACTTGGGCCTCGCGCGCTGCGACATCGGACAATACACCGCGTGATGTGGATACGATAGCGCAACCCAGGCCGTTGCGGACCCGAGGGATCTCCGCACAACCGACATAGAGTCGCCGGCCAGGCCGCGAAGCGCGGGTAATGTCATGAATGACATGCACATTGTTGTTGTCATATTTCAGATAAATACGCAGCTGGGCCTGCGGGCCGCCTGCGATTTCCTTGAAATTCTTGATATAGCCCTGCTCTTTTAGAACACTGGCGATGGCAACCTTCATCTTGTTCGAAGGCATCTCCAACTTCTGGTGCTTCGCCAGTCCCGCATTTCGAATACGGGTCAGCATATCCGCAATAGGATCCGTCATTGCCATGGATACAGCTCCTTAACTTGTTACCAGCTCGATTTCAGGACGCCGGGCAGCTTGCCTTCAAGCGCAAGCTTGCGCAGGCAGACACGACACATGTCGAACTTGCGGTAATAGCCACGGGGACGGCCGCACAGCGGACAACGTGTATACTTTCTCACCTGAAACTTCTGAGGCCGACTGGCCTTGATGATCATCGATTTCTTTGCCACAAACTCCTCCGATTCCGCCGGACTACTTCCGGAAAGGCAAGCCGAGACCAGCCAGTAACGCGCGGCCCTGCTCGTCATTGCGCGCGGTGGTCACGATGGAAATATTCAGTCCACCGACCTTCGCCACCTTCTCCAGATCAATCTCGGGGAAGATGATCTGCTCACGAATCCCCAGGGTATAGTTTCCGCGCCCGTCAAAAGCCTTCGGCGAAATTCCCTTGAAGTCGCGTACGCGTGGCAGCGCAATATTGATCAGCCGATCCAGAAACTCATAGGCGCGGTCGTGCCGCAGGGTCACCATGCAGCCAATCGGCATCCCTTCACGCAACTTGAAACCGGCAATGGATTTTTTTGCCTTGGTAATAACGGGCTTCTGGCCAGTAATGTTCGCCAGCTCCTCAACAGCGGACTCCAGAACCTTGATGTTCTGGATGGCCTCGCCAATACCCATGTTCACTACGACCTTTTCCACCCGCGGTACCTGCATCACATTGCTGAGCTGCAGGTCGTTGAGCAGTTTCGGTGCCAGCTCTTTCTTGTATAGATCCTTCAACCTGGCCATCTGGAATACTCCGTTACTTATCTACAATCTCGTTGCATTTCTTGCAGAAGCGCACCTTAGCGCCACTCTCAAGAACGCGGATACCGGTACGGGTCGGGCGATTACAGGCACCACAGACCAGCATCACATTGGAAGCGGAAATCGCCGCCTCTTTCTCAACGATGCCGCCTTCCTGATTGGCACGCGACGGGCGCGTGTGGCGTTTGACGATATTGAGGTTCTCGACCGTCAGGCGGTTCTTGTCAGCAAAGATTCGGCTAACCTTGCCCTGCTTGCCCTTTTCCTTGCCGGTCATGATCTGAACCAGGTCACCTTTTTTGACATGAAGCTTTTGTGCTGCCATTTAATTTATCTCCAGCCTGGGATCAGAGGACTTCCGGTGCCAGGGATACGATTTTCATAAAGCGACGGGCACGCAACTCGCGGGCCACCGGGCCGAAAATACGCGTTCCCACAGGTTCTCCGGCATTATTGACGACGACCGCAGAATTCTTGTCAAAACGAATGCAGGAGCCATCAGGTCGGGCAACCTCTTTCGCTGTCCGCACAATCACGGCGCGAACAACATCACCTTTTTTCACCTTGGAATTGGGCAGGGCTTCCTTGACCGAGCAGATAATGATATCTCCCAGTCCGGCATATTTTCGCTTTGAGCCCCCCAGAACCTTGATGCAGCACAGCTTCCGGGCACCGGAGTTGTCTGCGACATCAAGAGTGGTTTGCATCTGAATCATGATCGATCTCCCACGCTACAGTGACTTTTCCAGAATCTGACTGACGCGCCAACGCTTGTCACGCGACAACGGCCGCGACTCCACGATCAGAATCTTGTCACCGACAGCGCACTGGTTGTGCTCATCATGCGCCTTATACGTTTTTCTGCGCTTCAGATATTTTTTATAAACGGGGTGTTTTACCAGATCATCGATCTGCACGACAACTGTTTTATCCATCTTGTCGCTGGTAACAACCCCGATGAGTTTTTTCTTGTTTCGACGTTCAGCGGTCATTCGATCACCTCAAATTCCTAACGAGCAAGTTTCGTGTGCAGAACAGTTTTTACCCGGGCAATATCCTTCCGCAACTGAGGGATCTTCGCCGTATTCTCCAGATGACCTGTATGCAGCTGAAACTTCAGGTTGAACAGCTCCTGGCTGAGCTCCTGGGACTTCTTCTGCAGTTCTTCAACACTATAACCAGTCAGCTCACTAGCCTTCATTACTGCCTTCCTCTCTGCTGACAAACTTCGTCCGCACCGGCAGCTTGTGCGCCGCCAGACGAAACGCCTCGCGAGCGATTTCTTCAGAAACCCCCTGCATTTCGTAAAGCACCATGCCGGGACGAATCACGGCAACCCAGCTATCCGGTGAACCCTTACCTTTACCCATGCGGGTTTCAGCTGCCTTACGGGTCAACGGCTTATCGGGGAACGCGCGGATCCAGATCTTACCACCACGCTTGATATAGCGGGTCATGGCACGACGGGCGGCTTCAATCTGCCGTGAAGAGAGCCAACCACACATGGTGGCCTGAAGCCCAAAGTCACCGAAGTTGATTTCGGTTCCGCGGCTGGCTTCGCCCTTCATCCGCCCTTTAAATGTCTTTCTATGCTTAACCTTCTTGGGCATCAACATGACAACATACTCCTATCTGACTCGCCTACAGATCCCGCGAAAGAACCTCGCCCTTGAAGATGAGAACCTTTACGCCAATAATGCCGTAGGTAGTTTTAGCTTCGGCAAAACCGTAATCAATATCCGCACGCAACGTATGCAAGGGCACGCGACCTTCACGATACCACTCAGTGCGACTCATCTCGGCACCACCCAGGCGGCCACTGCAGGTAATTTTAATCCCCTGCGCCCCGAACCGCAGGGCCTGGCCGACGCTGCGCTTCATCGCCCGACGGAAAGCAACGCGACGTTCAAGCTGCAGCGCAACCCCTTCAGCAACCAGCTGAGCGTCCATCTCCGGCTTGCGAATTTCTTGGATGTTGAGAAAAATCTCTTTATCGGTGAGTTTGGCCAGCTCCTTTTTGAGCACCTCGACTTCAGAACCACGCTTACCAATAATAATGCCTGGACGTGCCGCAAAAATATTCAGCTTCATCTTGCCTGCAGCGCGCTCAATCTCGATTTTCGAAATCCCGGCGTGATACAGACGCTTTTTCAGATAATTCCGCAGCTTGAGGTCTTCGTGCACAAAACGCGAGTAGTCCTCATCTGCATACCATTTCGATTCCCAGGTCTTGATAACTCCCAGGCGAAATCCGACAGGATGAACTTTCTGGCCCAAACGATCACCTCCTTGATTGACTATTTCTCGCTCAGGACAACCTGAACGTGGCTGGTTGGTTTACGAATCTTGCTGGCACGGCCCTGAGCCCGGGGAATAAAGCGCTTGAGCGCCGGGCCCTGATCGACCGTAATGGTTTTGACAAACAGACGGTCGACGTCCGCCACACCCTGCTGCTCGGCATTCGCCACTGCAGACTGAACCAGTGCCGCAACGATGCCGGCGGGCTTCTGCGGCGAAAAACGCAGAATATTGAGCGCCTCCTGGACGCCTTTGCCGCGCACCATGTCGACCACCAGGCGTGCCTTCTGGGGTGACATGCGGACATATCTCAACTTAGCTTTAGCTTCCATCCGGGAACTCCGTTGCGTTTATTTTTTCTTGGACTTCTTGTCAGCGCCGTGCCCAAAGTAGGTACGGGTCGGGGCGAACTCGCCGAGCTTATGGCCTACCATGTTTTCGGTTACATAAACCGGCAAAAACTTCTTGCCGTTATGAACCGCAAAGGTATAACCAACAAACTCCGGGATAATGGTGCTGCGCCGGGACCAGGTTTTGATGACCTTATTGGAAGGCGCACCCCCCTGCGGGTCAATCTTGCGCAACAGGCAGTCCTGAACGTAAGGGCCTTTTTTGATCGAACGTGCCACGGCTTTCTCCTCTATTTGGTCCTGCGGCGAACAATAAAGCGATCGGTACGCTTGTTCGTGCGAGTCTTGTAACCCTTGGTCGGAATCCCCCAGGGCGTCACCGGATGACGGCCACCGGAACTTTTACCCTCACCACCGCCGTGAGGATGATCCACCGGGTTCATGGCCACACCACGTGACTGGGGACGCTTACCCAGCCAGCGATTGCGACCGGCCTTGCCGATCTTGATGTTTTCATGATCAATATTACCAACCTGACCGATGGTGGCACAGCAATCCTGCAACACCAACCGAACCTCACCAGAGGGCAGACGCAACTGGGCGTAACGACCCTCTTTGGCTGCGATCATGGCATAGGCGCCGGCACTACGGGCCAACTGGCCGCCCTTGCCGACACGCAGTTCGACGTTATGCACCCAAGTACCAACGGGGATCGAACGGATTGCCAGAGCATTACCCGGCTTGATATCGGCCGACTCGCTGGCCACAATTTCCGTCCCGACCTCCAATCCGGCCGGCGCCAGAATATAGCGTTTTTCCCCGTCAGCATAAGACAACAGGGCAATGCGCGACGAACGGTTCGGATCGTACTCAATGGAAACCACCCGAGCCGGTATTTCCTTCTTATCGCGCTTAAAGTCGATGATGCGATACTTGCGCTTGTGGCCACCGCCAGTATGGCGCTTGGTAATGCGCCCATAGTTATTGCGACCACCGGTTTTCTTAAGAGGCTCGACAAGAGACTTTTCCGGTGTCGCTGTTGTAACCTCCTCAAAAGCCGAGGCCGTCATGTTGCGCCGGCCCGGCGAGGTTGGCTTGAACTTTTTGATCGCCATTATTCTTACTCCGTATCCCTTAGACTGTCATCACACGCCAAAGAAGTCGATCGAGCTGCCTTCGGCAAGAGTCACATAGGCCTTCTTGCGATTGGGCCGCTTGCCAAACTGGCGACCAACCCGCTTGACCTTGCCGGCAACGATCAGGGTGTTGACCTCCTCCACCTTGACATCGAAGGCTTTTTCGACGGCCTGCTTGATTTCAATCTTGTTCGCATCGCGGGCAACCTCAAAAGCCACGACGTTGCCGCCTTCTTTCTGCATCGCGGTTTTTTCCGTCACCAACGGCTTCTTGATAATCTGATGGAGGGGTTTCATGACGCCAATGCTCCTTCCAGCTGCTCCACAGCTCCTTCCGTCATCACCAGGGCGTGATACTTCATCACATCATAGACGTTAACACCCTCAGGGCGCAACACCTTGACATTCCGAAGGTTACGAGCCGACAGTTCGACCTCGAGATTGGGCGCATCGACAACAAACAAGGCATCCTGCAGTTCGAAACGGTTCACCAGTTGGGCAAACTCCTTGGTGCTGATCTTGTCCATTTTCAGCTCAGACAGTACGGTCAGAGCATTTTCCTGAAACCGGCAGGACAGTGCCGAACACAGAGCCGCTTTTTTGACCTTACGGTTAAGCTTGAAGGCGTAGCTACGCGGACTCGGCCCGAACGCGGCACCACCACCAACAAAGTGCGGTGCACGGATGCAGCCCTGGCGGGCATTGCCGGTGCCCTTCTGCTTGTAGGGCTTTTTCCCACCACCAGAAACCGCGCTGCGGTTCTTGCTTGCTGCGGTACCCTGGCGGCGAGCCGCCAGCTGGTAACGCACCATATCATGAATCAGGTAGCCACGAACCTGCGTATCAAAGATACTGTCAGCAATTTCGCGCTCGCCTACCTGATTTTTCTGCATATCGTAAACAGTGATTTTAGCCATTGTTACTTCTCCCGTATCCCTGACTAGGCCTTGACCGCTTTACGGATGGTCACCAGGCCCTCTTTCGGCCCAGGGATCGCACCCTTGACCAGAATCAGGTTCTGCTCCGCCCGCACATCGACGATCTCAAGGTTCTGCACCGTCACCTGGGCATTGCCCATCTGGCCGGCCATTTTCTTACCCTTGAACACGCGAGAGGGCCAGGCGCTGCAGCCAATGGAGCCCGGCGCACGATGAAACTTCGAACCGTGAGTCGAACGACCACCGGAAAAATTCCATCGCTTGATGACCCCCTGAAACCCTTTACCCTTGCTTGTGCCGGTAACATCAACGATGTCACCAGCGGCAAACACATCGGCGCAGCGGATTTCCGCCCCTACCTCATACTCGGCAACATCCCCAGCCAATTCACGCAGGTAGCGAAACACACCCTTACCCGCCTTATTGAAATGTCCGAGCTCCGGCTTGGTCAGGCGCTGGGCCTTCTGTTCGTCGAAACCAACCTGTACCGCGCAGTAACCATCCGTCTCGGCCTGCTTTTTCTGCACCACCACACAGGGGCCTGCCTGAATCACCGTGACCGGAATCCGGTTACCGCTCTCGGTAAATATCTGGGTCATCCCCAGTTTTTTTCCAAGAATACCGTTTACCATTGTTTTATCCTCACCTTAATCCGTACTGAGTCCTAAAGCTTGATTTCGACGAACACACCAGCGGACAGATCAAGCTTCATCAGCGCGTCGACCGTCTGTTGCGTCGGATCAAGGATATCCAGCAGGCGTTTATGGGTCCGCACCTCAAATTGCTCGCGGCTGCTCTTGTCCACATGGGGACCACGAATTACGCAATACTTATTAATTACCGTCGGCAGCGGAATAGGCCCGGCTAGATGGGAACCGGTACGTTTTACCGTATCGACAATTTCATTCACCGCCATATCAAGCAGCTTGTGATCATACGCCTTCAGGCGGATTCTGATTTTCTGGCTAGACATCTGCAACCCCTATTAAAACTTAACCAAGAATTTCGCTGACGACACCCGCGCCGACAGTCCGACCACCTTCGCGGATGGCGAAGCGCAGTTCCTTGTCCATGGCGATGGGGGTGATCAGTTCGACGGTCATGGCGATGTTGTCGCCGGGCATTACCATCTCAACACCTTCGGGCAGCTCTACAATGCCGGTCACGTCGGTGGTACGGAAGTAGAACTGCGGCCGGTAGCCCTTGAAGAACGGTGTGTGGCGTCCGCCTTCTTCTTTGGTCAGAATGTAGGCTTCGGCCTTGAATTTGGTGTGCGGCTTGATGCTGCCGGGCTTGGCGAGCACTTGGCCGCGCTCGATGTCTTCGCGCTTGACGCCGCGCAGCAGCACGCCAACGTTGTCGCCGGCCTGACCCTGATCGAGCAGCTTGCGGAACATCTCGACACCGGTGACGGTGGTTTTGCTGGTGGCCTTCATGCCGACGATCTCGACTTCTTCCTGCACCTTGATGACGCCGCGCTCGATACGACCGGTGGCGACGGTGCCGCGGCCTGAGATGGAGAAGACGTCTTCTACGGGCATCAGGAACGGCTGGTCGATGGCGCGCTCGGGCTCGGGGATGTAGCTGTCGACCTGGCGCATAAGCTCGAGGATGGGTTCTTCGGCGGCTTCGCCGGTGGCGCATTCGAGGGCCTTGAGGGCGCTGCCGGGCACGATGGGAATATCGTCACCGGGGAAGTCGTAGGCGCTGAGCAGCTCGCGAACTTCCAGTTCGACCAGTTCCATCAGTTCGGCGTCGTCGACCATGTCGGCCTTGTTGAGGAATACAACGATGGCGGGCACGCCGACCTGGCGGGCAAGCAGGATATGCTCACGGGTCTGCGGCATGGGGCCATCTGCGGCGGACACGACCAGGATGGCGCCGTCCATCTGGGCGGCTCCGGTGATCATGTTCTTGACGTAGTCGGCGTGGCCAGGGCAGTCAACGTGGGCATAGTGCCGATTGACTGTTTCATATTCCACGTGGGAGGTGGCGATGGTGATGCCGCGCTCACGCTCTTCCGGGGCGTTGTCGATCTGGTCAAAGGCGCGCATCTGAGCCAGGCCCTGGCCAGCCATGACCTTGGTGATGGCGGCGGTCAGAGTCGTCTTGCCATGGTCGACGTGGCCAATGGTGCCGATATTGACGTGCGGTTTCTTACGCTCAAATTTTTCCTTGGACATGGCAGACTCCTAACCTTTCACCTTAGCAATAATCTCTTCTGAAATCGCCTTAGGAACCTGCTCGTAGTGATCAAACACCATCGAGTAGGTCGCACGGCCCTGAGTAGCGCTGCGCAGATCGGTGGCATAGCCAAACATGCTGGCCAACGGCACATGCGCACTGATCACCTGGGCGCCACCACGGGCATTCATCCCCATAATCTTGCCCCGGCGACTGTTCAGGTCGCCGATAACATCCCCCATGTACTCCTCCGGCACTACCACCTCTACCGCCATCATCGGCTCCAGCAGAACCGGATCTGCCTTGGCCGCACCGGCCTTGAAGCCCATGGAGCCAGCGATCTTGAAGGCCATCTCGGACGAGTCAACATCATGGTATGAACCGTCAAACACCGTTACCTTGACATCAACAATGGGGAAGCCGGCCAACACGCCATTGTGCGACGCCTCCTCGGCACCCTTGCCAACAGCCGGGATATATTCACGGGGGATGACACCACCCTTGATTTCATCAACAAACTCGAAACCAGCGCCGGGCTCCTGCGGCTCAATCCGCAGCCAGCAATCACCATACTGTCCACGACCGCCGGACTGGCGAACAAACTTGCCCTGAACCTCGACCTTCTTGGTAATCGATTCGCGATAGGCGACCTGAGGAGCACCAACATTGGCCACCACATTGAATTCACGCTTGAGCCGGTCGACAATAATCTCCAGGTGCAGTTCGCCCATGCCGGACAGAATGGTCTGGCCGGTCTCCTCGTCTGTCTTAACACGCAGCGAGGGATCCTCCGCCAGCAGTTTTCCCAGCGCGACGCCCAACTTTTCCTGGTCGCCCTTGGTCTTAGGCTCGATGGCGATATGAATCACCGGCTCAGGAAATTCCATGGATTCAAGCAGACAAACATTATTCGGATCGCAAAGCGTGTCGCCGGTGGTGGTGTATTTCAGCCCCACCGCCGCAGCGATATCACCGGAGTAGACCTCCTTGATCTCCTCACGCTTATTGGCATGCATCTTGAGGATACGACCAAGACGTTCTTTTTTATCCTTGGTGGAGTTCAGAACCGCCGTTCCAGCTTCAGCGATGCCCGAATAAACACGGAAGAAAGTCAGCGAACCGACGAAGGGATCTGTCATGATCTTGAACGCCAGCGCTGCAAAGGGGCCCTTATCATCAGCCGGGCGGGTAAGCTCCTCACCCTTCTCATTGACCCCTTCAATCGCAGGAACGTCGGTCGGGCAGGGCATGAAATCAACCACAGCATCAAGCAGCAGCTGCACACCTTTATTCTTGAACGAACTGCCGCAAATCACCGGATTGATCTGCAGAGCGATGGTCGCCTTTCGTACCGCCTGCTTGATCTCCTCAACGCTGAGCTCCTCTCCGCCGAGATACTTTTCCATCAAGGCGTCGTCATGAGAACACAGCTCATCCAGCATGGCCTCACGTGCGGCAGCAGCCTCGTCTGCGAGATCGGAAGGGATATCAACGACCTCGTACTTGGCTCCCATGGTCTCATCATCCCAGACCACGGCCCGCATACCAATCAGGTCGATCACACCACGGAAATTTTCTTCCTTGCCAATGGGAATCTGCAGCGGCACCGGATTGGCGCCCAAGCGGTCGCGCATCATGGCGACACCATTACTGAAGTCGGCGCCGATCCGATCCATCTTGTTGATGAAAGCCAGGCGGGGAACGCCATATTTGTCGGCCTGCCGCCAGACAGTCTCAGACTGAGGCTCTACGCCACCAACCGAACAGAATACGGCAACAGATCCATCGAGGACGCGCAGGGACCGCTCCACTTCGATCGTAAAATCGACGTGGCCGGGGGTATCAATGATGTTGATGCGGTGATCTTTCCAGAAACAGGTAGTCGCAGCTGAGGTAATAGTAATTCCGCGTTCCTGCTCCTGCTCCATCCAGTCCATGGTCGCTGCGCCATCATGGACTTCACCAATCTTATGCGAAACGCCCGTATAAAACAGAATACGTTCCGTCGTCGTCGTCTTACCGGCATCAATGTGCGCCATAATGCCGATATTGCGCGTATTTGCAAGAGATACTGTACGTGCCACTGCTCTACGTCCTCCAGACCGGTCCTACCAGCGATAATGGGCAAAGGCCTTATTAGCCTCAGCCATACGGTGCGTATCTTCTTTCTTCTTCACAGCAGAACCGCGATTGGCTGCGGCATCGAGCAACTCGCCCGCCAACCGCTCCCGCATGGTCTTTTCGCCACGATTCCGCGCTGCATTCATAACCCAGCGAATCACCAGGGCATTACGCCGGTCGGGCCGCACCTCAATGGGAACCTGATATGTAGAGCCGCCAACACGTCTCGACTTGACCTCCAGCACCGGCCGAACATTTTCAAAAGCTTTCTTGAAAATATCCAGGGCCTCTTCACCACTGCGCTGGGCAATCAAATCGAAAGCGCCATAGACAATCTTCTCAGCCACACTCTTCTTGCCGCCGACCATCAGGTAATTGACAAACTTGGTTACCAGACGATCATTGAACTTGGGATCCGCCAGAACGATCCGCTTCGCGATTTCTCTTCTTCTCGGCATCTTTTATCGACCTCTTGTAATCTTGAGTCCTACTTGGGACGCTTGGCGCCGTATTTGGAACGCGCCTGCATACGGTCCTTCACCCCAGCAAGGTCCAGCGCACCACGAACGATATGGTAACGAACACCCGGCAAGTCCTTGACACGGCCGCCACGCACCAGCACAACCGAGTGCTCCTGCAGATTGTGGCCGACACCTGGAATATACGAGGTGACAACGATGCCATTCGTCAGACGCACACGAGCAACCTTGCGCAACGCCGAGTTCGGCTTCTTCGGAGTCGTGGTATACACGCGGGTACAGACCCCGCGCCGCTGCGGATTCGACTTCAGCGCAGGCGCCGTCGACTTCCTTTCTTTCTTGTTGCGTCCCTTGCGGATCAGCTGATTGATTGTCGGCATTTCCTACTCCCGAAATTACTATTCACAGAATTGAAAGAACAGTGCTCCCCAAGCGGGGAAACCCGCGAACAGTAGCAACTGCCCAGCCCCTTGTCAAGAACCTTGTGCCGCTGCTCTGTTTTTTCCGCTAATGCAAAAAAGCCCGCCGGAACACCGGCGGGCGCTCAACCTGTCAGGCCCGTCTTTTTGCTCAGGCCAACTCCTCCATTCCCTCTTCGAGGACCTCGTCTTCAGGCCCCTCTTCATCGCGCACCACCTGACGAACCGGTTCCGGTTCGGGCTCCGGCGTCAGCAACCGCACACCCCGATATCTGGCAATGCCGGTCCCCGCCGGAATCAGCCGGCCCATAATGACGTTTTCCTTCAGTCCGCGCAAGTGATCAACCTTGCCTTCAATCGCCGCCTGAGTCAACACCTTGGTCGTCTCCTGGAACGAAGCTGCCGAAATGAATGACTCGGTCGACAATGACGCCTTGGTGATACCGAGCATGACCGGCTCGCCCACCGCCGGCATGCCGCCTTCGGCCAGTACCCGTTCGTTCTCAAGTTCAAATTCGCCACGGCCAACCTGGTCATCCAGCAGAAAATCGGTATCACCCACCTCACGGATGGCCACGCGCCGCAGCATCTGACGCACGATGGTTTCGATGTGCTTGTCGTTGATGGCAACACCCTGCAACCGGTAAACCTCCTGGACCTCGTCAACCAGATACTTGGCCAGATCCTTTTCACCCAGAATCCGCAAAATATCGTGTGGGTTGCGCGGCCCATCCATCAATGGCTCGCCCGCCAGTACCGTGTCGCCCTCGTGCACGCTGATATGCTTGCCCTTGGGAATGAGATACTCCACCGGCTCGCCAAATTCCGGCGTCACGACCACCTTGCGCTTGCCCTTGGCATCCTTGCCAAAACTGACCAGGCCATCAATCTCGGACAGCACCGCATATTCCTTGGGCTTGCGGGCCTCGAACAACTCGGCCACCCGCGGCAGACCACCGGTGATATCCTTGGTCTTGGTGGTTTCGCGCGGGATCTTGGCCAGCACGTCACCAGCGGCTACCAGTTCGTCATCCGGCACAATAATGTTGGCCCCAACCGGCAGCATATATCGGGCGGCCTGACCATTCGGCAGCTTGACCGTGCGGCCCTGATCGTCCTTCAGGGTGATACGCGGCCGTTTGTCACTGGCCTTGGTCTCAATGATGACCTTGCGCGACAAGCCAGTCACGTCATCGACCTTCTCTTCCATCGTCACACCGGCCGTCACGTCACCAAAATGCACCCGACCGTCAACCTCGGTCAGAATCGGCATGGTATACGGATCCCACTCGGCCAGCAAGGTTCCGGACTTGACTTGCTGTCCCTCACCCAGATGCAGGCGTGCGCCATACAAAAGTGCGTGACGCTCGCGTTCGCGGCCAGTGTCATCAACCACCGCAATTTCACCATTGCGGTTCATGACCACGTGATGGCCCTGCCGGTCAATAACCGTCTTGAGGTTAACAAACTGCAGGACACCATCGTAGCGCGCCTCAAGCGAGGTCTGCTCGGCCCGCCGGGACGCGGCGCCACCGATATGAAAGGTCCGCATGGTCAGCTGAGTACCCGGTTCGCCAATGGACTGGGCCGCAATAACCCCCACCGCTTCGCCCAGATTGACCATGTGACCACGTGCCAGATCGCGGCCGTAACAGGTGGCACAGATACCGTGACGACTTTTGCAGGTCAGCACCGAACGGATCCTAAGCTTGTCGATACCCGCATCCTCAATCCGTGCCACCAGAGCCTCAGTAATCTCCTGGTTGGCCGGCACCAGCACCTCGCCCGTCACCGGATCGCAAACATCCTCCAGCGCCGCACGACCAAGAATACGATCCCCCAGCGACTCGATAACCTCGCCACCCTCGACCAGCGAACTGACCAGAATGCCGTCAAGGGTACCGCAATCCCTCTCGGTGATAATGGCATCCTGGGCGACATCGACCAAGCGGCGCGTCAGGTAACCGGAGTTGGCGGTTTTCAGCGCGGTGTCGGCCAGACCCTTGCGGGCGCCATGGGTCGAAATGAAGTACTGTAACACCGTCAGACCTTCACGGAAGTTGGCCGTGATGGGCGTTTCAATGATTTCGCCGGAAGGCTTGGCCATCAGGCCACGCATACCGGCCAGCTGACGGATCTGCTGGGCACTACCACGGGCACCGGAATCCGCCATCATGTGGATCGCGTTGAACGAAGGCGCTTCGACGACCTCGCCGGTTTCGGAGGTGAAGTGATCAACGGAGAGATCGGCCAGCATGGTCGAGGCGATATCCTCGGTACATTTGGCCCAGATATCCACGACCTTGTTGTAGCGTTCGCCATCGGTGATCAGACCGTCCGTGTACTGGTTCTGAATCTCGGTCACCTCGGCCACCGCCGCATCAATCCGGTCCTGCTTATGGGCGGGAACGACCATGTTGTCGAGACAGATAGAGATCCCGGCCACTGTCGAGAATCGGTAGCCCGTCTGCTTGAGACGGTCGGCGAGGATAACCGTTTCCTTGTTGCCGGCCAAACGGAAACTGGCGTCGATCAGTTCGGCCACCTGCTTCTTGGTCATCACCTTGTTGACGTACTCAAACGGAATCTCTTCGGGCACCACTTCGCGCAGCAGGATGCGGCCGACCGAGGTGTCAACAATCTGCGGCGCGGCACCAACCGCCGGCTCCATCCGCACCCGGACACCGGCCTGCAGATCGACCTCGCCCGAATCGTAGGCAATGCGCACCTCGTCCGGCGAGGTGAACACCTTGCCCGACCCCTTGACGAAGGGGCGGATACGCGACATGTAGTAGATGCCCAGAATCATATCCTGCGACGGCACGATGATCGGCTTGCCATTGGCCGGTGACAGGATGTTATTGGTCGACATCATCAGCACCCGCGCTTCGATCTGGCTTTCAATCGACAGCGGCAGATGCACCGCCATCTGGTCACCGTCAAAGTCGGCATTGAAGGCGGTACACACCAGGGGATGGAGTTGAATCGCTTTCCCCTCGACCAGCACCGGCTCGAATGCCTGGATCCCCAGGCGGTGCAGCGTCGGTGCGCGGTTGAGCATCACCGGATGCTCGCGAATCACATCCTCAAGGACGTCCCAAACCTCTGGCTTTTCCTTTTCCACCAGTTTCTTGGCGCTCTTGATGGTCGTGCAGTAGCCACGCTCCTCCAGCTTGTTGTAGATAAAAGGCTTGAACAGCTCCAGGGCCATCTTTTTGGGCAGACCGCACTGGTGCAGCTTCAGTTCCGGCCCAACGACAATAACGCTACGACCGGAATAGTCGACACGTTTGCCCAGCAGGTTCTGACGGAAACGGCCACCTTTGCCCTTGAGCATGTCCGACAACGATTTCAGCGGCCGCTTGTTCGGTCCCGTAATGGCCCGACCTCGACGACCGTTATCGAACAGGGCGTCAACCGCTTCCTGCAGCATGCGTTTCTCGTTGCGGATAATCACCTCGGGCGCCCGCAATTCCTTAAGCCGTTTCAAACGATTATTGCGGTTGATAACGCGGCGGTACAGGTCATTCAGGTCGGAGGTGGCGAAACGGCCACCATCGAGCGGCACCAAAGGCCGCAGTTCCGGTGGCAGCACCGGAATCGTCTCCAGAATCATCCACTCGGGACGGTTGCCACTGCGCAAGAAGGCGTTGACCACCTTCAGACGCTTGGCGACTTTTTTACGCTTGGCCTCGCTGGTGGACTCACGCATCTCCAGCCGCAGGCTCTCGGCCAGTTCCTCCAGATTGAGCGATGCCAGCAACTCACGAATGGCCTCGGCGCCCATGCCGGCGGTGAACTGGCCGGCAAACTCGTCCATCAGCTCGCGGTAACGGTCCTCCGCCACCACCTGGCCAACCTCCAGCGTTGTTTCTCCCTTGTCGAGCACGACATAGGCCTCGAAGTAGAGAACCTTCTCCAACTCCTTGAGGGTCATGTCGAGCAGGGTACCAATACGGCTCGGCAACGACTTGAGGAACCAGATGTGCGCCACCGGGCAGGCCAGGTCGATATGGGCCAGGCGTTCGCGCCGCACCTTGCTCGGAATCACCTCGACACCACATTTTTCACAGACAATGCCGCGGTGCTTCATGCGCTTGTACTTGCCGCAGTTGCACTCGTAATCCTTCACCGGGCCGAAGATCTTGGCGCAGAACAGGCCATCGCGCTCGGGCTTGAAGGTGCGGTAGTTGATGGTTTCCGGCTTTTTGACTTCACCGAAGGAGCGCTCACGGATGGTTTCCGGCGAGGATACCGACAGGCGGATGGTATCGAAGCTCAACGGATCCTTCGGACGCTCAAACAGGCTGATAATGTCTTCCAAAACAGGTCTCCTTACGGGAAGGCAGATTTATTCCTCATCCTCTTCCAACAGTTCCACATCCAGGCACAACGACTGCAATTCCTTGATGAGAACGTTGAAAGACTCCGGCAAGCCAGCTTCCAGGGTGTGGCGGCCCTTGACGATGGCCTCGTACATGCGGGTTCGGCCGGCCACATCGTCGGACTTGACCGTCAGAAACTCCTGCAGCGCGTGAGAGGCTCCGTAGGCTTCCATGGCCCAAACCTCCATCTCGCCAAGCCGCTGGCCGCCGAACTGGGCCTTGCCGCCGAGGGGCTGCTGGGTCACCAAGCTGTAGGGACCGATGCTGCGGGCATGAATCTTATCATCTACCAGGTGATGCAGTTTGAGCATGTACATAATCCCGACGGTGACCTTTTCCTTGAACGCCTCGCCGGTCTTACCATTGTAGAGCGTCATCTGGCCGGAATTGTGATAGCCCGCCTTTTCAATCTGCTGTTTGATGATCTGCTCACTGACACCTTCGAAAACCGGCGATGCCAGTGGCACACCCTGTGCCAGCCGACCGGCCAGCTTCTGCAGGTCGCGCTCCGGCAACGCATCGACAAAGGTGCTGACGCGCTCGTCCTCGTAGATCTCCTTGATCTTGTCGCGCACCGCCTGCAGGGCCTGCTGCTGATCCAGCAGTTTCTGAATCTGCTCGCCAAGACCACGGGCCGCCAGGCCCAGATGGATTTCAAGAATCTGGCCTACGTTCATACGGGAGGGCACGCCCAGCGGATTGAGCACAATTTCCACCGGTGTACCATCCTCGGTGTAAGGCATGTCCTCTTCCGGCAGAATGCGCGACAGAACGCCCTTGTTACCATGACGACCAGCCATCTTGTCGCCAACCGACAGCTTGCGCTTGATGGCGATATAGACTTTAACCATCTTGATGACGCCCGGCGGCAGATCGTCACCGCGCTTGATCTTGTCGATCTTGTCAGCAAAAACCGCCTTGATGACCTCTTCACGCTCCTTCAGGCGCTGCAGCAACTCGGCCACGCGCTCCTCAGTGGCAACATCGTCCACCAGGGAGATCTCGCTCAAGCGGTCAAGGGGCACAGCGTCCAGGCTGCCGGCCTCGATGGGTGCATTCTTTTTCAGCACAATGCGATCATCGCGATCGGTCACCGAAACGGCCACCCTCTTGCCCGCCAGCAGGTCGTCAAGCTTGTGACGGGCGGATTCACGCAGGATACGAATCTCGTCGTGCTGATCCTTGAGCAGCTTGTCGATTTCCTGCTGTTCGATCTTCTCGGTGCGAGCATCCTTGTCGGCTCCCTTGCGCGAAAACACGCGGGCGCCGATCACCACCCCCTCGACGCCGGGTGGCACCCGCAGCGAGGTATCACGCACATCGCCGGCTTTCTCACCGAAGATGGCGCGCAGCAGTTTTTCCTCCGGCGACAACTGGGTTTCACCTTTCGGGGTGATCTTGCCCACCAGGATATCCCCCGGCTTGACCTCGGCACCAATGCGGATAATACCGCTCTCGTCGAGATCCTTCAGGGCATCATCACCAAGGTTGGGGATATCGTCGGTAATCTCCTCCTTGCCCAACTTGGTGTCACGCGCCACACACTCGAACTCTTCAATATGCACCGAGGTGTAACGATCTTCCTTGACCAGTTTCTCGGAAATCAGGATCGAGTCTTCGAAGTTGTAACCTTCCCAGGGCATGAAGGCGACCAGAACGTTTTGCCCCAGCCCCAGCTCACCCCACTGGGTAGAGGGGCCATCCGCAATGATGGCACCCCGCTTGACCCGGTCGCCGACCTCAACAATCGGCTTCTGGTTGAGACAGGTATTCTGGTTGGAGCGAATAAACTTGATCAGGTTGTAGATATCCACACCGGTGCCGGTCTCATCGTTCTGCCCTTCGTCGATCCGCACAACAATACGACCAGCATCGACCGATTCGACCACGCCATCGTGCCGCGCCACCACGGCGGCGCCGGAATCGTGGGCCACGATGCGCTCCATACCGGTGCCCACCAGAGGGGCATCAGCCCGCAACAGTGGCACGGCCTGACGCTGCATGTTCGATCCCATCAGGGCACGGTTGGCATCGTCGTTCTCCAGGAACGGAATCAACGAGGCAGCAACGGACACCAACTGCTTGGGTGAAACGTCCATCAGCTTGATTTCTTCACGGCGCAGCATCATGAACTCGCCGTTGAGGCGGGCATTAACCACCTCGTTGACGAAGCAACCCTGCTCATCAAGAGAGGCATTGGCCTGGGCGATGGCATGGCCCTCCTCTTCCAGCGCCGAAAAATAGCGGATTTCCTCGGTTACCTGACCGTCCTTGACCAGGCGGTATGGCGTTTCAACAAAGCCATGCTCATTGATGCGGGCATAGGTCGACAGTGAGGCGATCAGGCCGATATTCGGACCTTCCGGCGTCTCAATGGGACAGACACGGCCGTAGTGCGTCGGATGGACGTCACGCACCTCAAAACCAGCCCGTTCGCGGGTCAGACCACCCGGTCCCAAAGCCGACAGACGACGTTTATGGGTAATTTCCGACAGCGGATTGGTCTGATCCATAAACTGAGACAGCTGTGATGAGCCAAAAAACTCCTTAACCACAGCCGAAACCGGTTTGGAATTGATCAGATCATGAGGCATCAGGCTGTCAACCTCCTGCAGACTCATGCGCTCCTTGATGGCACGCTCCATCCGCACCAGGCCGACACGATACTGGTTTTCCAGCAGTTCCCCCACTGCCCGCACCCGGCGATTACCAAGATGGTCAATATCGTCGATAGCGCCCTTGCCGTTGCGTAGATCGATCAGATAGCGCACCACCTCCAGAATATCTTCCTTGGTCAGCGTGCGATGCTCCAGAGGCACCTCCAGACCAAGTTTATAGTTCATCTTCAGGCGGCCGACGACAGACAGATCGTAGCGTTCAGCATTGAAAAACAATCCCTCGAACAGAGCCGCAGCACTGCGCTGGGTCGGGGGATCTCCCGGCCGCAACCGGCGATAGATTTCAATGATGGCATCTTCCGGCGTCTTGACCGAATCCTGCAGCAGGGTGTCACGCAGATAGGAACCGACATAGACGTTATCGATGAAAAGCACTTCCACCTGATCAATGCCGCGCTCACGCAGCAGCTGCAGACCGGCTTCGGTGATCTCCTGGTTGCATTCGAGCAGAATCTCGCCAGTCTGGGTATCGATCACATCACAGGCGGCAACCCGCCCCAACACATCCTCTTCACTCACCGGAATAGTCTCGAGCCCACCATCGGCAATCTTACGCACAGCCGCCTTGGTGAACTTGCGCCCGGCTTTGAGCACCACCTGCCCTTCAGCATCCAGCACATCGACACTGCTGCGCTGCCCCTGCAACAGTTCCAGATTGACCTTCTTGGCTAAGCTGCCATCGGTGCCGAAGCAGAGGATCTCGGTATCGTAGTAATAGCGCAGCAGCTCTTCAGCGGAATAGCCCAGGGCCTGCAGCAACACCGTTGCCGGCAACTTGCGGCGCCGGTCGATGCGGACATACAGCAGATCCTTATGATCGAAATCGAAATCGAGCCAGGATCCGCGATAGGGAATCACCCGGGCATTATACAGCAGCTTGCCGCTGGAATGGGTTTTGCCGCGATCATGATCGTAAAACACCCCTGGAGAGCGATGCAGCTGGCTGACGATAACGCGCTCGGTGCCATTGATGATGAAGGTACCGTTTTCCGTCATCAACGGAATCTCACCGAAATAGACCTCCTGCTCCTTGATGTCGCGGATCGACTGGACCTGGGTATCCTTGTCGACATCCCAGGACACCAGACGCACGCGCACCTTGACCGGCGCGGCAAAAGTCATTCCGCGCTGATGGCATTCATCGACATCATATTTAGGCGTTTCCAGCACATAGGAAACGTATTCCAGCGAGCAGGTCTCGCTGAAATCACGGATTGGAAACACCGAACGGAAAACTGCCTCAAGGCCGATATTCTGGCGCGATGCCGGTGGCACATCGGCCTGCAGAAAACGCTTGTAGGAATTTTTCTGGATGTCAATGAGGTTGGGGATCTCGATGATTCGCTGAACGTCAGAAAAGTGCTTGCGCAACAGCTGGTTATTCGCAACCGAATAAGCCATGATCACTCCTTGGGGAAAGAACGCAGAACAGCCAAGGCCGCAGAGCGACCTTGGCTTAGAGCGGAATTATCGAGCCAGAAACTACTTGAGTTGAACAGAAGCGCCTGCTTCTTCGAGCTGCTTCTTGATGTTCTCTGCCTCTTCCTTGGGAGCGGCTTCCTTAACCGTGCTGGGCGCACCGTCAACCATGTCCTTGGCTTCTTTCAGGCCCAGGCCGGTCACAGCACGGACAACCTTGATGACATTGATCTTCTTATCGCCAGCCGAAGCCAGGATGACGTCGAACTCGGTCTTTTCTTCTTCAGCCGGGGCGGCAGCAGCAGCCGGGCCAGCGGCGGCAACGGCAACCGGCGCAGCGGCAGAAACGCCAAACTTGTCCTCCAGCTCCTTGACCAGCTCAGCCAGCTCCAGAACCGTCATTTTCTCGATGAATTCAATTACCTGCTCTTTGGTGATCTCGGCCATTGTTTTTCTCCATCCGGGTAATAACGTAAACGTATGAACTACGATAAATGATCTGGCGGATCAAGCCGCCTTCTTGTCTTGGATCGCGGCCAGCACCTGCACAAACGAGCGCGGTATCGCGGCCAGCACACCGACAAAATTGCTGACCGGGGCATTGATTGAACCCAATACCCGAGCCAGAAGCACTTCTCGGCTGGGCAGCTCGGACAATGCCTGGATATCGTCTGTTGACAGCAGCTTGCCATCAAGTGCGCCTGACCTCAGCTCAAAGACCTTGCTGCCCTTGGCGTAGTCTGACAACACCTTCGCCGGAGCGACGGGATCATCCTGCACAATGGTGATTGCGGTCGGACCAGCAAGTTGCGCATCAAGGCACTCAAAACCGGTATCCTTGGCAGCAATACGCAGCAAGGTGTTTTTGACCACGCGGTATTCTGCTCCAGTTGCACGCAGTTTGCCACGCAGATCATTCACCTGCTCGACTGTCAGGCCACGATAATCTGCCAGATAAGCCGCCTTGGCCGTTCTGAGTTTGCCGGCGAGTTCTTCAACCAGCTGACGTTTTTTCTGATCGTCCATTCCCTCTCCTCCTTTCCTTTAAAATGTAGGAAACTCCCCCGTGCAGACTTCAGGGAGACGCGGAGTCTCAAGCCGTCTCGGCAGGCGCAAACGCATTAAAGGACCCTGCAACAGGTCTTACCTGCTGTCTTCGACAGGGAAGATACCAAAAACAGCAGGACAGGGCGTACCTGGCCTGCTGTTTCGATAGCACTTACTCGCGGCCGGCAGGCGGCCGCTCTATTTCACCAGCGCCTGCACTCCGGCGACATCAACAAAGATGCCAGGGCCCATCGTGCTGGAGACACTGATTTTTTTCAGATAGGTCCCCTTGGCGGTCGCCGGCTTAGCTTTAATCAAAGCATCCATCAAGGAAACAATATTGTCCTGCAGGGTAGCGGCATCGAAAGAAGCCTTGCCAACCGGCGCATGAACGATTCCAGCCTTCTCGACCCGGTATTCAACCTTACCCGACTTTGACTCGTTGACAGCCCGGCCAACATCAAAGGTGACGGTACCAACCTTGGGGTTGGGCATCAGGCCACGAGGACCAAGGATGCGGCCGATCTTACCAACCAGGCCCATCATGTCTGGAGTTGCGATGGCGGTATCAAACTCGAACCATCCACCCTGAATCTTCTCAACCAGATCCTCGGCGCCGACAAAATCAGCACCTGCCTGCTGTGCCTCCTGAGCCTTCTCACCCTTGGCAAACACCAGTACACGCACCTGCTTGCCCAAGCCATGCGGCAACACCACGGCGCCACGGACCATCTGGTCGGCCTTGCGCGGGTCAACACCAAGACGCACCGTTACATCGACAGTCTCATCAAAGTTGGCGTTGGCGACCTCTTTCAGCAGAGTCAGGGCATCGCTCAGTGCATAGTTGACACTACGGTCAACCTTCGATTTCGCTGCTATCCGTTTTTTACCTGTAGCCATCTGCTCTCACTCCAAGCTTATTCGACTTCGAGGCCCATGCTGCGCGCAGTGCCCAGAATGGTACGCACCGCAGCCGACTCATCAAAGGCATTGAGATCCGGCATCTTCAGCCGCGCGATCTCTTCCACCTGTGCCATGCTGACCTTACCCACCTTGTTCTTGTTCGGCACACCCGATCCTTTGGGAATCTTGGCAGCCTTCATCAGCAGCACGGCGGCAGGAGGCGTCTTCGTAATAAATGTAAAGGACCGATCGGCATAAACCGTGATCACCACCGGGATGATCATACCCTCTTCCGACTGGGTCTTTGCATTGAACGACTTGCAGAACTCCATAATATTCACACCATGCTGACCCAGAGCTGGGCCTACAGGTGGCGACGGATTTGCCTTGCCTGCTGGAATCTGCAGTTTAATTTGTCCGGTAACTTTCTTGGCCATCCCTGAAACTCCCTTAACCTGCCACCCGGATCTAGCTAGTCTTCTCTACCTGGATAAAATCCAGCTCCACCGGGGTGACACGACCGAAAATACTGACCATGACTTTCAATTTGCCCTTGTCGGGCTTCACATCCTCGACCACACCCGTGAAATTAAGAAAGGGTCCATCAACAACCCGAACCGTTTCACCAATTTCATATTCAACTTTCGGCTTGGGCCGCTCAGCCCCCTCCTCCATTCGTGCGGTGATTTTAGCCACCTCGGCATCGGGTATGGACGGCGGATTGGTACCACCACCGACAAAGCCAGTCACCTTGGCCGTGTCCTTGACAACATGCCAGGTCTCACTGTTGAGTTCCATCTGAACCAGAATGTAGCCGGGGAAGAACTTACGCGTGGAGGTTTTACGCTCACCGTTTTTTAACTCGACAACAACCTCGGAAGGCACCAAAATCTCGCCAAACTGCTCTTCCATGCCCAGCATTCGGACGCGCTCTTCGAGATTTTGCTTAACTTTGTTTTCAAAGCCTGAATAGGTATGGACACCGTACCACTTCATCACCTGCACCGCTTTCTATCGACTGAGAAGGGTTCTGACCAGGGTCGACAACAGGGTATCGACACCCCAGAGAAACACGGCGATCAGCAGCACGAAGGCGATGACAACAAAAGTCGAAGCGTAGGTGTCTTTTTTGCTTGGCCAGGTAACCTTGACCAGTTCGTGACGCACATTGCCCAGAAAACCTGCTATTTTTCCCACGCCTTAACCCCGCTTCGATGCATTAAAATTGGCAGGCCAGGAGGGATTCGAACCCCCAACACCCGGTTTTGGAGACCGGTGCTCTAGCCGTTGGAGCTACTGGCCTGCAGCAACGCTTGACACATCGAAGACTACTTGGTCTCCCGATGCAGGGTATGACGCCGGTCAAAACGACAGTACTTTTTAAACTCAAGTCGATCCGGCAGATTGCGTTTATTTTTGGTAGTCGTGTAATTGCGCTGCTTACACTCGGTGCAGGCCAGCGTGATAATATCTGATGCCATCACTTATCTCCGACGCTGCCGCCGCAACCGGCGGCAGCTATCCGAACCTAATTAAAACCTAACCAAGAATTTCGCTGACGACACCCGCGCCGACAGTCCGACCACCTTCGCGGATGGCGAAGCGCAGTTCCTTGTCCATGGCGATGGGGGTGATCAGTTCGACGGTCATGGCGATGTTGTCGCCGGGCATTACCATCTCAACACCTTCGGGCAGCTCTACAATGCCGGTCACGTCGGTGGTACGGAAGTAGAACTGCGGCCGGTAGCCCTTGAAGAACGGTGTATGGCGTCCGCCTTCTTCTTTGGTCAGAATGTAGGCTTCGGCTTTGAATTTGGTGTGCGGCTTGATGCTGCCGGGCTTGGCGAGCACTTGGCCGCGCTCGATGTCTTCGCGCTTGACGCCGCGCAGCAGCACGCCAACGTTGTCGCCGGCCTGACCCTGATCGAGCAGCTTGCGGAACATCTCGACACCGGTGACGGTGGTTTTGCTGGTGGCCTTCATGCCGACGATCTCGACTTCTTCCTGCACCTTGATGACGCCACGCTCAATACGACCGGTAGCGACGGTGCCGCGACCTGAGATGGAGAAGACGTCTTCTACGGGCATCAGGAACGGCTGGTCGATGGCGCGCTCGGGCTCGGGGATGTAGCTGTCGACCTGGCGCATAAGCTCGAGGATGGGTTCTTCGGCGGCTTCGCCGGTGGCGCATTCGAGGGCCTTGAGGGCGCTGCCGGGCACGATGGGAATATCGTCACCGGGGAAGTCGTAGGCGCTGAGCAGCTCGCGAACTTCCAGTTCGACCAGCTCCATCAGTTCGGCGTCGTCGACCATGTCGGCCTTGTTGAGGAATACGACGATGGCGGGCACGCCGACCTGGCGGGCAAGCAGGATATGCTCACGGGTCTGCGGCATGGGGCCATCTGCGGCGGACACGACCAGGATGGCGCCGTCCATCTGGGCGGCTCCGGTGATCATGTTCTTGACGTAGTCGGCGTGGCCAGGGCAGTCAACGTGGGCATAGTGCCGATTGACTGTTTCATATTCCACGTGGGAGGTGGCGATGGTGATGCCGCGCTCACGCTCTTCCGGGGCGTTGTCGATCTGGTCAAAGGCGCGCATCTGAGCCAGGCCCTGGCCAGCCATGACCTTGGTGATGGCGGCGGTCAGAGTCGTCTTGCCATGGTCGACGTGACCAATGGTGCCGATATTGACGTGCGGTTTCTTACGCTCAAATTTTTCCTTGGACATGATATTCTTCCTCTCCAATCAATTTTTTACAGTAGCGGTCTTTGGCCTACGGCCTCTCGGAACAGCCCAACGATCCCCATCGCAACAACGCTGGAGCCCACAACCGGACTTGAACCGGTGACCTCTTCCTTACCAAGGAAGTGCTCTACCTGCTGAGCTATGTGGGCTTAACCTGCTGTCACGTGCTTTTTAATGGAGCGGGAAACGGGACTCGAACCCGCGACCCTCAGCTTGGAAGGCTGATGCTCTAGCCAACTGAGCTACTCCCGCCCATACCGGATCTGAACAACCCTTGGACTCGTCCGGCACCCTCGCGCAGTTCGTCAGCTTTTCGCTCCTGCGACGGGCCATGCCGTATTCGTCCGAAATGAAATTGTGGTGGAGGGGGGAGGATTCGAACCTCCGAAGTCTACGACGGCAGATTTACAGTCTGCTCCCTTTGGCCGCTCGGGAACCCCTCCAGGGGACTTTCTGAAAGGCTTGCGCCTGGTTATTTTATTTGGAGCTGGCGAGAGGAATTGAACCCCCAACCTACTGATTACAAGTCAGTTGCTCTACCGATTGAGCTACGCCAGCACAGAGCCGCAGTTTCTACCTCAATCGATCGGAGATTGCAAGCAGGAAATTTATCCAAGGCAGCATTTCCCGCCGCCGACAAGCGAGGAGGGTTATAATCAATCGGTGCCTGGCTGTCAACAGAATTTCAGGCCGACGGTTACTTTTCCTGCCCGCCACCAGCAGCAACGCGCTGACGCACCACCTCGAACAGGGCAACGGCCGCGGCTACCGACACATTGAGCGACTCTACCGCCGCCGCCATCGGTATGCACAGCAGCTGATCGCACTCGCTGCGCACGGCAGGCCGCAACCCCTTCCCCTCGGCACCCACCACCAGCGCCACCGGACCCGCCAGATCGGTGCCATACAACGAGACAGCCTGCTCTCCTGCCAGGCCATAAACCCACAGCCCAGCTTCCTTGAGCTGGCGCAGGGCTCGGCTCAGATTTACAACGGGGCACAGGGCCACCCGCTCCAGGCAGCCGGCGGCCGCCCGGGCCACTGTCGCCGTCAACGGACAGGATCGGTCGCGGCCGTAGACCACCGCCTGACAGCCGGCGGCCGCCGCACTGCGGATCAATGCACCAAAGTTGTGCGGATCGGTGACGCCATCCAGCACCAGCACCAGCGCGGTCGGCTGACGCAACTGCGCCAGCAGCGGCTCCAGCCGCTGTGTCTGCACCGCCGCCACCCGAGCCACGACACCCTGGTGCCGATCACCGCCACAGAGCCGGTCCAACTCCGCCCGGGGCAGTCGTCGAAGCCGCACGGATGACTGCTGCGCCTGAGCAGCAAGCTGTGCCAGTCGTTCGCTCAGCTCCGCCTCCACCAGCAGCAGCTCCTTGACGCGGCCGGCCTGCTGCAGGGCCGCCTGCACCGGATTGATACCATACAACAGCTGGTCGTCGCTCATGCGCTTGCCGAACTGGCCATTTCCGTCACTATCGCCCGGGCTGCCTGCACCGGATCAGACGCCGTGGCAATGGGCCGCCCCACTACCAGATAGTCGGCACCAGCCGCCAACGCCGCAGCAGGCGTCATGATGCGCTGCTGATCATCAACCGCACTGGCCACGGGCCGAACCCCCGGCGTAACAATCACAAAGTCCGGTCCACAGGCCTGCCGGATCAGGGGCGCCTCCTGAGCCGAAGCCACCACCCCATCCAGTCCAGCAGCTTGAGCCAGCTGCGCCAAGCGCACCACCATTTCAGTAACCGGCCGGTCAATCCCAACCGCCTGCAAGTCGGACTGTGAGGCCGATGTCAGAATGGTCACCGCCAACAACAGCGGGCAGGGCCGCCCTTCCGCAGCCGCGATCTGGCGCACCTGTGCACTCATGGTCTGCATCATGGTCATGCCGCCCAGGGCATGGACATTCAGCATGGACACCCCCAACCGCAGCGCCTCAATGGCGGCCTTGGCGACCGTATTGGGAATGTCGTGATATTTCAGATCAAGGAATACCTGGCCGCCATTGAGGACGATACGCCTCACTAGCTCGGGGCCAGCGCTGGTAAAAAGCTGCTTGCCCACCTTGAACAGACCCACCTCAGCCCTAAGCCGCTCCACCCAGGCCAACGCCGTGGCGCCATCCTCAACATCAAGGGCAAAAATCAACCGTTCCTTCATCGTTCCTCCTCTTCCCCGCCCGCAACCAGCCGTTGCGCCCGGCGCACCAGTTCCTGCACCCGGCTGGTCAACTCGCCACTGGCCTGACTGCCCAGCAACCGACGGGCCTGGCCACAGGCCAGATATACCAGTTCGCTCAAGGCGTCCACCAGCAGGCGCTTTTGCTCCAAGCCTTCAAGACCCGTCAGGTTACGCATCAGTTGCCGACCATCGACACTGCCATCCTGTGCCAGAACCACACCCCGAAACAGTTCGCGTAACGGCGATGGCAACACCCGCAGAGCCTGTTGCAATTCGGCAGTAAATTCCCGCTGCGCCACCGCCTGGCACAGCAACCGCAGCAATTCATTAAACAGTTCGACCAGTTCCGCCACGTCCTCGGTCAGCGGCGCTGGCGCGGCCGCGGCGACATCGACCATCTTCTTCTCCGCCAGCTGATACAGCAATCGCAGGGCATCGAACTCCGCCAGACCGCTGCGGACCACCAGGTCCGCCACGGTTGCCGGTGCGCCATAAATGAAACTGAGCAGCCGCTTTTCCTCCTCGGCCAGATCGGTCGGTGACCGGCCGCTGTAGGACAGCTGAGCCTCGAAGGAACGCAACCGGCGCAGATACAGGGCCCGCTCATCGACGCGACGCAGGCCTTCCATGATCAGATTCTGCGTGCTCATGGACAGACGCACGATATCGTCGCGCCCCGGATCACCGGCCACAAAGCAGGCTCCCCCCTGCTGATCACTGGCAAACAGGCCGTAAACGATGGTCTCTACCTGATAACGGGTCGCCAACCACAGATCGCGTGGCGCTACCAAGTTCTTTTTCACCAGCAGCTGGGCCAGGGTCCATTCGCCCGTCAGCTCGCTACGGACCTGCGCCAGAGTGGCGCGATCCAGCCGGCCAGTCTGGCAGAGCGTCTCGCCCAGATCCTCCTCGACCCGCTCACTCAGGGCAAAAATGATCTCGCCTTCCTGAAAAAAAATCTGGCGGCCCCCATCCGCAAGCTCCAGATAAAGCACTCCGGTCTTGCGGAACATATTGAGAAACGAAAGCACATCTGCAACGCCAAGCTCTCCCAGGGTCACCGTCAGACAGGGCTCGCCACCGCCCTGCGCCACCAGGGTGAGGTGGGCCGGCGAATGGCTCTGCAAGCGCAACTCGTGGCTGCGCAACCGGGCAACGACCCGTTGCGGCAGGGCCACACGACCACCGTCATCGACGGTCAGGCCATACATGCCCTAGGACTCCGCCAGCGCCTGACGCACCTGGCAGCACAGCCAGTCGGCCGTTTCGGCCTGTGTCAGCCGCCACTGCTGGCCATCGGCACGGGCCTGCACCTCGATAACCCCCTCCTTGAGACTCCGTCCGCCCACGGTCACCCGCATCGGAATACCAAGCAAATCCGCATCCTTGAACTTGCTGCCGGGACGCTCGTCACGATCATCGAACAGCACTTCGACTCCCGCCTGCAGCAATTGATCGTACAGCTGCTGGGCCGCCTCGCGCGCCGCATCCTCCTTGGGGTTGAGCAGCACAATCAGCACCTGGTACGGAGCGATGGGCATGGGAAAAATGATGCCGTTTTCATCATGATTCTGCTCAATGGCCGAGGCCACGGTGCGACCGATACCAATGCCGTAACAGCCCATCACCAAGGGCTCCTCGCGCCCCTCGGCATTGAGCACGGTGGCGCCCAGGGCCTCGGAATATTTGGTGCCCAGCTTGAACACATGTCCGACCTCGATGCCGCGCCAGGCCTGCAGATGCCCAGCACAGCGCGGGCAGCCATCGCCGGCCTGAGCCTGACGCAGATCGGCAAACTCGCCAATCTGCAGATCGCGCTCCAGATTCACCCCCCGATAGTGGTGATCGGCCTGGTTGGCGCCAACAACAAAATCAGCCAGCAGACTCAGTTCGCGGTCAGCGATAATGCGACAGGCCAGCCCCAGCGGTCCGGCAAAGCCGGCCGGCGCACCACTCAACTGCTGCACCTCCGCCTCGTCGAGCAGCTGCACCTGCTGACAGCCCAGCAGACGGCACAGCTTGATGGTATTGAGGCTGTGGTCGCCACGCAACAGCACTGCCAACCGCTCACCGCTGTCGGTCTGCAGCAGCAGGGTCTTGACCAGACGCCACAGTTCGATCCCCAGAAACGCGGCCACCTCCTCTACCGTCTTGCGGCCGGGCGTTGCCACCAGTTCCAGTGCCTGCGTCGCCGCCGGACGCGGCCCGGCCGGCAGGCGCACCTGGGCCTTTTCAACATTGGCGGCATAGTCGCAGCTGTCGCAGGACACAATGGCGTCCTCGCCCGAAGCCGCCAGCACCATGAATTCATGAGATGAGGAGCCGCCGATATTGCCGGTATCGGCCTCGACGGCGCGGAACTGCAGGCCACAGCGTTTAAAGATGCGCTGATAGGCAAGGTACATGCGCTCGTAGGCGCTATCGGCACCGGCGGAATCGAGATCGAAGGAATAGGCATCCTTCATGATGAATTCACGACCACGCATCAGACCGAAGCGCGGCCGGATCTCGTCGCGGAACTTGCCCTGAATCTGGTAAAGGTTCAGCGGCAGCTGGCGATAGGATTTCACGGTACCACGCACCACATCGGTAATCACCTCTTCATGGGTCGGACCAAGGCAGAATTCAGCGTCCTTGCGATCCTTCAGGCGCAGAAGTTCACGACCGTACTGCTGCCAGCGACCTGACTCCTGCCACAACTCGGCGGGAATCACCATCGGCATCAGCAGTTCCAGTGCTCCAGCACGATCCATTTCCTCGCGCACGATCTGCTCGACCTTGCGCACGGCGCGCAGACCAAAGGGCAGGTAGGTATAGATACCAGCGGCGATGCGACGGATCATGCCGGCCCGCAACATCAGCTGATGGCTGGCAATTTCGGCATCGGCCGGGGTTTCCTTGACAGTCGGCAACAGGTACTGGCTAAGACGCATGATAAACGGTTTCCATTAACAGGTTATTGGCAGCACCATGACCGGACGTGCCCGCACGCCCGCCCGTGGCAGAAAAATGAACGCAATCCGGCACAGTTACGCCAGAATCCACGCCATTAGTCGGACAGGATTCGCAAACTAGCCCATTTCCGTGTAAATTGCAACGCACAGCCCGCCACCCGCTGGTGGCACGGCGCACATCAAAGGAGACTGCCATGAAGGAAACCCTCAGCCTGGCCAATCTGGTGCAACATATCCTGGCCGGCACCAGTCTGCTGTGCATTGGCACCGGCAACGAGCAGCGCAGCATCCGCCTGATTCAGGCCGCCGTCGAACGCGGTGTCAAAGAGGTGAACGGCATCCGCCAATGGGACTGTGTGCGCGGTTTTGCCGACGGTGACAGCACCACCGACCCGACGGCCGCCCTGCGCCAGGCCGTCGATCAGCCGGGACCGGCCATCTACGTCTTCAGCGATCTGCACTGGTTCTGGCACGACAGCCCGGCGCTCCTGCGGCTGCTCAGCGACTGTGCCCAGCAACGTCCCGTCACACGCAAGTGTCTGATCTTTCTTTGCCCACCGGGCAGCAATCTGCCCGAAGCACTGCAACCGCTGCTGGTACAACTGGAACACGCCCTGCCAGGCGCGGCCGAACTGGCGGCTTTTCTCGAAGGCAGCCGTGCCAACGATCCCTTCATGGATCGTCTGCTTGGCGAAACGGACGCCCTCAAGCAGTTGGTCAGCGCCGCTCTCGGTCTCGACCTGCTGCGCCTTGAACGCGCCCTGCGGCTGGCACGGGTAAGCAAGACCAATCAGCTCGACGAGGTGGTCAATGCCCTGCACCTCGACAAGAAGCGCGCCGTCGAACAGGCTGGCGTACTCGAATTTGTTGACAACCGGCTCACCCCGGACCAGGTCGGCGGCATGGAAAATCTCAAGCGCTGGATGGAAAAGCGCGAAAGAGCCTTCGGCACCGAAGAGTTGGCGCGGGGTGAAAACCTGCCCAAAGGCGTGCTGCTGATGGGCATCAGCGGCTGCGGCAAGAGTCTGTTCGTCAAGGCCATTGCCGCTCGCTGGCATCTGCCGCTGTTGCGCCTCGACATGGCGACTGTCTACGAAGGCACCTACGGTTCGCCCGAACGCAGCCTGCACCAGGCCTGCGCCCTGGCCGAGGCCATGGCGCCCTGCGTGTTGTGGATCGATGAACTGGAATCGGGCATTTCCGAGCAGGGCTTCAAGTCGGCCGGCGGCAGCGCTTCGCGCGTGCTCGGCTATTTCCTCACCTGGATGCAGGAAAAACAGGCCCCGGTATTCGTCGCCGCCACGGCCAATGCCATCGAAATGCTGCCGGCCGAGGTGCTGCGCAAGGGCCGCTTCGACGAAATCTTCTACATCGCCCTGCCGGGGCTGAAGGAACGCCGCACGATTTTCGATATCCACCTGCGCGCCCAGGGCCAGCAGCCCGAAGCCTTCGACATCGACACCCTGGCCCACTCAAGCCGGGGTTTTTCCGGCGCCGAGATCGAGCAAGCCGTGGCCAGCGCCAAATTCGAGGCCCTGGCCCAGCAACGACCCATGAGCCAGCGCGACATCATGGAGGCCCTCGGCAAAACCGTCCCCATTTCTGTTACCATGGCCGAGCAGATCAAACGCATTGAGGCCTGGGCCTTCAAGCGCGCCGTGCCGGCCAGCGAGGCTGCCGAATAGCACAACGGCCGAAGCGGCGAACGCTGCCAAAGGCCGGCTATCAGGCTACTGAACAACAGCTTGCAGAGCCCACGGATGGGCGACCAGAATCAATGATTGCGCCGTAATGGATCGATTTTGTGGGCAAGACGAAAAAGTGCCTTTTCGGCTGACATCGGTGAAAAAAGCCGGGAGGGGACGTTTTCACCATCTTGCTAATGCCCTTGCGCCGCCAGCAGTTCCCGCTCCAGCGCCAGGGCCTCGGCCACCAGGGCATCGGCCAGTTGCGCCTGCGGCAGGCGCCGCAGTACCTGTCCCTGGCGGAACAGCAGGCCGACATCGCGGCCGCCGGCAATGCCCAGATCGGCCTCGCGCGCCTCACCCGGCCCATTGACGACACATCCCATCACGGCAATGGTCAGCGGCAGACGCAGACCGGCCAGGCGCCGTTCCACCTCTTCAGCCAGCGGGATCAGATCAATCTGGCAACGACCGCAGGTCGGACAGCTGACAAACACCGGGCCGCGCTGGCGCAGGCCGGCAGCCTTGAGAATCTGCCAGCCAACCCGCACCTCCTCCACCGGATCGCCCGTGAGAGACACCCGCAGGGTGTCACCCAGTCCGTCGCACAGCAGGGCGCCAAGACCAACGGCGCTCTTGATGGTGCCGGCCCAGGTAGTGCCAGCCTCGGTAATGCCGATGTGCAGCGGATAATCGACCTGCCCCGCCAGCTGGCGGTAAGCGGCCAGGGTACGCGGCACGTCAGAGGCCTTAAGGCTGACCTTGAGCTGGGGATAATCGAGGTCTTCGAGAATGCGGATGTGGCCAAGGGCACTTTCCACCAAGGCGGCGGCGCTGGCATGGCCATGCTTTTCCAGCAGTGACTTTTCCAGCGAACCGCCGTTGACACCAATACGGATGGGCACGGCCCGTTCCCGGCAGGCGGCCACCACCTCGGCCACCTTCCAGCGCGCGCCGATATTGCCGGGATTGATCCGCAGACAGGCCACACCGGCCGTCAGCGCCTGCAGCGCCAGGCGATAGTCAAAATGAATGTCGGCCACCAGCGGCACGGCGCAGCCCCGCACCAGCGCCGGCAGGGCCGCCGCGGCTTCGGCATCGGGGACGGCGACCCGCACGATCTCGCAGCCAGCCGCCACCAGTGCCGCAATCTGCGCCAGGGTGGCGGCGACATCGCGGGTATCGGTATTGCACATGGACTGCACCGTTACCGGCGCGCCACCGCCAACGGCCACCGCGCCCACCTGCAGCTGACGGGTACGCTGGCGCCGAGGCGAGCAGGTTTCTATTGTTGCCATGGTCTGTGAGCCCTTTTTTTGATGTAAGTCGCAAAAAATCCGTCCACGGCCTTTTGTCCCCCGCAAAGCGAAAACGCGGCCTGCGTGCTCATCCGTGGGCGCGGCGATAACATCGCAAGACGTCCTCGCCGTCGGTACCGGCCGCAGCCGGCATCTAGCCACAGGCAGGCGCCACCGGTCAAGGGGCAGGACACAGCAGTTGACAGGTCGTCGCTCTACCGCTACCGTGCCGGGCATTTCAGTACCTTTCCCGGCGCCGCTTGCGGTCCTTTTTCTTTTTCCTGTTCCTTCCCCTCAACGACGAGAATCACCATGGCCCAGACCCGACCGAACAAACGCATTCCCCGCCGCCCGGCGCAACCGCCCCGCCGCATTACCATCGAATCGCTCAATGGCGACGGCCTTGGCGTCGTCCGTGAAGACGGCAAGGAACTGCTGGTCGCCGGAGTGCTGCCGGGCGAGGAGGTCATTGTGCGGGTCGAGCACGAAGGCCAACACCGCCGCAGCGCCCTGCTGCTCAAGGTGACCCGCCCCCATGCCGATCGGGTCGCGCCGCCCTGCCCGCGTTTTCCACGCTGTCCCGGCTGCCCGCTGCTGCACCTGTCCTATGCCGCCCAGTGCGACTTCAAGACCGACCAGCTGCGCCAGGCGCTGGCACTCTATCCGGAACTGGCCGGACAGGCCATCGCACCCCTGTGGCAGGCACCGGAACCGCTCGGCTACCGCACCACCGCCAAACTGGCCCTGGCCAAGGTACAGGGCAAGGCCCTGGTCGGTCTGTACCAGCGCGGCAGCCATCGGGTGATCGATATTGGCGACTGCCCGCAGCAGCATCCCCTGATCAACCGCATTGCCCAGGCCCTGCGCGAGGAAATCGAGCACCAGAAGCTGCATGTCTACAACCCCATCAGCCAGCGCGGCCTGCTGCGTTATCTGGCCGTGCGGGTCAGCCCGCTGCACAACAGGGCGCTGGTGACGCTGGTCGGCACGGAACGCAACCTGCGTGACTTCACCCACCTGGCCAAGTGGCTGCAGAAAAAGGTGCCTGAAATCATCGGCGTGCATCTCAACATCAACCCGTCGAGCGGCAATGTGGTATTCAGCAACAACAACCTGCGGCTGCTCGGCGTCGACAGCCTGTTCGACCAGATCGGCGATGTACGGCTGCAACTCTCGCCAACCTCGTTCTTTCAGGTCAATCATGCCCAGGCGGCGCGCATCTACCGCCAGATTGCCGACTGGGCGGGCCTGACAGAAGGCAAAACAGCTCTTGACCTTTACGGCGGCGTCGGTGGTATTGCCCTGCATCTGGCCCGCCGCGGCGGCCAGGTCCTCGGCATCGAAATCAACCCGCAAGCCTGCGACAATGCCCGCGCCGCCGCCAGCCACAACCGCCTGAGCAACTGCCGCTTCATCAATGCCGATGCCGCCGAGGCCGCCGCCGATCTGGTGACCGAAGGTCAGGTCATCGATGTCGCCGTCGTCAATCCGCCACGCAGCGGCTGCGACGCCGCCGTACTCGAAGCCCTCGGCCAGCTGCGACCAGCGCAGCTGATCTATCTGTCGTGCCATCCGCACAGTCTGGCGCGTGACCTGCACCAGCTGCTGGCCCAAGGCTACACCCTGGACTGCCTCCAGCCCATCGACATGTTTCCCCAGACACCCCATGTTGAAACCCTGGTGCGTCTGCGCCTTCAACCCTGATGGCCACTCCGGCACCGTAGCCGGGTGCGCCCCGTCGCACGACGATGGCGCGCCCGGCCCGGCTTACTTTGCGCTGCGCCTTCCGGCCTCTGTTCTTCGGGCTTGCCTCGCGGCAGGCAATGGCATTACCATCGGCCGATCCGATCACTTCTATTGTGCGACTGAATACAAGGAGAACACTATGAAGATTCTGGACTGCCGGCAGCTCCAGTGTCCCCAGCCGGTCCTGGAAACCCGCAAGCACCTGCTTGACCACCCGGGCGAACCCGTCACCGTACTGGTGGCCGACAGCATCGCCCAGGCCAACGTCAGCCGGCTGGCCGAGCGCGAGGGCTATCAGGTTCAGGCGCAGGTCACTCCCGACGGCATCGAACTGCAGTTGCGTCTTGATAACGATCTTGCCTGCCAGATCGCGCCCGCAGCGGCCGAGCCGGCAGAAGCCCTCGACCCGCAACTGATTGCCTATATCGCCAGCAACGCCATGGGCCGCGGCAGCGAGGAACTCGGCCAACTGCTGATGCGCAACTTCCTCTTTACCCTGGCCGGCCAGCGTCCCCTGCCCAAAGCCCTGTTGCTGGTCAACAGCGGCGTCCAGCTGGCCTGCGCGGAATCACCTACCCTTGAAGCCCTGCAAAATATGGCAACCGCCGGCGTCGACATCGCGGTCTGCGGCCTGTGTCTGGAGTTTTTCCAACTGAAGGATCAGCTGGCCGTCGGGCGGGTTTCCAACATGCTCGAAACCATCGAAACCCTCAGCGCCGCCAACCGGGTGCTATCACCCTGACCTCGGAGCAAAGCCAAAGGACATCCCCTGCGTTCGGCGCCACGCTTCTCTGCCCCTCCCTCTGGCACCGGCCGGCGAAAAGCCTTGAAGGCATCAACCGCAGCTGCTATAAAAGAAACCCTTGAACAGGGGGAGTAGCTAGTAGCCTGGTGGCGCTCACGGTCTTCAAAACCGATGGGGGGCGCATCCCGTCCCCGGTGGGTTCGATTCCCATCTGCTCCCGCCAAGGTCCATTCGAGACAATCCAAGAAAGTCCACAAACCCGCTGTGTTTTCGGCGGGTTTTTTACAATGACGCTTTACCGCCGGGGTACGAGGTCGCCATGAATGCGCACAAGGTTCTGATCGTTGACGACAGCAGTCTGGCCCGCCTGATGCTGCGCCAGATTTTTGGCCAGCACTTTCCCGCCTGGCAGATTATTGAAGCCCGCAACGGGGCCGAAGCTCTTGAACAGGTTCGGCAGGAACACCCACAACTGGCCCTGCTCGATTACAACATGCCGGACACCAATGGCCTCGATCTGGCGCTGGAGCTTCTGCAGCTGGAGCCGGACCTGCCCATCCACCTGGTGACCGCCAACATCCAGGACGTCACCCGGCAGCGGGCCGAAGCCGCCGGGATCGGCTTTGTCTGCAAGCCCATCTGTCGCGACAGTCTCGCGCCCCTGCTGGCCGGCATAAGCCCATGACCCAGCTGAGCGAACTGGAACAGGATGCTCTCAAGGAGCTGTTCAATATCGGCATGGGGCGGGCGGCAGCCTCTCTCGGCCGCATGGTGGGGGGAGAGATTCTGCTGTCGGTGCCCTTTCTCGACATTCTCCAGCCAACCCGTGCGGCCCAGATTATCCAGAAGCCGGGTTGCGACACCGTCAGCGCCATCCGTCAAAGCTTCAACGGCCCGTTCAACGGCACCGCGCTGCTGATCTTTCCCGAGGTCAACAGCCTGGAACTGGTCCGCACCCTGGTGGGCGAGGATCTGCCGCTGGAGCATCTGGGCGAGCTGGAACAGGAAAGTCTGCTGGAGGTGGGCAATATCGTTCTCAACGCCTGTCTGGGCAGCTTCGCCAACCTGATGCGGGGAGAAATCCTTTTCGAGCTGCCCCTGTTTATCAAGGGCAGCTGTCTGAGTCTGTTGCGGGCCGACAGTGCTGTCTGCGATACGACGGAAGCACAGCCCCTGCTGTTTCTGGTGGTGGATTTCCGCACCACCGAAGAGGCCCGTCTGGCCCACCGCATCCAGGGCTATGTGCTGTTGCTACTGGACTGCACCTCGACCCGCAACCTGCGGTCACAACTGCAACAACTGATCAACGAAACCCTGGAGCCATGAATCCGCACCTGGCGCTGCAATGCCTGGCCTACTGCCCTGCCGGCCTCATCGTGCTGGACGAACACCGCCATATCCAGCTGTGGAACCGTTGGCTGGAGCAAGCCTCCGGTATCCCCGAAGCCAGCGCCCTGGCGCGCCCCCTGGCCGAGTTGCTCGACCTGGCCACGGACAGCCGGCTGTTCGAAGCTATTGATCTGGCGCTGGGCAAAGGCCTGCCCTCCATTCTCAGCCCCAAACTCAACCCGTTGCCCCTGCCCCTCTACCAGCTTGACGGTTCCGGTCAGCGCCAGCCGCTGCAACAGCTGATCCGTATCCTCGCTCTGCCCGGCCAAAGCGGCGCGCGCCACTGCCTGATCGCCATTGAGAACATCAGCAGCGCCTTCGAACGTGAACAGCAACTGCGCCAACAGGCGGCGGCGCTGGAACAGCAGCGCCGACAGGCCACGGCCGCGCGGCAGGAGGCCGAGCGGGCCAATGCCGCCAAGAGTCTGTTTCTGGCCAACATCAGCCACGAAATCCGCACCCCCCTCAACGCCATTCTCGGTCTGTCGCGACTGGCCCGCGATGAAAACGATGCCGTCAGGCTGCACGACAGTCTGGCGAAAATTGAACAGGCAGGACAACTGCTGCTGGCGGTAATCAACGATGTGCTGGATTTTTCCAAGATCGAGGCCGGCATGATGCAGGTCGAGCGGCAGGACTGCGATCTGCGCGCCCTGCTGCACCAGGTAGTGGCGCTGTTCGTCGATCAGGCACAGGAGAAGGGGTTGCAGCTGAGCTGGCATTGTCCGCCCGAAATACCAGCCGGCATCCGCACCGATCCGCTGCGGCTGCAGCAGATCCTCATCAATCTGGTCAGCAACGCGGTGAAGTTCACCTCCGCGGGCACGGTCGTCATGGCCGTCGCCCTTTTGCCCGGCGCCAGCGCCGAGCTCCAGTTTTCCGTCCGCGATACCGGCATCGGCCTGTCCACCGAGGAGCAATCCCGCCTGTTTCAGCCCTTCAGCCAGGCTGACAGTTCTACCAGCCGGCACTACGGCGGTACCGGCCTGGGCCTGGTCATCAGCGAGCGCCTCAGCCGGCTGCTCGGTGGCCAGCTGAGTGTCTCCAGCCGCAAAGGCGAGGGCAGCTGCTTCTGCCTGCATCTGCCGCTGGAAACAGTGGCCCTGGCCGAGTCGGCGGCAGCCGGGAAACCAAGGGCAACCAACGAGGCCCTGCCCCTGCAAGGCGTACGGGTGATGGTCGTTGAAGACAACGCCGTCAACCGCGAAATCGTCCAGCGGCTGCTGCAGCGCTTCGGTGCCGAGGTAGAACTGGTCAACGACGGTTATCAGACCCTTGAACGGCTGCGCCCTGAAACCAGCCGCGCCGCCACCGATCTGATTCTGATGGACATCCAGATGCCCGGTCTCGACGGCTACGCCACCAGCCGGGCGTTACGGGCCGCGCCCTACAACTATCGCGGCCCGATCCTTGCCCTGACCGCCCACGCCATGGCCGAGGAGCGGCACCGCTGCCTGGCCGCCGGCATGAATGAGCATCTGGCCAAGCCCTTCGACGCCGAACAACTGCTGCAACGAATACAGCAGCTGCTGGGGCGCGCCACCAGCGCACCCCAGCCTGTCGCCACAGCATCGCCTGAAGCGGCCGAGCCGCTGTGGAATCCAGCCGCCGCCATTCAACGGTTCGGCAACGATGCCGGGCTGCTACAGCAGATGATCGCGCACTTTCTGCAAAGTCATGCGGATGACGCCATCGACTGGCCGCAGCTGCAATGCCAACCCCTGGCCGCCCAGCGGGCCTGGCTTCACAGCCTCAAGGGCACCAGCGCCACCCTGGGAGCCACGGCGCTGCCCCAACGGATCGCCCAACTGGAAACACAGCCAAGGTTGACCCAAACGGACTGGCAGGAGGTTCGGCGCCAGCTCCGCCGCGTGCATCGGCTGATGCAGGATTGCCCGGTACAGGCACCAGCCGCACAGCCTCCCGCCAAGCCCGCTGCCTGCGACAACGATCTGGCGGCTTTGCTCAGCCTGCTGGAGCAGCGCGACCTGGCTGCCCTGCCCCTGTGGCAGCGCCTGCGGCCCAACCTGCCAGAAGCCTGGCTGAACGAAGCCGCCACGGTTGAAGCGGCATTGCTGCGGCTGGATTTTGCCACCGCAAGCCGCCAGCTGCGGCATTGGCTGCACAGCGAAAGGAGGCTCTGATATGGCCTGCACCGATCGCCCCACCATTCTGATCGTCGAGGACGAACCGGCGAACATCCACAGTTTGGCGCAGATCCTCCAGGGCACGGCCCGCCTGTGTTTCGCCACCAGCGGCGCCGAGGCCCTTGATATTATCCAGACCCTGGCCGTCGATCTGATCCTGCTCGACATCCTGCTGCCGGACACCAACGGCTTCGAGCTCTTCCCGCAGCTGCACGACAGGGGTACGGACCGACAGATTCCGATCCTCTTCGTCACGGCCCTGTGCCGCGAAGAGGAGGAGGCCCAGGGTCTGCGGCTGGGGGCCCTTGACTACATCAAAAAACCCTTCAATCCGGTGATTGTGCAAGCCCGTGTCAGCAACCTGCTGCGCCTGTCGCTGGCCTACCGCGAACTCGAAGCCAGCTCCAACAGCGACTTCCTCACCGGCGCCTTCAACCGCCGCTATCTGCTGAAGATGGCCGAGCTGGAACGGCACCGCTGGCGCCGCCACGAGCGGCCCTTTTCCCTGCTGCTGTTCGATATCGACCATTTCAAGCAGGTGAACGACCGCTTTGGTCACATCGCCGGTGATCGCGCCCTGCGCCATCTGGTGCGGCTGTTTCAGGCCCAGTTCCGCCAGGAGGATATCTTTGCCCGCATCGGTGGCGAGGAGTTTGCCGCCCTGCTGCCGGAAACCGACCTGAGCGGGGCCCGTGAGCTGGCCGAGCGGCTGTGCCATCTGCTGCCCCGTCATCCCGTTCTGCTTGACCAGCAGCCTGTAGCGCTGCAGGTCAGTATCGGAGTCGCTCAGGTGGACGGGACGCTGTGTCCCAGCATCGAACAGCTGCTGGAACAGGCCGACCGCGCCCTCTACCAGGCCAAGCGCCAGGGCCGCAATCAGGTGGTCGTAGCCGCGCGGGCCTGACGTCGCACCACCGCCAGATCAAGCAAAAAGACAATACGGCCATCGGCCAGCACCGCACTGCCAGACAGCCGCGTGATCCCCCGCAGCAACCGATGAAGGGGCTTGATAACCAGCTGCTCGCTCCCCAGTACCTGATCCACCTGCACAGCCAGCCGCTCCGCCCCCAGCTGCACCACCACCAGTTCCGTCCGCCCCTCAGCCGGCACGGCCACACCGCCGCCAGCAGCCAGCGAGCAGAGTTCGAGACACTGCTGGCGATAGTTCAGCGCTGGCCGCCCCAGCTGACTGCGCCACTGGCGACGGGCCTGTGGACCATCCAGCGACAGCACCTCGACCACCTGGGCCTGAGGCAGGGCATAGAGTGTCGATGCCACCCGCACCAGCAGGGTCGCTACCAGGGCCATGGTGCGCGGGAACAGCAGCCGAAAGCAGCAACCCTGCCCGGCCTGACTCTCGACCAGCACCTGCCCGCCCACCTGCTCCAGTGCCGTTTTCACCACATCCAGACCAGCGCCCCGGCCCGACAGGGTACTGACCACTTCGCGAGTGGAGAAGCCCGGCAAAAAGATGAGCTGCTGCAAGGCGGCTTCGTCCAGCCGTGCCAGAGCCTCCGGTTCCAGCAATCGCCGCTGCTGGGCCGTGGCACGAATCTTCGCCAGATCAAGGCCGCAGCCATCGTCGCGCAGTTCCACCACCACCTGGCCCTGCTCGTGCCAGGCCTGCAGCTGCAGCTGCCCCACCACCGGCTTGCCGGCCGCCTGCCGCTCGGCCGGCGTTTCCAGCCCATGATCGACCGCGTTGCGCAACAGATGGCCGAGAGGGTCCTTCAGCGCCATCAGAATGGCCCGATCCACCCGGGTCTGTTCACCCTCCAGAGTCAGCAGCACCCGTTTGCCGGTCTGCAGCGCCAGATCGCGCACCAGACGCTGATAGGGCTGCCAGATCTGACCGATGGGTTCAAGACGGCACGACAAGACCTCGTCTTGCAGCCGCAGGATGCGCTCGCCGGCTTCTTCCAGCGCCGTCGCCAGCACAGCCTGCGAACCGGCGCAGCGCTGGCGTAACAGCCCCAGTTCAGCGCTGATACCACTTAGGGTATTGAGAAAATCATCCAGCTGACGTACCGGCAGGCGGACAAAACCCTCCTCCAGCGGCTCGGCCGGCGCCAGCGCCGGCGCTGGCGAACCGCCACAGCCAGCAGATGAAGGCGCTGTTTCCGTTTGCGCCAGCCGCTGCAGCCAGGGTTGGCCGTCGGGTTCCGGCCCCTGCCCGGCAATGGCCGAAAGCCCCTGGCGCAGCAGATCGACACCTTCGAGCAGCAGACTGAACAGAGAGGTTTCGGCCTGCCGCTGACCGTCGCGCACCGCTTCGAGGACCGTTTCGGCACCATGCGCCACCTGCTGCAGCGCCGCAAAACCAAGCATCTGACAGTTGCCCTTGACCGTGTGCATGGCACGGAACACCTCATGCAGCACGGCCTGCTGACGCGGCTGACGTTCGAGCTGCAGCAGGCCGGTTTCGATATGCCGCAGCGCCTCGGCGTTCTCCGCCAGGAATTCGGCCAGCAGGGCCTGCTGCAGATCGTCCATGGCCAATCCTTTCAGGGCCGCTCAGCGGGCTGGCGGGCCAGCAGCAGTGTCAACTGATCGGCCGGCAAGGGCTGACTGAACAGGTAGCCCTTGCCGTAGCGACAACCTTTTTGCTGCAAAAAGACACGCTGCGCCTCCAGTTCAATACCTTCGGCAATAACATGCAGATTCATGTTGCGAGCCAGGTCGATAATGGTGGCGGCAATGGCCGCGTCATTCGGGTCGTCCATGATATCGCGGACAAAGGAGCGGTCGATCTTGAGATAATTGATGGGGAACCGTTTGAGGTAGGCCAGCGAGGAATAGCCGGTGCCGAAATCGTCGATGGACAGCCGCACGCCCAGCTGGCTGAGCTGGGTCATGGTGGCGATGGCGCCATCGACATCGTCCATCAGCAGGCTTTCGGTCAGTTCCAGTTCCAGGTGGCGACCATCGAAGCCGGTTTCCCGCAGCACCCGGCGGACCATGGCCACCAGATCGCTCTGGCGGAACTGGCGTGCCGAGATATTGACCGCCACCCGCAACGGCGCATAACCCGTCTGGTGCCACAGACAGCCCTGCCGGCAGGCCTGCAGCAGGGCCCATTCCCCGATGGAAACGATCAGGCCGGTTTCCTCGGCCAGGGGGATGAACTCCGCCGGCGAAATCATGCCCTGCTGCGGATGCCGCCAGCGCAGCAGCGCCTCGACGCCGACCACGCGACCGCTGGTCAGCTCCACCTGCGGCTGGTAGTAAACCACCAGGTTGTTCTGGTCAACCGCCTGACGCAGCGCCCCTTCCATCAACAGCAGGGTGCTGGCCCGCTCGTTGAGGCCCGGGGTGTAGAAACGGTAGGTATCACGGCCAAGTTCCTTGGCCTGGAACATGGCGGCATCGGCGGCCTTGAGCAGCGACACCACATCGCGGCCGTCCTGCGGATACATGCTGATGCCGATACTGGCGGTGACAAACAACCGGAAATCGTCCACCTCAATCGGCAGGGCCAGGGCGCGGCTGACCTCCTGAGCCACCAGAATGACGTTCTCATCGTGTACGATCTGGTCGATGATCAGGGCGAACTCGTCGCCCGACAGGCGCGCCACCGTGTCGGCATCACGGGCACAGAGCAGCAGCCGGCGGGACACCTCGCACAGCACCCGGTCGCCGGTTTCGTGGCCCAGGCTGTCGTTGATCTTCTTGAAACGGTCGATATCGAGAAACAGCACACCGACGCGGTGCTGGGCCAGGCGGGCCATGGAGATGGCGTGCTGCAGCCGGTCGCGGAACAGCTGACGGTTGGGCAGCTCGGTCAGGGCGTCGTGATAGACCAGATATTCGAGATGGTTGCGATTCTCTTGCAGCTGCTGTTCCGAGCGCTCGCGCTCGATTTCGGCGCTGACCCGTGCCGCCATGATGGCCAGCACGTCCTCGGCCCGTTCCAGCGTTTCGATGCGCTTGCGCGACAGCACACTCAACACGCCGATCACCTTGCCGTCGCGGCCGCGCACCGGGGCTCCGACATAACCCTGAGCCTGCAGGTTGACCACCAGCGGCGTGTGGGGGAAGCGTTGCAGCAATCCCTCGCTGACCATGAACATGCCCTCACGCATCACATGCTGACAGGGGGTATTGGTCGGGTCGAAATCGTACTCACCCAGCAAAACGCCATCCTGGCGCGTGGCCAGCGAATGAATCTGGCCGCTGCTGCGCAGGCAGCCGACAATGGCACAGTCGGCATCAAACCAGCTGCACAACTGTTCGGCCACCCGCCGGTAACAGGCGCTGCCAGTGTAACCCAGGGTGCCTTCCACCAGGGTCTGAATGGCGGCTTCCATCTGCTTGAGGCGGGTGATGTCCTGAATGGTACCGACCAGACCGGCCAGCTGCCCCTGGCGGTCAAAAAAGGGCGCCTTGTTGAACAGCACCCGCCGGCGACTGCCGTCGTTGCAATCGAGGGTGCTTTCGTAGGTACGTGGCTGCCCGCTGGCAAATACCCGTGCGTCCTCGCGGGCAGCCACCTCGGCCCGTTCGCTGGCATGCAGCTCACGGGCCTGACAGCACAGAATCTCGTCACGGCGGCGGCCGATCAGGCGGGCATAGCCCTCGTTGCAGCCGAGATAGCGGCCAGCCGTATCCTTGTAAAAGGTCGGGTTGGGCAGAGCATCCAGCAGACTCTGCAGAAAATGCAGCTCCTCCTGCCGCTGGCGCTCGATCTTGAGCCGTTCCAGTTCGGCGGCGGCGCGCAGGGCGAACATGCGCATGGCCGTCTTGATCAGACCGATATTTTCCAGCGGTTTACGGCTGAACACCGCCAGGGGCCCCATGACCTGACCATGCGAGTTGACCAGCGGAATGCCGATATAGCTGTCGACCTCCATCTGGATGGCAAGGTGATCGAGAGGAAAAAGTTTGATGACATCGCGCGGGTAATAACACAGTCCCTCGCGCAGCACGACATCGCAGGGGGTGTTTTGCAGGGGGAACAGGATATTGTCGATGATCTGGCCTTCGGCATAAACCGCCTCGGTCTGAATCATGGTCCGGTCGGTCGGGGAGAATTCCCCGACAAAGGCGTAATCGGCCCGGGCGGCCTGTGCCAGTTCCGTCAGCAAGGCGGCAAAAAACGCCTCGCCGACACAGCCGATCAGGCGATCATACACCTGACCGAGTACGGCCGGCGTCTGCTCCGCGGATTCCATTCCCATAGGCTTTGTTCCTTAACATGAAAAGCCGGCTTCATGACCACGCCCACCTCGGCAGACGCCCACCTGGCCAGCACCAAGCCCACCCTACCCCCGGACGCCTTGCATTTCCGCGCGCCAGCAGGCATAGTAACGGGCGCGTCCAAGATACGTCAGACGCCCCAAGGATTGCAAACATTTGCCGCTCACGGCGCCTTCAATATCCGTCAAAAAAATGCACCGCAAGGTGCGTTGCGGGAGTCCCATGTCTGAATCCAGTCAGCAGTTGCTACGCCAGCTGCCCGCCATCGACCGGCTGCTTGGCCTGGCGGCTGTCGCCAGCCATCCGGCTCCTCATGTTCTCAAGCGGGGCGCTGCCCAGCAACTGGTCGCCGATCTGCGCCGCCAGCTGCTGACCGCCGCAGCTGGCGCACTGCCCACCGATAACGAACTGGCTGACCGGCTGCTGCGGCTGATCGACCAGCGCTGCCGACCATCCTTGCGACGGGTGCTCAACGCCAGCGGCACCCTGCTACACACCAATCTCGGCCGGGCCCCCTTAAGCGCCCAGGCCCTGCAGGCCATCACCGAGGTGGCCAAGGGCTATTCCAATCTGGAGCTGGATCTGACCAGCGGCACACGCGGCCACCGCTACAGCCATATCGACCAGCTGTTGTGTCAGCTCACCGGCGCCGAGGCCGCCGCCGTGGTCAACAACAATGCCGGCGCCGTTTTGCTGGCGCTGACCGCCTTGGCCCAGGGCCGCGAGGCGCTGGTGTCGCGGGGCGAGCTGGTTGAAATTGGCGGCGCCTTCCGGATTCCCGATGTCATGGAAGCCGGCGGTGTGCGGCTGCGCGAGGTAGGCACCACCAACAAAACCCATCTGCGTGATTATCAGAGCGCCATCGGCGAGCACACCGGGTTGCTGCTGAAGGTCCATACCAGCAACTACCGCATCGTCGGCTTCAGTCAGTCTGTCGAGGCGACTGAACTGGTCGGTCTCGGACGGCAGCACGGTATTCCGGTGATGGAGGATCTCGGCAGCGGCATGCTGCTCGACCTGTCGCCGTTCGGCCTGCCGCGCGAGCCGACGGTGCAGGAGGCGGTAGCGGCCGGCATCGACGTACTGACCTTCAGCGGCGACAAGCTGCTCGGTGGCCCGCAAGCCGGACTGATTGTCGGCAAGCGCTGGGCCATCGACAAGATCCGCCATCATCCGCTGGCCCGCGCCCTGCGTATCGACAAGCTGACCCTGGCGGCACTGGAGGCCACCCTGTTCGCCTATCTCGACCGCGAACAGGCCCTGCACGACATTCCGGTGCTGCGCATGCTCAACCTGCCCGCCGAACAGCTACGTCAGCGCAGCCAGCGTTTTCTGCGCCGTTTGCGGCGCAGCCTGCCAGCCGACCAGGCCCGCCTGCAACTGGTGGAAGCCTGTGCCTGCGTCGGCGGCGGCGCCCTGCCCCTCACCGAGTTGCCCGGCTGCGCCCTGGCCCTGCAGCCGCTGCAGCAGAGCGCCGCCGAACTGGCCCGCCGCCTGCGCGACGGCACTCCGGCGGTGGTTGGCCGTCTGCAGGACGCCGCCGTGCTGCTCAACCTGCGCTGCATCGCCGTCGACGAGGAAACCGCCTTGCTGCAAGCCCTGTGTCAAGCCCTCCAATCGGCCACCGTCGCCAACGCTTTCGCCCCAACGGATGTTTCATGACCACAGCCACAATCCGCCATCTGATTATCGGTACCGCCGGCCATGTCGACCACGGCAAGACCCAGCTCATCCGCGCCCTCACCGGCATGGAAACCGACCGCCTCAAGGAGGAACAGCAGCGCGGCATCTCCATCGATCTGGGCTTTGCCTGTTTCCGTCTGCCCGGCGACATCGAGGCCGGCGTCATCGATGTGCCCGGCCACGAACGCTTTATCAACAACATGTTGGCCGGTATCGGCGGCATTGATCTGGTCATGCTGGTGATCGACGCCAACGAAGGCGTCATGCCGCAGACCCGCGAACACCTCAACATCCTGGAACTGCTGCAGATTCAGCGCGGCATTATCGTACTGACCAAGATGGATCTGGTCGAACCGGACTGGGCCGACATCGTCGAGGAGGAAATCCGCGAAACCCTGTCCGGCACCTTCCTGGCCAAGGCGCCCCTGTGCCGCGTCAGCGCCCTGACCGGTGAGGGACTGCCGCAGCTGCGCGCCACTCTGGCCGCCTGCGCCGCCGAACTGCGGCCGCGCGACGCCGACGGCCCCATGCGCCTGCCCGTCGACCGTCATTTCAGTGTCGCCGGCTTCGGTACCGTGGTTACCGGCACCCTGCTGTCGGGTCGGGTCGCCACCGGCGACCTGGTGGAGGTACTGCCTGCCGGCGAGCGTGTGCGCGTCCGCGATGTGCAGGTCCATGGTCAGCGTCAGACCGTTGCCCTCTGTGGCCAGCGCGTCGCGCTCAACCTGGCCGGCCTCGAACGCGAGCAACTGCAACGCGGCGCCGTGATTGCGACGCCCGGGGTGTTCGAACAGACCAGCCGGCTGGATGCCCGCCTGACCCTGCTGGCCGAGGCGCCGCGTCCGGTCCGTTTCCGTGATCCGGTCCATTTTTACCTCGGCACCGCCCATGTGGTCGGCCTGGTGGCCCTGCTCGACCGCGACGAACTCAAGCCCGGTGAAAGCGCCCTGGTACAGTTTCATCTCGACCGGCCGCTGGTGGCCCACCGCCAGGATCGCTTCATCATCCGCTCCTACTCGCCCATGACCACCATCGGCGGCGGTCTGGTGATCGATCCCCGCCCGGTCAAGCACAAACGCTTCCGCCCCCAGGTGCTGCAGGCACTGAAAGAACTCGAATCGGGCGAGGGCACCTTTGTGCTGCAGAAACTCAACGACCTGCAGGTGGCCCGCGTCAAGGATCTGGAGCAGCTCAGCGGTCTGAGCCGTGAACGCATCGGCCTGCTGCTGCAGCAGTTGCAAAACAACGGTGCCGTGGTGGCTCTGGCCGACCAGTGGGCCAGCCAGAGCACGGTTCAGCTGTGGCACCAGCGACTGCGCCAGCAGGTCGAAACCTTTCACCGCCAGCAACCACTGCTGCCCGGCATGGGCCACGCCCCTCTCAAGGCCAGCCTGCCAGCGGCCCTCAACCTCAAGGCGTTCGACCAGTTGCTGTACCAGGCCGGCCTGCAGCGCTGCGGCGAGTGGGTGCAACTGCCAGACTTTGTGCCGCAGCCCTCGGCCGCCCAGCAGCGCCAGCTTGATCGGCTACTGCAAGTCTACGGCCAGGCCGGTGTGCAGGCCAGCGGCCGGCGTGACATGCTGGCCCAGGCCGCCATCAGTGATGACGAGGCCGATGCTCTGCTCGGTTATCTGTTCTACCGCGGTGAGCTGATCCGCCTGAACGACGACACCTATTTTCACCGTGACAGCTACCTTCAGGCCCTGACGGTTCTGCTTGACCATTTCCGCCAGCACGACAGTCTGACCCTGGCCCAGTACCGCGATCTGCTTGGCAGCGCGCGCAAACCGGTACAGGCGCTGCTGGAGCATTTCGACGAACGCAAATTCTGCCTGCGGCAAGGCGACAGCCGGCGACCCTGGCATCTGCCCGCCAGCGCTGCCGCCGCCCTGACGCCGCCAGCCAGCCTGGCACCAACGGAGGAAAACAGCTCATGACAGGCACCCACCCGGCCCTGACCCGGCTGGCCCGCAGCGCCGGCTGAGCGGCCAAACTCGGTCCCGCGACCCTGGCTCAGGTTCTGAGTCAGCTGCCCGACAACAACGACCCCAATCTGCTTTCGCGCGACATCCCCTGCGCTGACGCCGGAATCTACCGCCTCAGCGACGAGCTGGTGCTGCTGCAATCGGTCGACTTCTTTACCCCGGTGGTCGACGACCCTTACCTGTTCGGCGCCATCGCCGCCGCCAACGCCCTGTCCGATATCTTCGCCATGGGTGGCCGGCCGCTGACCGCCATGAACCTGGTGGCCTTCCCGGCCTGTCTCGACAGCGCGGTGCTGGAGCGTATTCTGCGCGGTGGTATCGACAAGATCCACGAGGCCGGCGCCACACTGGTCGGCGGCCACTCCATTGAGGACGAGGAACCCAAATACGGCCTGGCCGTGACCGGCATCGCCCATCCCGATCGACTCGTCACCACCCTTGGCTGCCAGCCCGGCGACCAGCTGGTGCTCACCAAACCGCTCGGCACTGGCCTGCTGACCACGGCCCTGAAGGGCGCGGTTCTGACTGCCGCCGAGCTGCAGGACGCCCTGACCGGCATGGCACGCCTCAACCGCTACGCCGCCGAAGCCATGCTCCGTGTCGGCGTACGGGCCTGCACCGATATCACCGGTTTCGGCCTGCTCGGCCACGGCCTGGAAATGGCCCAGGCCAGTCAGGTTGAACTGCGCTTGCAGGGCGAACGGCTGCCCAGCTATTCCCAGGCCCGTGCCATGGCTGAAATGGGCTTGGTGCCGGCCGGCAGTCATCGCAATCGTCAGCATTATGGCGCACGCCTGCAGTGCCATCAGACCGATCCGATCCTGCTCGATCTGCTCAGCGACCCCCAAACCTCCGGTGGCCTGCTGATCGCCGTTGCCGCCGAGCGCCTGGACGCCCTGATCGCTGCCCTGCAGGCCGCCGGCGACCAGGCCAGCCATATCGGCGAGGTCGGCGGCCGGGTTCCAGACGGGCGGATGCTGCTGCTCTAACCACCAGCCCAAATAAAAAACACCAACGCCCCCGCAAACGTGCTTGCGGGGGCGTTGGTGTCTGGAGGGGGCCAGCCTTTGGTTATCCTGTGTCCCAGCTCAGTCCGTCCCAGTCCGGCTTTTGCCCGGCACTGTGCGGTCATGCGCCTAGGGCATTAGCTTCTTGCCAGCTGCAAACGCCTGAGCCACACAGTCACCCAGAGCGAAATAGGCACTGTTGCCCGGCGCGAACACCAGCGGATCGATCTTGCGGGCATCCGGCAAGCCGGCACGATCAAGGCAGGACGACTCCACCTTGACATCGCAGATCTCGCCAACAAACAGACTGTGACTGCCCAGTTGCTGCGTTGACAGCAGCCGGCATTCCAGCACCAGCGGTGCGGCACAGAGCAGCGGTGCATCGACCAACTCCGACCGCTCCACCGTCAAGCCCGCGACAGCCAGCTTGTCCTGGTTGCGACCGGAAGCAATGCCGAAGTAGTCGGCCTCGACCACCAGCTCGCGCGACGGGATATTGATGGTAAAGGCCTTGCGGTCGATGATGGCCTGATAGCTGTGGCGTTCCTCGCGGATGGCCACCATGACGCAGGGTGGCACTGAACAGCAGATACCGCCCCAGGCGGCATTCATCATGTTGGCGCGGCCATCGGCATCGTAGCTGCCGACCAGAAACACCGGGGTCGGGTAGGCAATGGGCTTGGCTCCGAGCGACTGTTTCATGAGGATTCCTCCTTAACGGGAACGTGAAGACGGGACAGCACAGACACCGCAACCCTGGCAACCGTCGAAACAGGTCGGCGACGACTGACCAGCCAGGGCGTACTGATATTCCCGCCACAGATAGTCCTTGCGCACCCCGCTGGCGATCCGGTCCCACGGCAGGGGGTCATCGTAGGCGCGATTCTGGTAGAGCAGCGCGGTCAGATCGATGGCATGGGTGCGACAGGCGGTTTTGAGATTGGTCCCCGCCGCCAGATCGACAATGGCCGCCGCCCCCCCCTGATCGGCACGGGACAAAAAGGCCTGCAATTCGGCAGCGCGCAGCGATTCAACCTGCAACTGCAGGTTGGCCTGGCGACCGACAAAGCGCCGCAAGGGTTCCAGCTGCTTTTTAAGCTGGGCCGGCGTCATCATGGCATGCCATTGAAACGGCGTCTGTGCCTTGGGCACGAAGGGGTTGACCGACAGGATGATGGTGCCAAGATGACCGCGCGGGCGCTGCAGCTGTTGCCACAGGGCGCAAACACGCTGCAGCAGAGCAATCATCTCCTCGATATCGGCCGCCGTCTCCGTTGGCAGGCCAATCAGAAAATACAGTTTGAGATTTTCGATTCCCTCCCGCGCCAGCAGGGCAACGGCCGCAAGAATCTGTTCTTCGCTCAAATGCTTGTTGATCACATCGCGCAGACGCTGGCTGCCGGCTTCGGGCGCCAGGGCCAGGGTTTTCTGGCCACTGTCCTTAAGATGACGCACCTGCGCCACATCAAGGCTGTCGATGCGGAGACTGGCCAGGGAATAACGCCCGCCGGCCGCACCGATGCTGCCGGTCAGCTCGGCCAGTTGGGGATAATCGGAAACCGAGGCGCCGACCAGTCCGATACAGCGATCCTGCTCCAGCGCCTCCTGTGCCTGGGCGCAGACCCGTTGCGGCGACTTGGCCCGGGCCGGCAGATAGACAAAACCAGTGGCACAAAAACGGCAGCCCCGCGCGCAACCACGCGAAACCTCGACCAGATGCATGTCACCAAAGGCGGTATGCGTCGTGCGGATATGGCTGCGACAATCGCTGGCATCGAGATCGGTCAGCCACTGGCGTTCCACCGCGACCGCCGGCGGCAGCGCCGGTACATAATACCCGGCCGTGGCCGCCAGCCGCTGAAGCAATTCCGGGCGTGACAGCGGCTGTTCCAGCAAATGCAGCAGCGGCGGCAGCAGCACCTCGCCTTCGCCGATAGCCAAGGCATCGAAAAAGGGCGCCACCGGCGCGGGGTTCATCAAACAGCAGATACCGCCGGCCAGGACCAGCGGTTGTCGACTGTCGCGCTCCTTGGCCCACAGGGGCAGACGCATCAGGGCAAACAGACGCGGCAGGTGCAGGTAGTCGTTTTCAAAGCTCAGGGAAAAGGCGATCAGGTCGAAATCGCTCAGTGGCCGCTGCTGCTCGAAACTGCGTAGCGGCTGGCCGCTTTTTTCGTGCCAGGCCAGCTGATCGGGCTCGGGCCAGAACAACCGCTCACAGTGGCAGCCGGGCTGCTGCCGCAGGGCCTGCAGCAACCCCTGGAATCCCAGATTGCTCATGCCCTGGCTATAGCTGCCGGGGTAGACCAGCGCGACGCGCAGACGCGCCGATGCCGGCAACGACGAGGCGGGCTGCTCGTCAGCCAGCAGACGATCGGAGGGCGCAGCGTGACGCTTCATAGGCTGAGCCGATCACCGGCCCCGACAACGCGGGTTCGGCGACCGGAAGAAAAAATGACGGGGACCCTCAGGGTCCCCGATAGGATTCCGGCGCCGGCAAAGGGCACCGGACAGCCCCCCGGCCACGACGGGCGGAGAACCGCGTGGCGGGACGCCAGCCCCACCGGCGCCGCGCAGGGAACGGCACCGGGCAGGCAGCAGACCGCGTCCGGCAGGGAGGTGACGGACGCGGCTGTTCGGGCACGCCGGTCGAACCGGCGCGGTGACAGCTTAATCGACACGCTTGCGCAAAAAGGCCGGGATATCCAGTTCGTCTTCCTCGCTGACCCGCTGCTGCATGCGGCGGGTGGTATCGCGCTGCTGACGCAGAATGGTCGGCACATCAAAATCGACCTTGGTGCCCAGCAAGCGGGCCGTGCCATCCTTGAGATCGCGCAGTTTGCGGCGATCCTTCTCAAAGGAGTCGCCAAAGCCGGTGGCGATGGCGGTAATCTTGATCTGGTCGCCAAGCTCTTCGTTGATCACCAGGCCGATGATGATGTTGGCGTCCTCATGCACCTTCTCATGCACGATGCGCGAAGCCTCGTCGAACTCCTCCATGGTCATGTTGCTCGAACCGGTGATATTGACCAGCACACCCTTGGCCCCGGAGATGTCGATATCCTCGAGCAGCGGGCTACTGATGGCCTGATTGGCCGCCTCGCTGGCGCGTTTCTCGCCCTCGGCAACACCAATACCCATCATCGCCATGCCGCGCTCGCTCATCACCGATTTGACATCGGCAAAGTCGACATTGATCAGGCCATCGGTGGTAATCAGATCGGAAATCCCCTGGACGGCCTGGCGCAGCACATCGTCGGCCGGCTTGAAGGCATCAAGAATACTCATGTTCTTGCCCGCCAGACCAATCAGCCGATCATTCGGGATCACGATCAGCGAATCCACCACCTTCTTCAGCTCATCAACACCGTTTTCGGCCTTGATCAGACGCTGACGGCCTTCACGGCTGAACGGCTTGGTCACCACGCCAACGGTCAGGGCACCGACTTCGCGCGCCACCTCGGCAATAACAGGCGCCGCGCCGGTACCGGTACCGCCACCCAGGCCACAGGCGACGAAAACCATATCGGCACCGCTGAGCAGTTCGGCAATGCGGCTGCGATCCTCCAGCGCCGCCTCGCGGCCCACCTCGGGATTGGCACCGGCGCCAAGGCCCTTGGTCAGCTTGCTGCCCAGTTGCACCTTCATGGGTGCGCGGCTGCGCTTGAGCGCCTGGGCATCGGTATTGGCGACGATAAACTCGACCCCGTTGATGTGCGCCTGGATCATGGCTTCCACCACGTTGCCGCCACCGCCGCCGACACCGATAACCTTGATCTTGGCGCTCTGATCCGCTGTTTCATCAAATTCGAACATGCTTCCCCCTGCTCCTTGTTTTTTATGCTTTATGCACCACTTCTCTCCGCAAAGCGGTGCCACGATCGGCCTGCCCCGGCCGCGTGATCAGAAAAATTCGCTGAACCACTCCTTCATGCGCCGCATCACCCGGTTGAACACCCCCTCCTGTCCGACGGCGAAGTGTTCCACCTTCTGATGCTGGCTACCATAGATCACCAGACCAACGCCGGTGGCGTAAACCGGCGAGCGCACCACATCGATCAGGCCGCCGACCCCCTGGGGCAGGCCACGCCGCACCGGCAGATTGAAGATCTGCTCGGCCAGTTCCGGCATGCCGGGCAGAATGCTGCTGCCGCCGGTAATGACAACACCCGAAGCGATCAGGTCTTCGTAGCCGCTGCGGATAATCTCGCGATTGACCAGGGTGAAGATCTCCTCCACCCGCGGTTCAAGAATCTCGGCCAGCAGCTGGCGCGACAGAATCCGCGGCTCGCGGCCGCCAACCGACGGCACCTCAATGGTTTCGTCCTTGCCCACCAGATTGGTCAGACAGCAACCATACTGCTGCTTGATGCGCTCGGCCTCGGCGTTGGGCGTGCGCAGCCCCAGGGCTATATCGTTGGTCAGATGGTTGCCGCCCAGCGCCAGGACCGCAGTGTGCTTGATGGCGCCATCGATGAAAATGGCCAGATCGGTGGTACCGCCGCCGATATCGACAATGGCCACCCCCAGTTCCTTCTCGTCGGACGACAGCACCGCCTCGGCCGAGGCCAAGGGTTCGAGCACGATATCGGCCACGCTGACATTGGCCTTGTTGCAGCTTTTGACAATGTTCTGGGCACTGGCGACAGCACCGGTAACGATATGAACCTTGGCCTCCAGCCGCACACCGCTCATACCCAGCGGCTCCTTGATGCCGTCCTGATCGTCGATGATGTATTCCTGCGGCAGCACATGGATGACTTCCCGGTCCATCGGAATGGCAATGGCCTTGGCGGCATCAATCACCCGCTGAATATCGTCGGCGGTCACCTCGCGATTCTTGATCGCGATTACCCCCTGCGAATTGCAGCCGGTAATATGGGCTCCGGCGATGCCGGCGAACACCGAATGAATCTCGCAGCCGGCCATCAGTTCGGCCTCGCGCAGGGCCTTGCGAATGGCTTCGACGGTGCTTTCGATATTGATCACCACACCTTTGCGCAGCCCGCGTGACGGGCAGGAACCGATACCGACGATTTCCAGACCGTTTTCCGTCATGCTGCCAATGATGGCGCAGATTTTCGTCGTTCCGATATCCAGCCCGACAATCAGATTTTCCCTGCGGTTACTCATGAGCCTTCCTTCCCCGGTTATCCCAGCCTGCCAGCCCTTCTGACGCGGCAGGTCGATGCACGCCTACCAGTGACGCTGTTTGACGATCACCTTGTCCGGCACATTCAAATCTATATAACTGAGTGACTCCAGCTGCGGCTGCAGCCGTGAATAAATCTGCTCCAACCGGTCAAGCTTGCCGGCATGATCGTCACGTCCCAGCCGCACCGCCACCGCCGCCGGCTGGGTATAGAGCTCCAGCCCGCTGGCCGGATCCATCCGGATCTGCGCCACCTGCGCCAGCGTGAACCTTTTACGCGCGCGCAGTTCAAGGACCAAGGCAGCGGTCTGCCGCAACAGATCCTGGCTGGCTTCACGCTGCTGCAACAGCTGTTCGCGACTTAAACCGGCCGCCAGCGGCAAATCCAGCGGATCGCCCTGATGCAGGGCCCGGAAGATCACGCCATCGTCATCGACATAATACAGATAGTCGAGGTTGAGAATGAACACCGGCTGCCGCTCAACGATGCGGATAACCAGCCGCCGCGGCAGGATGCGTGTCACCTCGGCACGGCCAATCCAGTCACTTTCCTGCAGTCGGCGACCTACCCGGTCAAGATCAACGTCAAAAGTTCTCATGCCCTGTCGGATATCTGACAGGGCAATCACCGTTTCCGCGTCAAGCCGCTGACAACCTTCCACCTCAATCTGCTCAACCCGGAAATAATCCGACTGGCTCAGAACCTGCACCAGCAGCACAACAGCGGCAGCCAGCAGCAGGGCGCACAACAGCATGAGCAGACTATAAAAAAAACGAAAGAGCGACCTCTTCGGTTTTTTTGCTTCCCGTTTACGCCGGTTGGGACGGGAATCTCCATTGAGCGGCGGACGGGTGGGGCGCATGGCGGCCAAGGTTCGCAGCGCCTCGACTCAGCGGTCGAGAGAAGCGTCCGCCAGCAGGCGCTCGACCAAGTCTGCAAAATCCATACCGACACAGGCAGCAGCCTTGGGCAACAGGCTGGTTTCGGTCATGCCGGGGATGGTGTTGGCTTCCAGAAAGTAAAACGCCTCCTCAGCCACCATAAAATCGATCCGCACCGCGCCCCGGCAGCCCAGGGCCTGACTGCTGCGCACTGCGGCCTGCTGGATAGCGCGATAACAGCCGGCCTCCAGCGGTGCCGGCACCAGATAATTCGTCTGCCCCGGGGTGTACTTGGCCTGATAATCGTAAAAACCCTGCGGTGCCTGCACCTCGACTATCGGTAGCGCCTCGCCACAGAGAACCGCCACCGTCACCTCGCGGCCAGCGATGTAATCCTCCACCAAAACGCGCCGATCATAGCGGCGGGCCTGGGCTACGGCCTCGGCCAAAGCGTCGGTCTGCCGTACCAGGCTGATACCGAGGGTTGAACCTTCGCGCACCGGCTTGACCACACAGGGCCAACGGGTCTGCTGCTGACAGAAAGCGGTACAGGCGGCCTCATCGGCAGAGGCCTCCAGCAATCGGGCCGCCGGTGTCGTGACGCCAGCGGCAGCAACAATCTGCTTGGCCATGGCCTTATCCATCGCCAGAGCCGAGGCCAGCACACCGCTGCCCGTGTAGGGAATCCCCATGATTTCCAGCAACCCCTGCACCGTGCCATCCTCACCATGTCGCCCGTGCAGGGCCAGAAAAGCCGTGGCGATTTCATGGCGGCGCAGTTGGTCTGGCAGATCCTCTGCCGCATCAAGCGCAAGCGCCCGGTAGCCCCGCTGCTGCAGGGCCTTGAGAACTGCGGCGCCACTGCGCAGCGAAACCTCACGTTCGGCCGAACGGCCGCCACAGAGAACGGCAACGGGTTCGGCGATTTTTTTAGCTGTTTGCGTCATCCATGGCTCCAAAGTCGCCGAGAAAATGAATCTCCGGCTCCAGACAAATCCCCGTGGCCCCCGCCACTCGCTGCTGCACCCGACGTATCAGCGTCAGCACCTCAGCCGCCGTAGCCGTTCCCCGATTGACGATGAAATTGCAGTGCTGTTCGCTGACTTGAGCATCGCCGCACCGCTCACCCCGCAGGCCGCAGGCGGCAATCAGCTGCCAGGCGCTGTACCCGGGAGGGTTGCGAAAGACACTGCCGGCATTGGGCCAGCCAACCCGCTGGGCTTGCCGGCGGTGCCGCAGGGCCGCCTCGCGCCGCGCCGCCAGTTCCGCCGAGGTGCTGGGAGCAAGTTCCAGTTCCACCTCCAGAACCACGCGCCGGCCTCCCAGGGCGCTGTCGCGGTAGGCGAAGGCACAATCCGCCGCTGACCACCAGCGGGCCAGGCCATCCTCCACCACCAGTACGCGCTGCACCCGCTGTCCGAAACAACCGGCGGCGACCCCGGCATTCATCACCACGGCGCCGCCAACCGTACCGGGAATTCCGGCCAGGTGCTCCAGCCCGGCAAGACCACGCCGGACCGTTTCGGCAATCAGACGGGGCAGCGGCCAGCCGGCGCCCAGCCGCAGACAGGCGGGGCGCGGCTCTTCCAGCAGGCGCACAGCATCCAGTTGGATCACCAGCCCGGCCACGCCGGCATCAGCCACCAGCAAGTTGCTGCCACCGCCGAGCAGGCAATAAGGCCAGCCCTGCTGCGCAACGAGAGCAAACAGATGCAGGGCATCATCGCGGTCGGCAGGCCGCACCAGCAATTCGGCCGGTCCACCGATGCGCCAGCGGGTGAGTGGCGCCAGCGGCACCTGCGCGGCCACCGTGCCACGCAGCTCAAGGCGCAGCTGTTCGGCGCAGGCGCCGTCGAGCTTCACGCTGCCGGGTCCGCCGGCGGCAGGGTGGCGATCAATTCTTCACCCAGCTGCCAGACATTGCCAGCCCCTAAGGTTATCATCAGATCGCCAGGTTGCAACAGTTCGCACAGCTGTTGCAGCGCCTGTGCTGCCGACGCGCAGTAGCAGGCCGCCCGGTGGCCATGATTGGCGATGGCCGCTACCAGCGCAGCACTGCAGACGGCCGGGTCGGCCGGCTCGCCAGCGGCGTAGACATCCAGCACCAGCAACACATCGGCCTGATAAAACGCGGTCACAAACTCATCGAACAGGGCCCGGGTACGACTGTAACGGTGGGGCTGGAACACCACCACCAGCCGTCGATCCCAACCGGCCCGCGCCGCCGCCAGCGTGGCCCGAATCTCCGCCGGGTGATGGCCATAATCATCCACCACCATCACCGCCTGATCATACTTGATCTGGAAACGCCGCTGCACACCGGCAAAGGCGGCAAAACCCTCGCGAATGGTGGCAAAGGGCACATCAAGCTCGCGTGCCACCGCCAAGGCGGCCAGTGCGTTGAGCACATTGTGCTGGCCCGGCATCTCCAGTCGCAGCCGTTCGCGTTTTTCTCCGGCCTGACAGACGGTGAAATCCAGACCACCGGCCGCCTGAACAATATCGGTGGCGTAATAATCCGCCTGTGGACTCAGACCATAGGTAACAAAACGTTTGTGCACCTGCGGCAGCATGGCCTGAACATTGGCATCATCGAGACAGAGCACCGCCAGACCGTAAAACGGGATCTTGTTGACGAAATCAACAAACACCTGGCGGATGGCGTCGAGATCGGCGTAATAGTCAAGATGATCGCGGTCGATATTGGTGACCACGGCAATGGTCGGTGACAGCCTGAGAAACGAGCCGTCGGACTCGTCGGCCTCCACCACCATGAAGGGCCCCTGGCCCAGTTTGGCGTTGGTGCCCAGCGCATTGAGCCGCCCGCCCACCACCGCAGTCGGATCAATGCCGGCATGGGACAACAGGGTCGCCACCATGCTGGTGGTGGTGGTCTTGCCGTGGGTGCCGGCGATGGCAATACCGTATTTAAGGCGCATCAATTCGGCCAGCATCTCGGCCCGCGGAATCACCGGAATCTTCAGCCGCTGGGCCTCGCGAACCTCGACATTGTCGGCCGGGACCGCGCTGCTGGTCACCACTACCTGGGCTTGGTGCACCTGCTCGGCAACATGGCCAATATAACAGCGGCCACCCAGATGTTCGAGGTGACGGGTCTGCTCACTTGAGCGCAGATCCGAACCACTGACCTCATATCCGAGATTAAGCAGAACCTCGGCAATGCCGCTCATGCCAATACCGCCGATACCGACGAAATGAATATTACGAAATCTGCCGTACATAAACGAACTAACGCTCCTTCGCCAGCTGCAGACAAATTCGGGCGACCCCAGCAGCCGCCTGTGGCATGGCCAGTGTCCGCGCCTGCGCCGCCATCATGGCCAATTCAGCGCGATTATGCAACAGCGCCACCAGCATTTCCGCCAGGTGCGCCGCCGTCAGTTCCGCCTGCGGCAACAGACGCGCTGCGCCGGCGCGCTGCAGGGCCTCGGCATTGCGCCGCTGGTGATCACCCGCCGCCGTCGGCAATGGTATCAGGATCGCCGGCCGACCACAGGCGGTCAGCTCCGCGATGCTGGTAGCGCCGGCACGGCAGACCACCAGAGAAGCCGAGGCATAGGCAGCGGCCATGTCTTCAATGAAGGGAACCACCTCCACCCCGTCACCGCAACCCTGTTCACTGTAGGCCTGACGCACGTCAGCCACCTCACGGCTGCCGGTCTGATGCAGCACCTGCAACTGCGGCAGCTGCCGCCGCACCAGAGCCAATGCTGCCGGCAGCACCCGATTGAGCACGGCGGCACCCTGGCTGCCGCCAAACACCAGCAGACGACTCGGCGTAGATGCCACAGCGGGCAGGTCGAACAACTCCTGCCGCACCGGATTGCCGGTCAGCACCACCCGCCGTCGACCAAAGGCATGCTCCGCCTCGGCCATGGCCACGCAGATACAACGAGCCCAACGGGCCGCCAGCCGATTGGCCAGACCAGGACAGGCATTCTGCTCATGCAGCACCACCGGAATCCGCAACAGACCAGCCGCCAGCACGGCCGGCAGGGAGGCGTAACCGCCCACGCCCAGCACCAGCCCGGGGCGAAAGCGGCGCAACAGGCCGAGCGCCTGCACCAGGGTGCGGGCCAACTGCGGTAGCAGCAGCAGCTGCCGCCAAAGCGACTGGCCGGCAAAGCCCTGCAATTCGACCAGATGGATGGCAAAGCCACGGGCTGGCACCGCGCGGGCTTCAAGCCCACGGGACACGCCGAAAAATTCGACCTGCGCGGCCGGTTCCTGCTGCTGCAGGGCCTCGGCGATGGCCAGGGCCGGGAACACATGGCCGCCGGTCCCACCGCCGGCAATCAGCACTCTCATGGCTGGCCGCCAGCGGCCGGTTGGGCTGAAATATTCAAGAGCACTCCCAGACTGAACAGGGTACAGAGCAGACTGCTGCCACCATAGGAAATCAGCGGTAGCACCAGCCCCTTGTTGGGCACCAGCCCCATCACCACGGCCATGTTGGCAAACGCCTGCAGACCCAGCAGCAAACTGATACCAAAAGCACAGAGTCGACCGAATCCGTCCTGAGCCCGACGGGCAATCTGCAATCCGCGCAGTACCAGAGTAAGAAACATGCCAATCAGCAACAGCGCCACGATAAAGCCGAGTTCCTCACCGATCACCGAGAAAATGAAATCGGTATGGGCTTCCGGCAGATAAAACAGCTTCTGCTGTCCCTCTCCCAACCCTGCGCCAAACCAGCCTCCCAGGCCGAAACCCATCCAGCTCTGGATGATCTGAAAGCCAGTATTGAGGGGATCATCCCAGGGATCGAGAAAAGCCAGAATCCGCTTGCGGCGGTACTCCTCGCTCAGGATCATGTAAACAAACAGAGGGCCAGCCGTGGCCACGCTGAGGAACAGATAACGCCAGCGCGTACCGGCCACCAGCAGCATGGTGCCGGTCACCAGCGTCATGATGACCGCGCCGCCCAGATCACGCTGCGCCAGCAACAGCAGCAGCCAGACCGCCAACACCAGCATGTAGGGCACAAAGCCATACCTGAAATCCTTGAGGCGGTCCTCCTTGCGCGTTGCCGAGTGGGCCAGATAGAAGATCAGCGCCACCTTGGCCGCCTCGGACGGCTGGAAGGAAAAACCCGGCAGCCGGATCCAGCGTGCCGCCCCGCCGGCACTCAGGCCAATGCCTGGCAAGAACACGGCGGCCAGCAGCAGGGTACTGACAATCAGCAGCACAAAGGCCAGCCGGCGCCACAGATGGTAGTCGATGTGCATGGCCGCCACCATCAGGCTCAGGCCAATCAGGGCATAGCTGCCCTGGCGCTTGAGAAAATAAAAGCCATCGCCATAGTCACGCAGGGCCATGATCGACGAGGCCGAGTAGACCATCAGTACGCCGAAGCAGGTCAGCGCTACCGTCAGGATCAGCAGTGTTGGATCAGCGGTCAGTCGCCGGCTCATAATCCTGCTCCGGCAGCGCCTCGACTGCCGCGACAAACCGCTCCCCGCGCTCCTCGAAACTGCGGAACATATCAAAACTGGAACAGCCAGGCGACAGCAGTACCGACCCGCCGGCCGGTGTCAGCCGCCATGCCAGCTGTACCGCTTGCTCCAAGCTGGTCGCCCGCTCAATGGCACAAAGATCACTCCAGGACTGCGCCATACGCTCGGCGGCTGCGCCAAGCAGAACCAGCTGTGGCCGTTTTTGCGCCAGCAGCGGCCGCAGCAGGCCGTAATCGCCGCCCTTGTCCTTGCCGCCAGCAATCAGGGTGATCGGGCCACTGAGCCCGGCCAGGCTCTTGAGCACACTGCCGATATTGGTTCCCTTCGAATCGTTATACCAGCGCACCCCGGCCAGATGGCGCACCAGTTCCATCCGGTGCGGCAGACCGCGAAAAGCGCAAGCCGCCTGCCAGGCAGTTGCCGGCGCCACGCCAAAGGCCAGTGCCGCCGCCAGGGCCGCCATCACATTTTCAACATTGTGCAAACCACGCAACTGCAGCTGGTCAGTATCCAGGAACAGCTGCTGGCCATCCCATCGGACTTCAATCCGACCGGCAGCGTAGGAAAGGCCCTGAGCCAAAGGGCGTTGCAGAGAGAACAGCCAGCGCCGTGCCGGACAGCCATCGGCCAGATCAAGCACCGCCGCGTCATCGGCATTGAGCACCAGCACAGAATCCGGCCCCTGGTTGAGAAACAGCCGGCCCTTGGCGGTACAGTAGGCAGCCATGTCGGCATAACGGTCAAGATGGTCGGGACTGATATTGAGCAGCACACTGATCGCCGGCCGGAAACGCACGATGGTTTCCAGCTGAAAGGACGACAGTTCAACCACCAGCGCATCCCACGGCTGGTCAACTGCGGCGCACAGCGGTGTGCCCAGATTGCCACCGACAAACACCCGCTTGCCGGCAGCCGTCAGCATGGCACCGAGCAGACAGGTGGTCGTCGATTTGCCATTGGTGCCGCTTACGGCCAGAATCGGCGCGGTCAGAAAGCGGCTGGCCAGTTCAACCTCACCCCACAGCGGCACTCCCCGCGCCACCGCCTGCCGGATCAGGGGCAGATCTTGTGGCACCCCGGGACTGAGCACCAGCAGGTCGGCACCAGCGAACAATGCAGCGCTGTGGCCGCCAAGATCACGCCCGACCTCCGGCAGCAGCTGATCCAGATGAGACAATTCAGCGACAGTGCGACAGTCCGTGAGGCTGACACAGGCGCCACGCCTGAGACACAGATTGGCGGCCGCCACGCCACTGCTGCCACCGCCGACCACCAGCACCCGTTTCCCCTTCAGGTCATCCATCGCCTCACCTCAGCTTCAGGGTCGACAGGGCCACCAGCGCCAGCACAATGCTGATGATCCAGAATCGGACAATCACCTTGGGCTCCGGCCAGCCTTTGAGCTCGAAATGATGGTGCAGCGGCGCCATACGGAACACCCGCCGACCCAACAGACGAAACGAGGCCACCTGAACAATAACCGACAGCGCCTCAACCACGAAGATGCCGCCAACAATGACCAGCACCAGCTCCTGTTTGACAATCACCGCGATGATACCCAGCGCGCCACCCAGCGACAGACTGCCGACGTCACCCATGAACACCTGCGCCGGATAGCTGTTGAACCAGAGAAAGCCCAGACCGGCACCCACCATGGCACCACAAAGAATGGCCAGTTCACCGGCACCGGGCACACCGCTGATCTGCAGGTAGGTCGCCAGGCGGGCGTTACCGGCCAGATAGGCGAACAGCAGGTAGGCAGCGGCGGCGATGATCATCGGCCCGATGGCCAGACCGTCAAGACCGTCGGTCAGGTTGACGGCATTGCCTGAACCCACCACGACCAGCAGGATCAGCCCCAGATACAGCAGCCCCAGTTCGGGGTTGAGCCCTTTGAAAAAAGGCACACTCAGATGGGTCGAAAATCCGGTCCCCTGCAACAGCGTCAATCCGGCAACGGCGGCAATCAGCAGCTGCCACAGCAATTTGCCACGCGCGCTCAGGCCATCGGAATTCTTCCACTTGACCTTTTTGTAGTCATCGATAAAACCGATCACACCGTAGCCCACCGTGACAAAGAGAGCGATCCAGACATAGCGATTCGTCAGGTCAGCCCACAACAGGGTGGGAACAACGATGGCGATCAGAATCAGGGTGCCGCCCATGGTGGGCGTTCCCTCCTTCTTGAAATGCGACTCGGGTCCGACCTTGCGAATGGTCTGGCCAATCTGCAACCGGCTAAGCCGGTCAATCACCCAGGGCCCGAGCATAAAAGACAGCAGCAACGCCGTGATGGTGGCATAAATGGTCCGGAAGGTGATGAACCGAAACACATACAATGCCGAGAATTCCGTGTGCAGCGGATAGAGCAGATGATAGAGCATGAGGGCCTTCCTCTGGCGAAAAACGCTCTTTTACGCGACTTTACCCGCCTGGCGCAACAGAAATTCGACGACGGTTTCCATCCGCATGCCGCGCGATCCCTTGACCAGCACACAATCATCCGGCCGCACCTGTTCAGCCAGCCAGCGAGCCATGGCATCATGGCTGTCGCAGGCCAGGCAGCAGTCGAGCGCCAGGCCGGCACGAGCAGCGCCACCAAGCAGCGCCTCACGGTAGTTCCCCAGTGCCAGCAGATAGTCCACCCGCGCCGCAGCAAAGGCACCAACATCCTCATGACAGCCGGCCGCCGCTTCACCCAACTCCAGCATATCGGCCAGTACGGCAATCCGGCGACCACGACAGGGCCAGCTATGCAGCACCTCCAGGGCCGCCTGCATCGACTGCGGATTGGCGTTGTAGCTATCATCCAGCAAAGTGGTGCCGTCACTGAGTTCACGCACCTCCAGTCGCGCCGCAGCCATGCGAACACGCTGCAACCCCGCGACAACCTCTTCCAGGTCACGCCCCAGATGCAGAGCCGCAGCGGCCGCCGCCAACGCGTTGTACACCTGGTGACGACCCGGCAGTGGCAATGTCAGTTCGACACTGCCGGCCGGACAGTGCAGACAAAACTGCATGGCGCGACCCGGTCGCAGGTCAGTGGCCCTGACGTCGGCTGTGGCACCCAGGCCAAAGGTCTGGCGAATCACACCGGCAGGCAGGCTCAGGCGCATCAGCTCGGGATCATCGGCATTGAGCAGGGCCAGACTGCCCGGCTTGAGATGAGCCAGCAGTTCGGCCTTGGCCCGCGCCACGCCACGGACACTGCCAAGTCCCTGCAGGTGCCCGGCTCCGATATTGGTGATAATAGCCAGGGTTGGTTCGGCGATCCGCGCCAGCTGATCGATTTCACCCGGCGCACTCATGCCCATTTCCAGCACCATAAAGCGATGAGCACTCTCCAGCCGGCACAGGGTCAGGGGCAGCCCGATCAGATTGTTGTAGTTGCCCAGAGTGCGCAGGCCCTCCTCGCGCAAAGAGAGGATGCTGGCCAGCATTTCCTTGGTCGAGGTTTTGCCGCTGGTGCCGGTGATGGCCGCCACCGGCCCGGCAAAACCACGCCGCACCGAACGGGCCAACTGCCCCAGAGCCGTCAGGCAATTGCCGACCTGGATCACCGGCACGGGCAGACCACCAACCACCTCCTCGCTCAGGCAGGCCGCCGCACCATGCTCGACGGCTTGGCGCAGATAATCGTGACCGTCATAATGGGGACCACGGAGCGGAATGAACAGATCACCTGACTGCAGGGTCCGGCTATCGGTCGATACGCCCGTTACCAGCTGTGGCAACACCGTCGCCTGGCCGGCACCGACCAGACGCCCACCCACGATGTCCAGAATTTGCTGACAGCTCCATTGCATCCTGCGTCACCGTCCGTTCCGCGGCAGGGCGCCGCGTTGCCGCAGCGCCAGGCGCAGCTGCTCACGATCATCGAAATGCTGTTTACGGCTTCCGATGATCTGATAATCCTCATGGCCCTTCCCGGCCACCAGCAACACATCGCCGCCACGCAGCTGCTCCACCGCCCAGGCAATGGCTGCCGCCCGGTCAGGAATCACGACATAGGCCGACCCGACCGGTGGCACTGTCTCCGGCGCGCAGCGCACCACGCGCGGGTCGCGAATACCGGCGCAGATCTGGTCAATAATCGCCAGCGGATCCTCGGTGCGTGGATTGTCCGACGTCACCACCGTCAGATCGCTGGCAGCCACGGCCACGGCGCCCATGACCGGCCGCTTGCGCGGGTCACGATCGCCACCACAGCCGAAAACCGTCAGAATCCGCCGCGGCCGCAGATCAGCGACAGCCTGCAGGGCCTTTTCCAGCGCATCACCGGTATGGGCGTAGTCAACCAGCACCAACGCATCCAGGGTATTTTCAATTCGTTCCAGCCGGCCCGGCACAGCCGCTACCTGTCCCAGGGCACGGGCCAAGGCCTCCGTGTCCAAGCCCAGACAGCAGCCCACGCCCAGGGCACAGCACAGATTTTCCAGATTGAAGCGCCCCACCAAGGCCGATCGCAGCTCCACCGGCCCGGCCGGCGTGGCAATCCGGGCCTCAATCCCGGCCAGGCTCTGCCGCACCGCCAATGGCCGCACCGCCGCATCCTGCTCCAACGCCACGGTCAGGGCATCGGGGCGGCATTGCCACAGCCGCTGCCCATAAGCGTCACCCAGATGAATCACCGCCTGCCGGCAACCCGGCATGTCACCGCAAAACAGCCGCTGCTTGGCCGCGAAGTACTGTTCCATATCGGCATGGTAGTCGAGATGCTCGGGGGTCAGGTTGGTAAACAGGCCAATGGCAAAATCGATACCGAACACCCGCTGCTGCTGCAAGGCATGGGACGACACCTCCATCACCAGAGCGGTGGCGCCGCGCTGGCAGAAGTCGGCCAGCAGGGCCTGCAGGTCAATGGACTCAGGGGTAGTATGACTGGCCGGCTGACTGTAGCCGTCAAACCGGTTGCTGATGGTACCGATTACCGCTGGCCGATGACCGGCCTGGCGCAGTAGCGCCTCAATCAGATAGGTCAGGGTGGTTTTGCCGTTGGTGCCGGTCACCCCGATACAAAGCAGCTGCCGGGCCGGAAAACCGTACCAGGCCGCTGCCATCCGGGCCATGGCGCGACGGCAGTCCGCCACCTGAATCAGAGCAACAGACTCTGGCACCGGCAGTGGCCGTTCCACCACAACGGCACAGGCGCCGGCGGCAATAGCGGCGGGCACGAAGGCATGGCCATCCTGCTGGGCACCGGGCAAAGCAAAAAACAACGCCCCCTCGCACACCTGACGCGAATCATGGCACAGCAGGGTGGGGCACAGATCGACCGGCCCGCTGAGCTGGCGGCCATCAATCTGAGACAGCAGTTCAGTCAGTTGCATAGATGGCCTCCTGCGGGGGTTGCAGATAGAGGGTCAGGGGGGTCGTGGCGTCAAGGGCCTGTCCGGCGGCGGGCTGTTGGCGCACCACGCGGCCATAACCCTCGATACGCAAATTCAGGCCGCTGCGGGCCATCAGCGCCAGCACGTCGCGGGCGGTCAAGCCCTTGAAATCAGGCATGCGCGATTGCGGCGCGCCATTTTGCGTCGGCACAGGCGGCATCTCGGACAGCAGCGCCGGCGCCACCTCGCGCGGAGGCGGCGACGATGGACGCGCTGTCCGGGACGCATCCTCCAGCGGCTGCGTCGGCGCTACCCGCAGATAGCGCAGGGTCTGTTCGACGATACGGGAAAAAACCGGGGCGGCCAGGATACCGCCATAGACCTCGCCCCGCGGTTCATCCAGCGCCACCAATACCACCAGCCGTGGTGCCTCGGCCGGCGCAAAGCCAACAAAGGAGGACACACGCTTGTCAACCGAATAGGTGCCGGTCACCGGATCAACCTTCTGCGCGGTACCGGTCTTGCCGCCAACCAGGAAACCGGGCACCCGGGCTCGCGAGCCGGTGCCATCGACATCCGCCACCCGCACCATCATGTCACGCAACTGCTGCGCCACCGCCGGACGCAATACCTGACGCACCTCACGCGGGCTATGCAGCTGCTCGGCACCGGTGCGAGGATCGACAATGCGCTCCACCAGATAGGGCTGCATCAGCCGGCCACCATTCACCACGGCGCAGGTAGCCGTCGCCAGCTGCAGAGGTGTCACGGTGACCCCCTGACCAAAGGAGATGGCCGCCAGATCAATCTCGAACCAGTCCTGCGGCGCGCGCAACAACCCACCGACCTCGCCATCGAAATCGATCTGCGTCAGCTGACCGAAACCGAATTCGCGCAGATAGCGATAAAAGGTTTCCCGCCCAAGCTGCTGGGCAATCTTGGCGCAACCGATATTGGAACTGAATTTGAGCACATCGGCAACCGTCAGAACCCCCAGGGCCCGATGATCATGAATCACCTTGCCACCGATGGCGTAATGGCCGCTTTTGGTGCAATCGATCTGTTGCTGCGGTTTAAACAGCTCTTCGTTAAGCGCCGCCGCCAGTAAAAACAGCTTGAAGGTCGACCCCGGTTCATAACTGTCGCACACCACCCGGTTGCGCCGGGTCGCCGCGGGAAAGCGGCCAAACTGGTTAGGATCGTAATCGGGCTGGCTGGCCATCGCCAGCACCCGGCCGGAGGCCGGTTCCATCACCACCGCCACCCCACCCCGGGCTTTACTGCTGGTCACCGCTTCAGCCAATTCATGCTCGGCGATATACTGGATCTGCTTGTCGATCGTCAGGTACAGATCACGCCCGCGACGGCCCGCTTCGACCCGTTCACCACTACCGAGGCTGCGACCGCTGGCATCCTTGCGCGTCACCAGGTAGCCACCATCGCCAGCAATCAGCGGGTCGTAGCGGCGCTCCAGTCCTTCGAGACCACGATTATCGATACCGGAAAAACCGATCACCTGACTGGCAACCCGGCCGTTGGGGTACCAACGCTTGTGCTCTCGCGTGAAGAAAACGCCCGGTAGCTCCAGCGCCCGCAGCGCGGCGGCACGATCCGGCGCCATACGACGCTTGAGCCAGACAAATTTTTTGTCCCGCTGCATCCGCTCCAGCACCCATTGCGGTTTCTCACCGATCAGGGGGGCGATGGCTGCGGCCATTTGCGACAGTCGCCCAGCGCCGTCAGCCTGCTGCGCCAGAATACGATGCAGAAATTCCGGATTGACATAGGCCGAATCGGCCTCCAGTGAAACCGCCAGCGCTTCGCCCTGGGCATCGAACAGGGCACCCCGCTGGGGCGTCAGGGGAATAATCTTGCGATGCTGGTTGCGCGCTCGTTCCTGCCACTGCGGCGCACTGAGCACCTGCAGATAGAAGGCACGCAGCGCCAGCACCGCGCAGAGCACAACGAAGCAACCGGCGATAAAACGGATGCGCCGCCGAACGGCGCGAACCTCCTGCTTGGGATCGGGACGGCGGCGATTGGCGCGCTCAGATGCGGAGGGTTTGTGTGCTTTCAAACCCTGCGCCCTGTGTGGCGGTTTCCATCAACGGCGCAGTTGCCGGCGCACCGGCACGCTCCAGGGCGCCACCCTGCGCCTGCCACAAGTCGAGCCGACCCTGCTGCGCCAACACCAGGCAACCCAGTGCCGCCGCCATCAGCAGACAGCCAAGGGCCAGCAAACCCAGACGGCTTCTGCGCCGTCGCATCTGGCGCTGTTGCCACAGTTCACCCAATTCATTCCACAGATCCTGTTTTTCGGCGAAATCGCGATGCATCCTCTCCCCCTTGCTTACAGCGTCTCGGGCTGGATTGTCACCACCTGGTGGGCAGCAGGCACGCGCAGGCCCAGCCGCTCCATGGCCTGCTGCCGCACATGGGCCGGGTTGCTGTAGCGGGCCACGGCCACTTCCAGTTCCTTATTGTCGTAGCGCATCTGGCGAATCTGTTTCTCCAGCCCGGAAACCTCGTACTGGCTACGGGTGACCTCCATGCTCAGCCAGACATGGAACAGACCAATGGCCAGGGCGACCACAATGGCGCCCAGCACACTGGCCACCCGTGGTCGCACTCCAGAGATTCCCAAGGGAGACCAGGTCAGATCAAGCATTGCCAATTCCTCTCTCATTCCGATTCAAGTCAGATTCGTTTCCCGGACCAGGGGTCCAGCTCGCTGAGCGTACCGGTCGCAACCATCGATGGCCGTCTGACTAGACAGCCAGCCGGCGCACCGCCCGCAGCACGGCACTGCGTGCCCGCGGATTATCTGCAATTTCCTGCTCCGAGGCCCGCACCCCACGGCGCGTAAGGATCTCCACCCGTTTCTGCTTGCCACAGCAACACAGTGGCAGCCGCGGCGGGCAGACACAGGGATCGGCCTCGGCCCGGAACAGGTTTTTGACAATCCGGTCTTCGAGCGAATGAAAACTGATCACGGCCAGCACAGCACCGGGATTGAGCAGATTCAGGGCGCGCGCCAGACCAATTTCCAGATGAGCCAGTTCCTCGTTAACGGCAATGCGCAGAGCCTGAAATACCCGGGTAGCCGGGTGAATCCGCGCCGGCACCAGCCCGCCCGGCACGGTTTCCTGAACCAGCGTCGCCAGTTCGGTGGTGGTACGGATGGGCTGCAGCTGCCGCACCCGTTCGATACGGCGGGCAATCTTGCGGGCCCAGCGCTCCTCACCATATTTTTTAAAGATCTGTGCCAGCTGCTCGACATCGGCCTGGTTCACCAGTTCGGCCGCCGTCAAGCCCTGGCTCTGATCCATACGCATGTCCAGCGGCGCTTCCTGGCGAAAGGAGAAACCCCGACCGGCGCTATCGAGTTGGTGTGACGATACCCCCAGATCCAGCAGCATGGCATCGACGCCAGCCCAGCCCTCGCGACAGAGAACAGCTCCGGCGTCAGAAAAATTCGCCTGCTCGATACGACAGCGCGCCCCAAAGCAAGCCAGCTGTTCGCGGGCCTGCTGCACCGCGCGCGGATCCCGGTCAAGCCCGATCAGCTGCCCGTCTGGTGCCGTGGCCTCCAGGATGGCACGGGCATGACCTGCCCCGCCAACCGTGCCATCAAGCACACGGGCACCCGGATGAAGATTAAGCAGGGCCAAGACCTCCTGCAGCAGAACCGGTTGATGCCGAAAATCATCCAATATCTAGAATCCCAATGCGCCAAGTTCGCTCGACAGGCCCGCCAGCTGTTCTTCCGACGCCTGCATCTGGGCGATAAAGCGGGTGTGGCTCCAGAGTTCGATCTTCTCGCCAACGCCGACAATGACCACGTCCTTTTCAAAGCCGGCGATCTGTCGCAACGAAGGCGTCAGGGCGATACGGCCCTGACTGTCGAAGCCGGCCTCAATGGCCGGACTGATGCGGTTACGGTAAATCAGGTCACGCTGTGGCCCGTTGGGCATGGCATCAACGGCGGCACAAATCTCACTCCAGCGCGATACCGGATAGGCCACCAGCGCCTCGCGGGCACGGGTGACCACCAGCTGGTCGTCGCCGAACTCATCCTGCAGCAGACTGCGCAACCGCGCCGGGATACTCAACCGGCCTTTGGCGTCAATGCTGTTGAAGTATTCGCCGGAAAAACCCACCCACGCCCCCGATTGCCACTTTTTGACACACTTTGCCACCAATAGGGCCGAATATACCCGCACCCCAGAGGGCTGTCAAGGGAACCGGATGACCAGCCAAAGAGCTGTCAGAACAACAAAAAACCCCTGCTTCCAAATGCTTAAAGCAAATGGCGGCAGGGGCCTGGCATCGCCTGTCAACAAAAAACCGCGGCAGCGATGGATTTTGTTGCCGGCGTCTTCAATTCTCCGGCAACAAAATCTCGATCTGTTCGATCCGGTGCAGCTCCACCTTGCGAGCAATCAGGGTCAGGCCGGCCACCTCGCAACGGTCACCCTCCTGCGGAATCCGCCCCAGTTCGCACAGCATCAGGCCGGCCAGGGTCGTCGCCTCTTCGCCGGCAAAATCGACACCAAAGCGGCGGCGCAACAGACGCAGCGGGGTGCCGCCTTCCACCAGAAACTGTCCCGGCGCCAGCGCTGTCAGATAGGGTTCCTCGGCATCGTATTCGTCCTGAATTTCACCGACGATTTCTTCCAGCACGTCCTCCAGTGTCACAATACCCTCGACACCGCCATACTCGTCAATCACCACGGCCAGATGCACCCGGCGGCGGCGAAAGGCCTGCAGCAATGCCTGCGCCAGCTTGCTTTCGGGCACGAAATAGGGTTCTCGCATCTGACTGCGCATATCAAACGCCTGCGGCTGATCGATAAAACGCAACACATCCTTGGCATGCACCACGCCAACAATATTGTCCAGACTGCCGTCATAAACCGGAAAGCGCGAATGGGGCGAGGTCTTGATCTGATCGAACAGCTCGCCATAACTGGCCGCCACCGAAACCCCGACCACCTCGGTGCGCGGAATCATGACATCGCGCACCCGAATCTGCCCCAGCTCGAACACACCGTGCAGCATGCTGTGCTGCTCGCCCGGCAGAGCGCCGGCGCGCGCCCCCAGCGCAATAATGGTCTGAATCTCATCGGCAGACAGACCGACCTGCTCCTGGTCCGCCTTGAGCAATCGGGTCATCAGCAGGGAGAAACGGGTCACCAGCCAGGTCGCGGGTGACAGTAAGGTCAAAATCAGCCGGATGGGTGTCAACACCTTAAAGGCCAGCCGCTCGGAACGACGGGCAGCATAGGTTTTGGGGCAGACCTCGGAAATAATCAGCAGCAACGGCGTCAGCACGACGATGGTCAGCCATTCGCCATGGACACCGTACAGCCGGACAAAGAAACCGGTGGCAATAACCGACAGCGCGATATTGACCAGATTATTACCGACCAGAATGCCACCGAGCAACCACTCCGGCCGTCCCAACAAGGCCGCCAGCTCCTGCGCGCCCCGCCGGTTTTTTTCTACCAGATAGCTGACCCGGGTACGATCCATGGCCAGTAGCGCCGTTTCCGAGCCGGAAAAAAACGCCGATGCCACGAACAAAAACCCCATCAGGGTCAGATCGAGCCACAGCTGCTCCACCGTTGTTCCATCCTTTCCGCATCTGCCACATCCCTGTGCCGGCAGACCACCATGTCATTCCCCAGCCACAGCCCGCTGGCCGGCGTGAGTGTAGCCCAGCGGCTAACCAAAAAGCAATTGGCACGGTCTGGCCGGCAGGCTACACTGGCGCACCGCGCTGACGGGCTGCCAACAACCAGCCGCGTCATTTTCCTGCCACTCTTTTCAACCGGACAACCGTTGCCCCATGCCTGTCGAAACGCCCAGCGAAGCCCTTATCGCCCGCCACCAGCAGCTGTGCCGGCAGCTGCACCACCACAGCTGGCGCTACCACAGTCTCGACCAGCCGGAAATCACCGACGCCGCCTACGATGCCCTGTTCGGCGAGCTGCGCCAGATCGAGACACGCTATCCGCAGCTGATTACGCCCGACTCGCCGAGCCAGCGCGTCGGCAGCCCGCCCGACAGTGCCTTCAGCAGCGTAGGCCATCTGCAGCCGATGCTGTCCCTCGATAACGCTTTCGATGAAACCGGTCTGCGCGAATTCGATCAACGCCTGCGCAGCCACCTGCAGCTCGCCGATCCCATTGATTATCTGTGCGAACTGAAGATGGATGGCGTTGCCGTTGCCCTGCGCTATGAACAGGGCCGGCTGGCTATGGCCGCCACCCGCGGCGACGGCCACAGTGGCGAGGATATCCGTGCCAATATCCGCACCCTGGCAACGGTACCGCTGCGGTTGCGGCCAGGAGCGCCCGATTTGCTGGAGGTGCGTGGTGAGGTATACATGGAGCTGGCCGCCTTCCGTCAACTCAACCAGCAGCGCGAGGAACAGGGGCAGAATGCCTTTGCCAACCCGCGCAACGCTGCCGCCGGCAGTCTGCGCCAGCTCGACCCGCACGAAACCGCTCGTCGACCATTGAAGATCTTCTGCTATGGCGTCGGCGCCTGCAGCGCCACCCTGCCCGATCGGCAGCAGCAGGTGCTGCTGCAGTTGCAGGACTGGGGGCTGCGCATCAACCGGTCGCACCTGTATCCGGCCACCGGCATTGAGGCCGTCTGGCAGCTCTGCCAGCGGCTGGCCGGCCTGCGCGAAACCCTGCCCTACGAAATCGACGGCCTGGTTGTCAAGGTTGACCAGTTGGCCCTGCACGACCGGCTTGGCAGCACCAGCCGGGCACCACGCTGGGCCATTGCCTACAAGTTCGCCGCCCGCCAGGGTCGAACCCGTCTGCGGCAGGTACAATTGCAGGTGGGCCGCACCGGCGCCATCACACCGGTGGCCCTGCTCGAACCGGTCAGCGTCGGCGGCGTGACCATCAGCCGCGCCAGCCTGCACAACTGGGATGAAATCGCCCGTCTTGACGTGCGCATCGGCGACGAGGTCATTGTCGAGCGAGCCGGCGATGTCATCCCCGACCTGGTGGCAGTGGTCAGCGAGCGACGCGACGGCAGCGAACAGCCGATTCCCCTGCCGCAGCAATGCCCGGTGTGCGGCGCGCCAGTGGCTCGCCTGCGGGACGAGGTCGTACCGCGCTGTCAGGGCCTGCGCTGCCCGGCCCAGCTCAAGGGCCAGCTCAAGCATTTTGTATCACGCCAGGGCATGGACATTGACGGTCTGGGGGAGAAGATCATCGAGCAACTGCTCGGCCAGGGTCTGGTTCACACCCTGGCCGATCTCTATCAGCTGCGCAGCGAACAGCTGCTGCCACTGGAACGCATGGGCGCGAAAAAGGCCGCCAATCTGCTTGCCGCCATCGATGCCAGCAAAACCCGACCACTGCACCGCCTGCTGGCCGCCCTCGGCATACGCCACGTTGGTGAACATGTCGCCCGGCTGTTGGCCGAGGCCTTTGGTACCCTAGATGCGCTGATGGCCGCCAGCGCAGAGGAACTGCAACAGATTCACGCCATCGGTCCCCAGGTCAGCGACAGCCTGCAGCACTTCTTCGCCAATCCCGACAACCGCGCTGTTCTGCAGCAGCTGCACAACAGCGGGGTGCGCCCGCCAGCAGCCAGCGCGCCGGCCCCGCCGACAGCAACAGGCATTTTTGCCGGCAAGACCCTGGTTCTGACCGGCACCCTGCAGCAACTCAGCCGCAGCGAAGCCAAGTCCCACATCGAAGCGGCTGGCGGCCGGGTCAGCAGTGCCCTGAGTGGCAAAACCGACTATCTGGTGGTCGGGGAAAATCCCGGCAGCAAACTGCGCCAGGCCGAAACCCTGGGCGTGCCCTGCCTGAGCGAGAAGGACTTACTGCAACATCTCAGCGCCGGTGACAGCGCCGGCAAGGAGCAGCCATGACCATCATCCGCGTACATCTGCAGATCGCCGGCCGGGTGCAGGGTGTCGGCTATCGTGCCTTCACCCATCAGCAGGCCCAGCTGCAGGGCCTGAGCGGCTATGTCCGCAACCTTGCCGATGGCCGCGTCGAAGCCGTCGCCGAAGGCAGTGAAAACGCCATCGAAGCCCTGATCCGAGCCTGCCGCCGTGGGCCGCAGCTGGCGCGGGTGGATCAGGTGCAGCTGCGGCTGCTCGACGCCACCGGCGAATTCAGCGACTTTCTGATTCGTCGCTGACCTGCGCATCCCGCAGCTGCTGGGCCAGGGCGTAAATCGCGCTGCCGCTGCAGTCATAGTCCGCTGCCAGCTGGCGGGCAATCTGACGCAACGCCAGCCCCTGTTCCAGCAGCTGGCGCACCGCCTCCGCCAGTTCCAACCGGGGTGTCGCAATGGCCACCGGCGCCAGCAACAGAACGATTTCCCCCCGCACCGGTTGCGTCGAAAAATGGCGCAGCGCCTCAACCGCGCTGCCGCGAAACAGCTCTTCGTGACGCTTGGTCAGCTCCCGTGCCACCGCCACCGGCTGCAGCTCTCCCAGTTGTTCCACGATATCACGCAGACAGGCGCACAGTCGGTGTGGCGCCTCGTACAGCACCAGGGTACGCTGCAAGCCGACATAGCTGGCCAGCTGGCGCCGACGGGCACTGCTTTTGGCCGGCAGAAAGCCGTCAAAACAGAAGCTGCCGGTGGGCAGGCCAGCCGCGCACAGGGCGGCAATGGCGGCGCAGGGGCCCGGCACCGGTACCACCGGAATGCCGGCGGCAATGCAGTGTTGTACCAGCAGCGCACCCGGATCGCTGATGGCGGGTGTACCGGCATCGCTGATCAGGGCAATGGCCGCGCCCTGGTGCAAACGATCAAGCAAAGCGGCACTCTTGTCGGCCTCATTATGAGCGTAACAGGAGGTCAAGGGTGTGCCGATGCCGTAATGCGCCAGCAACTTGCGACTGTGGCGGGTATCCTCGGCCGCGATCAGCGCCACTTGGCGCAGCACCCGCAGCGCCCGTAAACTGATATCCTCCAGATTACCGATGGGGGTCGCCACCACATAGAGGGTGCCGCCGCATACCTGTTCCTCAGCCATCGAAACGCTCCAGATCTTCCAGCCACAGCGCCACCGCCGCGTCACTGGGCATGCGCCAGTCACCACGCGGCGACAAGGCAACGGTGCCGATCTTGGGCCCGTCGGGCAGACAGGAACGCTTGAACTGCTGGGAGAAAAACCGACGATAGAAAACCCGCAACCAGTGCAGAATTTCGTCCTGGTCATAACGGCCGGCAAAAGCACCGCAGGCCAGCGCATAAATCTTGCGGGGCGCGAACTGGTATCGCAGCAGGTAGAACAAAAAGAAATCGTGCAGCACATAGGGCCCGACCTGATCTTCGGTCTTCTGGCGGATACTGCCATCGGCCGCCGGCGGCAGCAGTTCCGGCGAAACCGGCGTGGCGCAGATATCCTGCAACACCGTTCGGGCTTCACCACTGAACAGCTGCTCGGCGCACCAGGCAACCAGATAGCGCACCAGGGTCTTGGGCACACCGCAATTGACAGCGTACATGGACATGTGGTCGGCGTTGTAGGTACACCAGCCCAGCGCCAGCTCTGACAAATCGCCGGTGCCGATCACGATGCCGCTCACCTGGTTGGCCACGTCCATCAGAATCTGGGTACGTTCGCGCGCCTGGGCATTTTCGTAGGTAATATCCTGCAGCGCCTCGTCATGGCCAATATCGGCGAAGTGTTGCCGCACGGCCGCATCAATGGAGATTTCCCGCGCCGTCACCCCCAACAGTTCCATCAGGCGCCAGGCATTGGTACGGGTACGGCTGCTGGTGCCAAAACCCGGCATCGTCAGACCGACGATGCCGCTGCGCGGCAGGCCAAGGCGGTCGAAGGCCTGCAGGGTAACCAGCAACGCCAACGTTGAATCGAGGCCGCCGGACAGGCCAATAACCACCTGGCGCGAGTCTAAATGGCGCAGGCGCCGCATCAGGGCCGTGCTCTGCAGGGCAAAGATCTCGGCACAGCGCGACTGGCGCTCGGCCGCATGTGCCGGCACAAAAGGCTCAGCCGGCAGCACGCGCAGCAGCGCGCTCTGTGGCGGACTGGCCACGTCGAAAGAAATCCGCCGCCAACTGGCCGCCGTGGCCCCGACCGCAAAGCTGTTGTTGCGTTGCCGCTCCTGCTGCAGCAGTTCGACATCGACATCGACACAGAGCAGCTGGCTAGCAAAGGAAAAACGTTCGGATTCGGCCAGCAGATGACCGTTTTCGGCCACCAGACTGTGGCCGGAAAACACCAGATCCGTGGAGGATTCGCCGGGACCGGCGGAGGCATAGGCATAGACCGCCAGGCAGCGGGCCGACTGTGACTGCACCAGCTGACGGCGGTAGTCGGCCTTGCCCAGCACCTCGGGGCTGGCCGAGGGATTGCACAGCAGCGTCGCACCAGCCAGCGCCTGCGGACCGCTCAAAGGGCTGGCGACCCAGCCATCCTCGCAGATTTCAATCGCGACACAGCAGGCAGGCAGGCGCTGGTGCTGGAACAGCAAATCGGTGCCGAACGGCACCACCTGGTCCGCCAGTTGCAGCAAAGGCTCTGTCGCCGCGCTGGCCCGGCTGAACCAGCGTTGCTCGTAAAACTCCTGAGTGTTGGGCAGATAGGTCTTCGGCACCAGACCCCGCACCCGTCCGCCGGACACAAAGGCAGCACAGTTGAACAGCCGGCCGTGCTGACGCAGCGGCACGCCAACCACCAGCGCCAGCGGCAATTCCGCCGTCAGCCGCGCCAGAGCCAGCAAAGCCTGCTCTGCCCGGTCAAGCAGCGCCTGCTGAAAGAAAAGATCGCCGCAGCTGTAGCCGGTCAGGCAGAGCTCGGGCAGCAGCAACAACTCGGCGCCACGCTGAACCGCCTGCCGCATCAACTCAGCAATGACGGACTGATTACGGCCGACATCGGCCAGGGCAAGGCAGGGCGTGGCCACCGCCAGACGGACATAGCCCAGGGCCGAAGGGGCGATGGGCAGTTGGGCCGCACAGATCGGCTCGGGACAGGACATGGCACAACTCCTTGCGACAGGGCCTCTGACAGGGCGATCGCCAGCCACTGGCGGCCGGCTTCAGACGCCAAAGGCGTCGGTCAGATGTTCCAGCCGCGGCTGTCCTCCTTCGAGGCACACGACAATCACATCGAAACGCGGGTTCAGCCCGTCGCAGTCGTGGGACTGCAGATATTGGTGGGCCACCCGCACGATTTGCTGCTGCTTGCGGGCGGTGACGGCCTCCTGTCCCAGGCCGTAGTCGGTGCTGCTACGCGTCTTAACCTCAACAAACAACAGCAGCCGACCACGGCGGGCGATCAGATCAATCTCGCCACAGCGGGTGCGAAAATTGCGCGCCAGGATGCGGAACAGGCGACGCTGCAGATAAGCAGCAGCGCAGTCTTCACCCCAGCGCCCCAGCGCCAGACGCTGGTGGCTCACAGGTACTCCCGCACCCCGCGAAAACTGGCCCGATGCAACGGACAGGGGCCCAACTCGGCGATGCGGCGACGATGTTCGGCACTGCCATAACCCTTATGGCGCGCGAAGCCGTAGCCGGGATAACGCCGATCGAACACCTGCATGATCCGATCCCGAACCACCTTGGCAATGATGGAGGCCGCCGCCACCGAGGCGCAGCGCGCATCTCCTTTGACCAGGGCCTGCTGCGGCAGGGGCAGCGCCAGGGTCTGCAAGCCATCGACCAGCAAGGCATCGGCTGCGGGATGCAGCCGCATCACCGCCTGCCGCATGGCCAGCAAACTGGCCTGCAGAATGTTGTGACGGTCGATTTCGGCGGCACTACAGAACCCCACCCCCACGGCCACCGCCTGCTGCCGGATACTACCGAACAGCTGTTCGCGGCGCCGGGCACTGAGCTTCTTCGAATCGGCCAGACCGGCCAGATCGTAGCGGGGCGGCAGAATGACCGCCGCCGCCACCACCGGCCCCGCCAGGGGGCCACGACCGGCTTCGTCCACACCGGCCGGCAGGCAACAGCCAGACTGGCGCAACCGCTCTTCAAAGAGCTCGAAGCCGGCAGTGGCCGGCAGAGCAGCAAACAGATCGGCATTCAATCGCACCTCCCGCCACCGGGGCCTGATAAAAAACGGGGCTGACGCCTCTGCAGACGCCAGCCCCTTTGAGGTTGCCACAGCCAACCGCAGCGCCGCCTGAGCAACGGACCACGATGGCTGTAACGGCCAGGGCCGCCCGACAGCCATGCCGGGCGGCCCTGAACAGCCACTGCTAGTTTCTGCGTTCCTCACGGATACGGGCTGCCTTACCCTGCAGATCCCGCAGGTAGTAGAGCTTGGCACGCCGCACACGACCGGAGGTCACCTTCTCGATCTTTTCGATGGACGGAGAATGCAGAGGGAACACACGCTCTACACCCATGCCTCCGGAAATCTTGCGCACGGTGAAGGTCGAACTGATGCCACGATTAACCCGCTTGATGCACATGCCCTGAAACACCTGCACGCGCTCCTTGTTGCCCTCGCTGATCTTGACATGCACCCGCAGCGTGTCGCCGGCCTTGAACACCGGGATATCCTGCTTAAGTTGCTCGTTGCCAATCTGTTCCACAATATTCATGACGGTCTCCTTAAAACGATACAGGCCAAAAAGTGTACCTGTGATACGGATTCTTGTGAACTGTTCTTTTTACTTCATATTCTATAGGTTCAGGCATCTGCCTGCGGATCGCTGTCGACGAACCGCTGCAGCAGGCGTCGATCCTGCTCACTCAGGGCATGGTTCTGCCACAGATCGGGACGACGCTGACGCGTACGACACAGCTGCTGCCAGCGCCGCCAGTCGGCGATGCGGGCATGGTCACCACTGAGCAGCACCTCGGGCACCCGCTGGCCGGCATATTCGACGGGGCGGGTATATTGCGGAAACTCCAGCAGTCCATCACTGAAGGAATCACCCGCGGCGCTGCCACTGTTACCCAGGACACCCGGCACCAGCCGGGCAATGGCATCAATCATCACCATGGCGGCCAACTCACCGCCGGTCAGAACAAAGTCGCCCAGACTGTACTCGGCATCGACATAGCCACGAATGCGCTCATCAAAGCCCTCGTAACGGCCACAGACAAAGATCAACCCGGCGTATCGCGCCAGTTTCTCGGCCTGACGCTGATCGAAGCGCTGGCCCTGCGGTGTCAGCAGCAACACCGGCGCTGCCGGTCTTAAACGCCGCAGATCCTGCAGCGCCCGCCACACCGGCTCGGGCTTGAGAATCATACCGCCACCACCGCCATAAGGCTGATCGTCCGTCACCTGATGACGACCCTCAGCCCAGTCCCGCAATGGATGCGTATGCAATTGAATCCGTCCCTGCTGACACGCCCGCCCGACAATGCTGTCGGCAAAAGGCGAATCGAACATGTGCGGGAACAGGGTCAGAACATCGAACTGCATGCAACAACTCCCAGACAGGCGGTCACTCAGCATCAGTCATTGAGTCCGATCAGCCCCTCCGGCAGATTGACCCGCATTTCGCCAGCTTCAAGATCGATCGCTTCAATCATGGCCGCAACAGCGGGCAGCAACACCTCGCCATAGGGGCCCTGGACGACATACAGATCATGTCCCGGTGTTTCCAGTAACGATTCCAGGGTACCGACCACGCCCAACCGCCGGTCGATGACCCGCAGGCCCTCTAACTGATGCCAGTACAGGCTGCCATCCTCCGGCGTCGCCAGATCGGCCTGGGCCATGTACAGCTCAGCGCCGACGTAGGCCTGAGCCTGGTCGATATGGCTACAGCCCTCCAGTGCCAGCAACAGCGAGGCACCATGGGGACTCACCCGTCGCGCCGTGCGGAGACAGCGCTCGCCCGACGGCAGCAGCACGGTCAGTTCGCGGGCATCGGCCAGCGCCAGTGAACCGGCCGTGGCCGGCCGCACACGCAAGTCACCGCGCAGACCATGGGTTGCCACGACCACGCCAACCCGGAACAACGGGCCGGCATCGTTACGCAATTCGATCCCGTTCACCGGCACCCTAGGCCTTGGGTGTGCCCTTGAAGGTGCTCCACACGCCCGTCTGGCGCAACAGGCTCAGCACGGTCTGAGACGGCTGGGCGCCGCGATTCAGCCAGGCCAGAGCCCGCTCTTTGTTGATTGTCACCTTGTTGTCGGTCAGCCGCGGATCGTACTGGCCAAGGTTCTCGACATAACGGCCATCGCGCGGACAACGCTCGTCGGCGACGACAATCTGGTAAAAGGGTTTCTTCTTAGCACCACCACGGGCTAATCTGATCTTGACGGACATGGGGATCGCTTCCTCTCTGTTGAAAAACGCCTGAAACCTCAGGCACCTGTTGACCCCGCCCACTGCGGCCTTCCGCAGCGCGGGAAAAAGCTAAAACGGCATGCCGCCCCGCCCCATCAGGCCCTTGAGACCCTTGGGACCGAGCTGCTGCATTTTCTTCATCATCTTCTGCGCCTCGGTAAAACGCTTGAGCAACTGGTTGACATCCTGGATGCGGGTACCACTGCCCTTGGCGATGCGCAGACGGCGCGAACCATTGATCAGCTTGTGATTCTGCCGCTCAAGCGGCGTCATGGAGCCGATGATGGCTTCGATTTTCTTCAGTTCCTTGTCGGGCAGCTGCATGCCGCCCGCCTTCTTCATGGCCTGGCCGACACCGGGAATCATCTTGAGCAACGATTCCATCGAGCCCATCTTTTTCACCATCTGTAACTGATCGCGAAAGGTCTCCAGAGTGAAGCCGTCCTGGCGCATCTTTTTTTCCATGCGCGCGGCTTCATCTTTGTCGATGGCAGCCTCAGCCTTTTCGATCAGCGACAGCACGTCGCCCATGCCAAGAATGCGCTGGGCCATGCGGTCGGCGTGGAACACCTCCAGGGCATCCATTTTCTCGCCCAGACCGACAAACTTGATCGGCTTGCCGGTCACCGCCCGCACCGACAGGGCGGCACCACCACGGGCATCGCCATCGAGCTTGGTCAGAATCACGCCGCTGAGGTCAAGCCGGGCATCGAACTGCTCGACCACATTGACCACGTCCTGGCCGGTCATGGCATCCGCCACGAACAGGATTTCACGCGGACTCAGTGCCATGCGGATGCGCACCAACTCATCCATCAGCGTGTCGTCAATGTGCAGGCGGCCGGCAGTATCGAGAATCAGCGTGTCAAAACCGTGGTTGCGGGCATAGTCCTGGGCCTGACGGCAGATATCCACCGGATCAGCGTCGGCAGCGCTGTCGAACACCGGGATGTCCAGCTGCCGACCGAGGGTCTTGAGTTGCTCAATCGCCGCCGGCCGGTAGACGTCGGCCGGCACCAGCAGCGGCTGGCGCTTGTCCTTGCGCAGACGCAGGGCCAGCTTGCCGCAGCTGGTGGTCTTGCCAGCGCCCTGCAGGCCACAGAGCATGATGGCGACCGGCGGGCTGGCGGCCAGGTCAAGGGCATTATCCTCACCTTCACCCATCAGCCGGCCAAGCTCGTCGCGCACGATCTTGATCACCTGCTGAGCCGGCGTCAGGCTTTTCAGCACATCGCTACCAACGGCACGCTGCTGCACCGCCGCGACAAAATCCTTGACGACCTTGAAATTGACGTCGGCCTCAAGCAGCACCAGGCGCACCTCGCGCAGGGCTTCGGTCACATGGGCTTCGGTCAGGCGCCCCTGACCGCGCAACTTTTTGAAGACGGCATCAAACTTATCACTGAGTTGGTCGAACATGGCGGTTCCGCTGCTTTCCGGCTTAAGGCTGCAAAGTGGCAAATAGGGGACTATAAAGGGCCATCAGTGGCTTGTCAAGATTCTTGCGCCGGCAGATCGACAACGGCGAAACCTGTCGCCGTCGGCTGGTAGCAACGATAGTCCATCAGCTCCGCCTGTTGCAGGCTGGCGGCGATGGCCGGCCCCTCAGCCGCCAGGATACGCAGTGCCATGCCGCAATCGGACGACAACACCCGCGGCAGTGGCACCAGCAACACGCTGAAACGCTCCTGCAGCAGCTGCTCGGCCCGCATGACGCGGTGCAGGGAATCAAACACCAGCAGACACTGATCCGGCCCGACCATGCGCATATCCTGGCTCCTTTGCGGGTTCTTCACATTGACAGCCGCCTGCCAAATGGCTAAGGTACGCTGGTTTTCTCCGGCAAGACCAGCCCGCCTCGCACCTCATTTTCTGTGGATCCGGCATGCAGCTGACCCCTTTCGGCCTCAAAATCGCCCTGCTGGCCGGCACCGCGGTACTGGTTAATCTACCGCTGGGCTACCTGCGTCAGGGTGTCGTCAAACGCTCGCTGGCCTGGTTCGCCTACATCCACCTGTCCATTCCTCTGCTGCTGTGGCTGCGGCTGCATTTTGCCCTCGACTGGCAGGTTATCCCCCTGTCGATTCTCGGCGCCCTGCTCGGCCAGTTCGGCGGCGGCTGGCTGCGTTTGCGTCTGCAGCAGCCCGGTCGGTCATGAGCCGTAACAACCGTGGGCGTGCCACGCCGGAACGCAGCCGCGATATCCTCAACCAGCTGTTCGGCTCGCTGGGCATTCGCAACCGCATTGAGCAACACGCCATCTGGCAACTGTGGGACCAGACGGTCGGTCGGACCATCGCCTGCCATGCCCGGCCGGTACGTCTGCGCCAGCAGATTCTGGAGGTTGAGGTTGACCATCCAGTCTGGATGCAGCAGCTGCAACTCCTCAAACCGCGCCTGCTCGCCAGCCTCAACGCCCAGCTCGGCGACCATCCCATCGAGGGCATCTTTCTGCGCCGCCGACCGGTAGCCACCCGTCTTCAGCGCATTGAGCACAAGGAAACGCTGCCCGAACTCAACAGCCTGGAACTGGCTGCCATCTCCCGCCTGACCGCCGCCATCGCCGACCCACAGGTGCGAGCCGCCCTGCAGCGCCTGATCCAAGCCCACCAGCGCCGCCACAAGGCCGAGCGTCTGCGTCAGCAACTGCGCTCCTAGATTTCTTCATCCTGCAGCAGCAACGGTGACTGCACCCTCAGCCCCGGACGGCTGCCCTTACGCCCCTCCACCAGCACCAGACAGGCATCCTGGCCGGCACGACTGTGCACCAGTCGCAAGCGTTTGGGCTCCAGCCGGGCCCGACGCATGGCTTCCAGCACGTCGGTCAGGCGTTCGGCCAGATGCACCAGCGCACAGCGGCCGCCATGGCTCAGCACCTGACCTGCAGCACTCAGCAGTTCAGCCAGGGTGCCATGTTGTTCGTGACGGGCCGCGCGGCGCTCGGCGTCCAGGGCTTGACGACCGGCCTGTGCCGGCCTGAAGGGCGGATTGCACAGCACCAGGTCACAGCTCTGCCGCGCCGTCGGCGCCCACTGCCGCACATCGCCACAGACCACCCGCACCTGCGATTCCAGACCATTGAGACAGACATTGCGCCGTGCCCGGTCTGCCTGGGCAGGCTGCACCTCGATGGCGGTCACCCGCAGCGCAGGCTGGCGCCGCGCCGCCAGCAGAGCCATCAGACCGCAGCCGCAGCCTAAGTCAAGCAGATGCTGTACCCCATCAAGCCGGGCAAAATCACACAGCACCAGCGGATCGAAGGAAAAGCGGTACCCCTGGCGGGGCTGGATCAGCCGCAGGCCGGCGTCCTGTACGCTGTCGAGGGTTTCATCGGCGGCCAGCAGAGTCTCCGGCGCTTCCGGTTGCTGTCCCTGCTCCATCGCTCTGCCTCCCCGCCCTGCTTAAGGTCCCGACAAACGGGCCGGGACGGTAAAAAACGGGGAGACCGTCAGACGGTCTCCCCGGACAAACAGCGCTGCTGGCTCAGCGACTAGGAACCGTAGGAATGCAGACCGGCCAGCAGCAGGTTGACGCCCAGATAGCAGAAGATGGTAGCGGCGAAGCCAACGATCGACAGCACCGCCGCCCGCCGGCCAGCCCAGCCACGGGTAATTCGGGCATGCAGAAAGGCGGCGTAGATAAACCAGACGATCAGGCTCCAGGTTTCCTTCGGGTCCCAGCTCCAGTAGGTTCCCCAAGCGTAATTGGCCCAGGCTGCGCCGGTAATGATCCCCAGCGACAGCAGGGGAAAACCAATCATGATGGCCTTGTAGTTAAGATCGTCAAGCACCTTGGCGCTGGGAAACTGGCCGACAATTCCGCCGGCCGGGCCTCTGCCGCCATCCTTTTCCTTGGCCACCTTGATCAGGTACATGATCGACACGCCACAGGCCACGGCAAAGGCGGCATAGCCAAGAAAACAGGTAATGACATGATAGGTCAGCCAGTTACTCTGCAGGGCCGGCACCAGCGGCGAGATGGTGGAATCCAGCCGCAGCTGGGCCCAGGTCATCGCCAGAAAAGCGAAGGGCAGCACGAAAGCACCCACTGCGGGCTGGCGGTATTTCAGATCGATCAGCAGATAAATCAGCAGAATGGTCCAGGAAAAGAACACCACCGATTCATACAGATTCGACATGGGTGCATAACCGGCACCTCCAGGGATCTGATAGGTTTCATACCAGCGCAAGCCAATGGCGCCGGTCTGCAGAAGAAAACCAGCCACGGCAATCCAGGTCGCCAACCGCGCAATCAGCGAGCTGCGCAGCGCCAGAAAGGCTATGAACAGTACCATGGAGGCGAAATACCCGACGGTCACCAGATTGAACAACTGTCCGCTTTGCATAGTTCTCAACTCCCGGCCAGCCTAGGCCAGCTCCTTGCGAAAGGCTTCCTTGAGACGATCGAAATACAGCTCGAAGGCTGGCTGGTTACGATGGGCCGAGCCCACCAGCCGTACCCGCACCTTGCCCTGCTTCTCGCTCAGCACCACCCACAGGCGGCGGTGCGACAGGAAAAAGGCCACCAGGCTGCCCAGCACCAGCAGGGTGCAGCCCAGCCACACCACCCAGACACCGGGGTCCTTGGTCGCCTGCAGCCCGGTATAGTATTTCTGTTCGAAATCCTCCAGCGTGAAGATATGCTCACCACCCCGCTGGTCGTCAAAATCCGGGAAGTTCTTGAACAGGGTTACGGAAAACGCCTCTGCACTGGCGGGCTGCACCTGCAACCTGGCCGCCGGACCGAAATTGCGAAACGAAGGCGTAAAATCAACCAGCTGGATACGGGTATCATCGGGCAGCAATGCCCGCTCTCCCCGTTGCAACGCATAGGCCTGGGCCTTGTCGGTACCGCGCAGCTTCACCTTGACAGACAGCACCTCGCCACCGGCCGGCCCATAGCTCGACTGATAAAAAGTGATGCCCTTGTAGCTCAACGGATCGTTGACAATAACCGGCCGTTTGTCGATCACCACCTCACCGCCATCCTTGATGGTCAACAGGCTGCGATATTCTTTCGGCCGCTGTGAGTTGTCGTAGAAGCTGACACTGAAATCCTCACAGGTCACCGAGAACCCCAGATCGGCCACCCCGCCACTGCGCAGCCAAACCTGATCGACGCTGCCACCTTCAGGAATGTTGACAAAAGCCTTGTAGCCGAACAGGTTGCCAATGATGGCACCGATAAAGATAATCAGGATCGACAGATGAGTGACATAAACCCCCAAACGGGCGTAGCGCGACTTGTCGGCATAAAGATAGAGACCGGCCTCGCCGCTGTTGCACACCGGCGGGGCGAATTCGCGGGCCACAAAAGCCTCCATGCGCTGGCGCACCTCGGCAAGGCTGCCCGTGACCAGTTGTTCATCGACATTGGAAAAGCTTTTCAGCAACGCCTCACTCGGCGTCAGCTGGGGGTGGCGTACCAGCTTCCACACGCGCGGCAGCCGCTTGATGGAACAGCACACCAGATTGATACTGAACAGAATCAGCAGGCCGATGAACCACCAGGAATGGTACATGTCGAAGAATTGCAGACTGTTGAGCAGGTGGTAGGTTTTTTCGCTGAAGAACCGCAAGTATTCTTCGGCCGGCCGGTTCTGCTGGATCACCGTACCGATAATCGAGGTGATCGCCAGAACGATGAGGGTAAAGATCGACAGCTTGAGGGAGCAGAAAAAATCCCAGATGGCTGCCACGACTGTTCGCTGTTGTCCGCTCAAATGCCAGTTCTCCTTTGCTGGGCAGGCGCTGCCTCCCATGCGCCAGCAGAGTTACGTTTTTGCCGGTCACAAGCCACGCATTTCTTCCCCGAACGCGCGTCTGAACCGACGATTTAGCGGCAGGCACAAGTCCGCCGCACAGACCGAAGAACACCTTCCCCGGTGTTTTTCCGCACCTCAAGCTGCACAGGCAGCCGTGGTGCCTTGCCAACCCTGTCCGTATCCTGTACTCACAACAGCCCGTCCGTGGCAAGACGCTGCTGTAACTGCTCGCTCTTGTGCGCCACCGCCGCCGCCATATCGTTGCGGGCCTGGCGCAGTCGTTCAGCCAGCGCCGCATCGGTGGTCGCCAGGATCTGCACGGCAAACAGGCCGGCATTGCGCGCCCCGGCCTTGCCGATGGCCATGCTGGCAACCGGAATGCCGGCTGGCATCTGCACCGTGGCCAGCAGCGCATCGAGCCCCTTGAGGGCCGAACTGTCGATCGGCACGGCCACCACTGGCAGGGTTGCCTCGGCAGCGACCACACCGGCAAGATGGGCGGCGGCACCGGCACCAACAATCAGTACCCGGATACCGCGACCGGCGGCACTGGCGGCATATTCCGCCGTCCGTTTGGGCGAACGGTGAGCACTGGAAACCAGCATCTCAAAACCGATGCCGAATTCGCGCAGGGCCTTGGCCGCCTCGGCCATGACCGGATAATCGGAATCACTGCCCATCAGAATACCGACCTGTACCTGTTCCATGTCCTTATCCTCCTGTGGTTTGATCAAGACGATTGCAGGCGCCGCAAGGCTTTCTGGCCGATATCACGCCGCCATTGAGCACCATCGAACCGGATCTGCGCCACGCCTGCGTAAGCCCGCTCAATGGCTGCCGGCACATCGGCGGCACGGCCGACGACCCCCAGCACCCGGCCACCGGCTGTCACCAGCTGGCCCTCGCACAGAGCGGTGCCGGCCTGAAACACCTGCACACCCTCAAGGGCGTTGGCCGCCGTCAGGCCGCTGATCGCATCGCCCTTACGGACACTGGCCGGATAACCGGCCGCCGCCAGCACCACACAGACCGCCGCGCCCTCATGCCATTCCAGCGCCCTGGTGGTCAATTCGCCACGGGCGCAGTCGCGCAATATCGGCACCAGGTCGGACTTCATGCGGCTGAGCAGGGGCTGGGCCTCGGGATCACCGAAGCGGGCATTGTATTCCAGCACCCGGATCTTCTCGCCATCGATCATCAGACCAACAAACAGGATGCCACAGTAGGGACAACCTTCAGCCGCCATGCCGTCGATGGTCGGCTGCACCACCTCGTCAACAATCCGCTGATACAGTGCGTCCGTAACCACCGGCGCCGGCGAATAAGCGCCCATGCCACCGGTATTGGGGCCCTTGTCGCCATCGAAAATCTGCTTGTGATCCTGCGCCGAAGCCAGCGGCAGAATATTCTTGCCGTCGGTAAAGGCAAAGAAAGAGGCTTCCTCGCCGTAGAGAAACTCCTCAATCACCAGCGACTTGCCGGCTTCGCCGAAGACACCGTCGACCAGAATTTCATCAATGGCCTGAACAGCCTCCTCCAGCGTCTGCGCCAGAATTACACCCTTGCCGGCGGCCAGGCCATCGGCCTTGATGACGATGGGGGCGCCCTGCGCCTTCACATAGGCCACCGCCTGATCGCGCTCGCTGAAGCGGGCATAGGCCGCCGTCGGAATGCCGTACTTGGCCATCAGGTCCTTGGAAAACCCCTTGCTGCCCTCGATCTGGGCGGCAGCCTGGCTGGGACCGAAAATAGTCAGCCCTGCTGCCTTGAAGCGATCGGCAATGCCCAGCGTCAGCGGCAACTCCGGCCCAACCACGGTAAGGTCGATCCCCTTCTCCAAGGCAAAAGCGCACAGGCCGTCCACATCCTCAACATTCAGCGGCACCAGTTCGGCCAACTCAGCGATGCCGGGATTGCCCGGCGCGCAGTAGAGGGTTTCAACCAGGGGGGACTGGGCAATCTTCCACACCAGTGCGTGTTCGCGTCCGCCACCACCGACAACCAGTATCTTCATCCTCGAACCTTTCTTGTCTGTCTTCTGCCTGCCAAACGTTCCCAGCTACGCTCACGAAAGGAGAAACGAGCCATTTTTACCTGATCAGGGCGACAACGCCGAGATGGCGAAAAAGGTCCGCTTGCTTAATGACGGAAGTGACGCATGCCGGTAAACACCATGGCAATACCGTGCTCATCAGCGGCCGCAATCACTTCCTCATCACGAATCGACCCGCCGGGCTGGATGACCGCCGTCACGCCTACAGCCGCTGCGTTATCGAGTCCGTCACGGAACGGGAAAAAGGCATCCGAGGCCATGGCCGAGCCCTGAACTTCGAGTCCGGCGTGCTCTGCCTTGATCGCGGCGATACGTGCCGAATTGATGCGGCTCATCTGACCGGCACCAACACCGATGGTCATATTCTCCTTGCCGTAGACGATGGCGTTGGACTTGACGAATTTGGCCACCCGCCAGGTGAAGAGAAGATCCTTCATCTCCTGCTCCGTCGGTTGGCGCTTGGTCACGACCTTCAACTCCTCATACAGGGCATGGTCGGCATCCTGCACCAGCAGACCACCATTGACCCGCTTGTATTCCAAACGATCCGCCGGCTGGGCGGGCCACTGGCCACACTCGAGCAGGCGCACGTTTTTCTTGGTCTTGACGATCTCTACCGCCTCGGCACTGACCACCGGCGCAATAATCACCTCAACGAACTGCTTGTCACAAATGGCTTTGGCCGTCGCGCCATCGAGCTCGCGGTTAAACGCGATAATACCGCCGAAGGCCGACTCGGGATCGGTGCTGAACGCGCGCTCATAGGCTTCCAGAATCGTAGCGCCCACCGCCACGCCGCAGGGATTGGCGTGCTTGACAATGACGCAGGCCGGGCCCTCGCCAAACTGCTTGACGCACTCCAGCGCCGCATCGGTATCGCCGATATTATTATAGGACAACTCCTTGCCCTGCAGCTGTCTGGCCGTAGCAATGGAGGCCTCGGCGACATTCTTCTCCACATAGAAGGCGGCCTTCTGGTGCGGGTTTTCGCCGTAACGCATGATCTGGCTCTGCTGAAACTGCAGCGTCAGCGCGGGGGGGAACTCGGCCACGCAGCCCTCTTCCAGCCGCCGGCCGAGCCAGTTGGAAATGGCGCCATCATAGGCCGCCGTATGCTGATAGACCTTTACAGCCAGACCGAAGTTGGTCGACTCGCTCACGGCGCCGTTGCTGGCGCGCATCTCGTCGAGCACCACGGCATAGTCGGCCGGATCAACCACCACGGTAACAAAACGGTTGTTCTTGGCCGCGCTGCGCAGCATGGTCGGACCGCCGATGTCGATATTTTCGATGGCGTCCACCAGGGTGCAGTCATCCTTGGCCACCGTGGCTTCAAACGGATACAGATTCACCACCACCATGTCGATGGGCTGGATGTCATGCTCCGCCATTTTCGCCACATGCGCCGGATTGTCACGCAGGCCAAGCAGGCCGCCGTGAACTTTGGGATGCAGGGTTTTCACCCGGCCATCGAGCATTTCAGGATAGCCGGTGTATTCGGAAACGTCCTTGACCGGCAGACCGGCCTGGCGCAGCAGGCTCGCGGTACCGCCGGTCGAGAGAATCTCAACACCGAAACCTACCAGTTCACGGGCAAAATCGACAATACCGGTCTTGTCGGACAGACTGATCAGGGCACGTTTGATGGTGGCCATGAAACCATCCTTTCTGAAAAAAACACCGCGCCGCCAGCGGCACGGCAGAAACAGGGAACAATGACAGAAAAGGCTTTTTCTACCCTGTCACACCGGGGCTGACAAGCAAAAACCGGGAGGACGCCGTTCAGGCTGGCCCGCTGGCGAAATCGAGAGCCGCCAGAAAGGCCTGCTCGAAGGCTGGTGTGCCCGACAGCGGATAGGGCCGCATGGCCCGGCGCAACGCGTCGAGCTCCGCCAGCCCCTCGGGCCGGACAGCAAGGCGCCCGAGTCCGACGAGGACTCCGGCGCCCACAAATCTTACTTTTTTTATCATGTATTCCGGCAGCAGGGCAACGTTTTTCAGGGTCTGCGGCGCCAGCGCCTGCCCCAGGGCGCCACTGAGCAACACCCTTTCGAGCGCCGGCGGCGCCAGTCCGGCCCGTTCCAGCAAACACTCGGCACCGGCATGCAGCGCCCCCTTGGCCAGCTGAAACTGGCGAATCTCTTCCTGGCGGATCAGCAACTGGCAACGGGCGTCACGATAGAGACACAGGGCCGGCTGACCAGCGTCCTGACACAGATAACGCGCCAGATTGCTGTCGATGGCTGCGGCGGGCCGCAGGCCACCGTCCGCGCCCACCAGGCCGGCGGCCACCGCCGCGCCAATCGCCGCCGTCAGCCCGCTGCCGCACAGGCCGCGCGGCAGGCCATCGCCGATCACCCGCAAGCGCAGGCGATCTTCCTCCACCGCCACGTCATAAACCGCGCCGGCCTCGGCCCGCATGCCACAGGCCAGATGTGCACCCTCGAAGGTCGGCCCGGCCGCCACCGAACTGCACCACCAAGCCTGCCCGTCCCACAAAGCCATCTCGCCATTGGTACCGACATCGATCAGCAGGGTTGGTCCCACCAGGGGCAGCTGGCCGTAAACGTAGGCCAGCAGATCACCGCCGACAAAACCACTGACCGCCGGCAGCAGATACAGCGGCGGCAGTCCGGCTTCGTGCAGCCAGACGCCGTCAAGAGAGGGTGGCCGATAGGGTGGCCGCAGCAGACCGGTCACGGGCTGGCCCCGTAGCAGGGTAATCATGGCCGGATTGGCCGCCAGCAGGCCCTGCCGCACCGCCGCCAGCGGCTGTCCCGCCTGTCTCAGCAGCTCGGCGGTCAGCTGCGTCACGGCCTGCAGTGCCTGCTGCTGCAGCTCCGCCGCCGCGCCCTCGGTCGCAGCCTGCAAGCGGCGAATCACATCCGTGCCATGAACAAACTGCGGGTTATCCAGACCGGCCTCGGCCAGCAAGGCCCCCTGGGCATCGAGCAGACGGCCGGCAAGGCGGGTTGTTCCCAGATCGATCAGCAGCTGCAATGCGGGCGACGCCGTCACGAAACGACCCCGCCTGCGGCCGCCGGGCTCTCCGCGGCCGGCAACAGCGTCTGGCCCAGGTAGTGGCGCGGCACGCGCTTGCTGACCTGACAGAACACCTCATAGGCGATGGTGCCAATGCGCTCGGCCCATTCCTCGGCCCGGATACACTGATCACCGTCGCAGCCCAGCAGGGTAACCCGATCGTTGACTTGGACGTCCGCCAGATCGGTCACGTCAATCAGCGTCCAGTCCATGCAGATCCGGCCGGCGATGGGCGCACGCTGGCCGCGAATAAGCACGGCACCGCCAGCGGACAGACGACGGTTGAAGCCATCGGCATAACCCACCGGCACAGCAGCGATACGGGTCGGTCGGCGGGCAACGAACAGCTGACCATAGGACACGCTGTGGCCCGGCGGCAATTCGCGCAGGTGCGCAATGCGGCTATGAAAATGCATCACCGGCTGCAACCCGGCCAGAGGCTGATCCTCGAACGGCTGGCCACCATAAAGAGCGATACCGGGACGCACCAGGGTGCAGAGACCGGCCGGCTGCGCCAGACTGGCGGCACTGTTGGCCGCATGCAGGTAGCGAGGACTGAAACCCGCCTGGCGCACAAGCGCCACCGCCTCGGCAAAGTGACGCAGCTGGGCGCTGTTGTGCGGGTGCGCCGGCAGATCGGCCATGGCCAGATGGGTCATCACACCCACCAGATCGAGGGCCGGAAAACGATGCCACTCTTCGAGAAAGGCTGGCAGTTCGGCCGGCTGCACCCCCAGTCGGCCCATGCCGCTGTCGAGCTTGAGATGGCAGGCGCACCGCCGCCCCCGCCGCGCAGCCGCCGCCTGCAGCCGTTCAAGCTGGGCCATTTCGAACACCGCCGTCTGCAGCTGATGCTGCACCAGGCAATCCTCCTGTCCCGGCCAGGCGCCGCCAAGCAGCAGAATTGGCCGGTCGATACCGGCCTGGCGCAGCTCCAAGGCTTCCTCGACGATGGCGACACCGAAAAGATCGGCGCCGGCCTGCTGCAGACAGCGCGCCACCGCCACGGCACCGTGGCCATAGGCATCGGCCTTGACCACGGCCAGCAGTGCCACCTGGGGCGGCAGGGCCTGACGCAACAGCAGATAATTGTGCCGCAGGGCGGCCAGATCGATTTCGACCTCGGTGGGACGATGGGCGTACATGACTGGACTCAAAAGGGCTGGGCGCGACAGCCGTCGCGCTGCGGAAAAGAAGACAAAAAATGCGCCGCCACGGCAGGAACCGCCCATGGCGCAACGGGACGAAAGCCCTGCCGACGCATACGGCCGCGTCCTTGTATCACGAGCACCGAAAAACAGTAAAGCGCCGTGCCGGTCGTCAGCTCTCGTCGAGATGCTTGCGACAGGCATCAAGGACCTTGTCGGCCGGCAACGGTCGGCAGAAGTAGAACCCCTGCACCTCGTCACAGTCACGCTGATAGACAAAACCGTACTGCCCCTCGGTTTCGACACCCTCAGCCGTCACCTCCAGATCAAGACGCTTGGCCATGGCAATCGTCGCCGAAACGATGGCACGGTCATCGGCATTGGTCTGAATGTCCGCAATGAAGCTCTTGTCGATCTTCAACCGATTGAGGGGCAGATGTTTCAGACAGCTGAGGGAGGAATAGCCGGTGCCGAAATCATCAATGGCCACATGAATGCCCAGCTCGCGGATCTGGCGCAACGTCGCGATGGTGCGCTGAACATCCTTCATCAACACGTTCTCAGTGATTTCAAACTCGAACCAATGGGCCTTGGCGCCGGTCTGCTGCAACAGCCGCTTGACCATTTCAACAAAATCGGCTTGATCGAACTGCCGGCCCGACACATTGATGGCCACCCGCACCTGCCGGTTGGCCAGGCCGTTGGCGTGCCAGCGACAGCATTGCAAAAACACCTGCTCCATCACCCACTCACCCAGCGGCAGGATCAGATTGGTCTCCTCTGCCAGCGGAATAAACTGCGCCGGTGGAATGACCCCCAGCTGCGGATGGCGCCAGCGCACCAGAGCTTCGAGACCAGCCATGCGGTTGCTGACCAGATCGATCTGCGGCTGATATTCGATAAAGAATTCCTTTTCGTCCAACGCCCGCCGCAGATTGGATTCCAGGTCCATCCGCGCCACCGCGCGAGCGTTCATTTCACTGGAATAGAACCGGAAACCGTTGCCGCCCTCCTCCTTGGCGGCATACATGGCCATGTCGGCATGGCGCAACAGTTCACCGGCATCCTCGGCATCATCGGGATAGAGCGCGATACCAATACTGGTGGAGATATAAACCTCGCGCACCCCCAGATCAAAGGGCTGCGCCAGCGCCTTGAGAATCTTGCCGGCCACATGGGGCAAATTGTCACTGCTTTTGAAATCCGCCAGCAGAATGACAAATTCATCACCACCCAGTCGCGCCACGGTATCGTTGTCGCGCAGACAGGCGGTCAGGCGCTCGGCGGCAATCTGCAACAGGCGGTCGCCAATGGCATGCCCGAGGGTATCATTGACACCCTTGAAACGGTCAAGGTCAAGAAACAGCAACGCCATCTGACGATCATGCCGCCGCGCCTGGGCCAGTGCCAGTTCCAACCGGTCATGCAGCAGCTGGCGATTGGGCAGCCGGGTCAGGCCATCGTAATAAGCCAGCTCGCGAATCCGCTCCTCAGCCAGCTTGCGGGCGGTAATATCCTGAATGACCGGAACGGTGTAGAGCGGTTGGCCCTGGGGATCAAAAAACCAGGTCGACGACAACTGCGCCCAGAACACCGACCCGTCCTTGCGCAGATAACGTTTCTCACAGACGATGGACTGACTGCGGTTGGCCCGGGCAATCTGGCGCCGCCGCAGGGTATCCTCAATATCGTCGGGATGCGTCACATCGGTTATCTTCATCTGCTTGAGTTCATTCTCGCTGTAACCGAGAAAATTGCAGAAAGCGGGGTTGGCCTGCAAAAAACGGCCATCGGGCGCCAGCATGGCAATGCCGGCAACGGAAGATTCAAAGATGGTGCGCAGCTGTTCCTCACGCTCGCGCAAGGCATTCTCGGTTTTCTTGCGCAGGGTGATGTCGCGGAAAAACCCCTGAATACCCCGCGCCTCACCCTGTTCGCGATACAGGGAGATGCTGCCTTCGGCCACGATCTTCTGGCCGGTACGGGTGATGAACTCCACCTCGAAGCGTGGCACACTCTCGCCGGTACGCAATCGCTCCACCCGTTCGCCACAGCGACAGTGACAATCGGGGTGCAGAATATTGAAAAAGTTCATGCGGTAGGCTTCATCGCGCGGATAGCCCAGCGTATCGACCCACATCTGATTGACATACAGCAGTTGGCCGTCAAAGCCCACCACCTGAATCAGATCGTTACTGTTTTCCACCAGATCGGCATATTCCACCGCGCACCACTCCCCCCGGCCGGACCGCCGGCTGTGTCAACTCCTGCCCACACATCCCTGAGCTTTTCACGAAAAACAAAATTTTCATGCTGTCGGCAACTTAGATCATCCTTTTAGCGCTTTTCACCCGGCGGAATCCAGCAAAAACGCATAACAAAATTCTGACCAGCCCCCCACAAAACCCTCACCGGCACCAGCCGCCTGCGGCCTCAACTGTCCAGCCCAGCCAATGGACAACATCAATTTAGCAACAAAAAAGCACTTTTTGGCCTTCCGGCCAACGACAATGGCGGTTGACAGCACCTGCCGGATGACATAGGCTGACCTGCACAGTCAGCAATCACAACCTGTAGGACATGAAGCTGGGGGAGTGAAGTTCATTCACTGAGAGTCCTCGACGGACGACCCTTGGAACCTGATCCGGATCATGCCGGCGTAGGGAAGCGACCAGAACCAGACAGCCCCTTGGGACTGTCTGTCTCGACCGCGCCCGTTGCCGGCCGCGGTTTTTTTATGACAACGACGCCCCGCTCCAATGCCACCATTGGTGGTCTCTATCTCATCACCGACGCCAGCGACAGTGCCCGACTGTTCGAATGCTGCCAACTCGCCCTGCGCGGCGGTGTCCGCCAGCTGCAGTACCGCGACAAAACCCGGCCCTTCGACGAGCAACTCGCCATTGCCCAGCGCCTGCGCCAGTTGTGCCACCATCATCAGGCCCAACTGATCATCAATGACAATATCGCATTGGCTCGCGCCTGCATGGCCGATGGTGTTCATCTCGGCCAGCAGGACGGCGCCATCGCCGTCGCCCGCGCCGCGCTCGGGCCGGCTGCCCTCATCGGCCGTTCGTGCCGCACGGTAGCACAGGCCCAGGCCGCCGTGGCTGAAGGCGCCAATTACCTTGGCGTCGGCAGCGTCTATCCGACCCGTACCAAGAACGACGCCGTTCACATCGGCCTTGAAGGCCTGCGCGCCATCCGCGCCGCCGTCGATCTGCCCCTCGTCGCCATTGGCGGCATCGATGCCGCCGGCCTACCCGCCGTCATCGCGGCCGGTGCCGATGGTGCCGCCGTAGTGTCGGCCCTGATGGCCGACCCACGCCCCGATCTGGCCGCCCGCGAAATGGCCCTGCTGTTTCACCGGCGCCAACCCGTCCCCTGCGGCCGGGTTCTCACCATCGCCGGCTCCGACAGTGGCGGCGGCGCCGGCATTCAGGCCGACATCAAGACCATCAGCCTGCTGGGGGGCTATGCCAGCAGCGTCATCACCGCCCTGACCGCCCAGAACACCCTCGGCGTCAGTGGCATTCATGCCGTGCCGGCCAACTTTGTGCGGCAGCAACTGCGCGCCGTCCTTGATGATCTCGGCGCCGATGTGATCAAAACCGGCATGCTGCTGAACAGCGAAATCATCCGTACCGTTGCTGAGGAACTGCGCGGCCAGGCCGGTCTAACCGTCGTCGACCCGGTCATGATCGCCAAGGGAGGTGCCAGCCTGCTGCAACAGGACGCCATCGAGGCCCTGATCAGCCAACTGCTGCCGCAAACCTATTTGCTCACACCCAATCTGCCCGAAGCCGAAGCCCTTACAGGTCGTGGCATCACCAATGTGGACGCCATGGAACAGGCCGCCATCCGCCTGCAGCAGCTCGGCGCCCGCCATGTGCTGATCAAGGGCGGTCATCTGGCCGGCGCACCCGTCGATCTGTTGCGTCAGGGAACGACCACCCTGCTGTTGCAGGGCGAACGGCTCGATTCGGCCCATACCCACGGTACCGGCTGCACCACCGCCGCCGCCGTGGCCACCCTGCTGGCGCGCGGTTTTGCCCTGGCCGAGGCCGTGCGTCTGACCAAAACCTTCATTGAAACCGCCATCCGCCACGCTCCCGGCTACGGCCAGGGACATGGCCCGGTCAATCATTATCTGGCTGCCGCCGCCCTGCGGCCGCAGCTGGACTAACCGCCCACCTCAAAAGGCCCGAAAGAGAGGAAACCGACCATGACGCTCATGGAAGCCGCCCGTCAGGGGATCATCACCGACACCTTGCGCCAGGCCGCCGAAATCGAAGGCATCGACGCCGAGACCCTGCGGGCCCGTGTTGCCCAGGGCACCGTCTGCATCTGCCACAACGTCAAGCACACCAACGGCCTGCCGCTGGCCGTCGGCCAGGGCCTGCGCACCAAGGTCAACGCCAACATCGGCACCAGCAAGGACGACACCAGCATCGACAAGGAAATGGAAAAGGCCCGCGTCGCCGTTGCCGCCGGCGCCCACGCCATCATGGACCTGTCCACCGGCGGCCCGATCGACGAAATCCGCGCCGCCATCATCGGCCAGACCAACGCCTGCATCGGCAGCGTGCCACTGTACCAGGCCGCCGTCGACACCGTGGCCAAAAAGAAAAAGGCCATGGTCAAAATGACCGTTGACGAGATCTTCGACGGCATTAAAAAACACCTGGACGATGGCGTTGACTTTATCACCGTCCACTGCGGTGTTACCCGTCGTACCCTTGAGGTGATGGATCGCGAAGGCCGCCTGATGGAGGTGGTTTCACGCGGCGGCTCCTTTACCGCCAAGTGGATGACCTTCAACAATGCGGAAAACCCGCTGTACGAACACTACGACCGCCTGCTTGAGCTGGTCAAACCCTATGATGCTACCCTCTCCCTCGGTGACGGCTTCCGGCCCGGCTGTCTGAAGGACGCCACCGACCGCGCTCAGGTGCAGGAGCTGCTGATTCTCGGCGAACTGACCCAGCGCGCCTGGGATGCCGGCATCCAGGTCATGATCGAAGGCCCAGGCCATGTGCCCCTCGACCAGATCCAGGCCAACATCCAGCTGCAAAAACGCCTGTGCCACGGCGCGCCCTTTTATGTGCTGGGGCCGCTGGTCACCGATCTGGCGGCCGGCTATGATCATATCGCCTGCGCCATCGGCGGCGCTATCGCCGCCTCGGCCGGCGCTGACTTCCTGTGCTATGTCACCCCCAGTGAGCACCTGTGCCTGCCCAACGTGCAGGACGTTCACGAAGGCGTCATTGCCAGCCTGATCGCCGCCCATGCCGCCGACATCGTCAAGCAGGTGCCCGGCGCCATCGATCGTGACCATGCCATGGCCCAGGCGCGCAAGGATCTCGACTGGCAAAAGCAGTTCGAACTTGCCCTCGACCCGGCCCGCGCCCGCACCCGCCGCAGTGAAAACAAGGCCGCCGACGAACACGGCGCCTGCACCATGTGCGGTGATCTGTGCGCCGTCAAGGTCATGGATGATCGCCGCGACGAACTGAAGAAACGCGCCAGCTGATCCGCCAACGCAGCCCCGGTCATCACAACACAGCGGCGCTTTTGCCCACCAGAAGCGCCGCTGATCTTGCGCCCCAAGCCGGCGGTGCCGCCACGGGCGCCAGCTGCCGGTGACAGTGCAGCATCACTTCGCGCCAGCCATCGCCATGCCCCGTCCAGCTCCCTCTGACATGCTCCACAGCTTCGCCCCGCTGCTGCCGCCACAACCGCGGCTGCTGATTCTCGGCAGCATGCCCGGCGTGGCCTCGTTGCAAGCACGGCAATACTATGCCCATCCACGCAATCTCTTCTGGCGCCTGCTCGGTGACATTCTGCAATTCGATCCAACGCAACCCTACCCGCAGCGCCTTGCTGCCCTCACCACGGCAAGCGTCGCCCTGTGGGATGTACTGCGCTGCTGTCAACGACCGGGCAGCAGCGATCAGGCCATTGTCATGGCATCGGCCCAGGCCAATGCCGTGGCGGAGCTACTGACAAGCCAACCCGGCATCACCGGCGTGCTGTGCAATGGCGCCACGGCAAAACGGCTGTTTGAACGCCTGATCCGGCCGGACCTGCCCCCCGAGCGCCTCAATCTCGGCGTGCTGCAATTACCCTCCACCAGCCCGGCCCACGCCTCCATGCCCTATACCGCGAAACTGGCCTGCTGGCGCGCCGCGCTGGAAAGTCATCTGCGGCCCTATCCTCGCCCGACACCGCCCGCGACATAAAACACGGGCGGCGTTCCGTAACCACGGAACGCCGCCCAGGTTTTAGCTGCTCTCACCAAGAAGCAACGACGACGCACCTAGCGGGCATCGCGCACCAGTCGCACATGATGTGGACTCATCTTGAGTAACGCTGCCAGCGCGCCATCGGCAAAATCTGCCGTCCAGGCAAAGGCCGGAAAAACGGCATAGGGCGAGGCCGACCAGTAGATTCCTGCCGGCGTGGCCGGGAAAGACTCACGATAGCTGGCCGGTTCGAGGCGATCGGCGTTGAGAATGCTGGTCAGCTCCTTGATATTGGGCAACCGCCAGTCATTGTAACCCGCCTCGGCGGCAGCTCGTACCGTCTGCGCCTGTTGCAGCGCGCCCTGCCAGTCAAACTGGGCCGCCACGCCGATGCAGCCGCTTTGCGGATTCCACAGCTGGCCCTCAGAACAGACCTTCCACATCAGACCGCTAAACCGGTCGGTGACGGTACCATCGTGGTTATCCTGCAGATAGTAGTTCACCTGATCCTGCCGCACCAAGCGTACCGCCTGAGGTTCAAATGTTTCGGCCTCTGACACCTCTTCAGCAGGCTCTTCGGCAGGCTCTTCTGCCGTTTCCTCACCCTCACCCTCATCTTCTTCCTCAACAACAGCAGGCGCCTCCTTGAGCAGACTGGTCTGTTCACCGCTGCGGAAATCAACCGCCAGCGCCCGGTCACCATCCTGCGGATCTGCGGTACTGCTCCAGCTGTGGGCGACCGCGCTGGCCGCAAAGGCATCCGGCAACAGCCATTCCGGGTGCTGCTGGCGTAGCTGATAGTAACGGGCCAAGGACTGCAGCTCATCGGCCGTTGGCAGGCGCCAGCCGGAAACCGCATCCGCCAGCGCCTGAGCCTCGGACCAGGTGGTCAGGGTTTCGCTGCCGCCGCAGCCGTTCTGCGCATCCCAGAGCTGGCCCTCGGGGCAGATCTGCCAGCGCAGCTGACTGGCCAGGTGGGTCACACTGCCATCCGCATGCGTCACCAGGGTCTGGCGTGCCGGGGAGCCGGTTTCACGGACCAATCGCACATGCAACATACTGTCTTTTTTTACGGATTCTTCCATGCCACAGCAAAACTCGGTAACCCAGGCATTTTCCACCACGCCGCCGTCGGTTTCGCTGGCCGGATCATCAGTGTCTGTCCAGTAAGCCGTATTATCATTGGGCGTGTCCGGGAAATAGCTGCCGTCAATAACCGGACCGGCTGTACCATAGTGTACCAGGCTGCGCAACTCTTCACGGGTCGGCAGCCGCCAGTCCGAATAACCCGCCAATCCGGCAGCATTGACCCGGGCAATGTAGCTGTCCACATCACAGCCATTGTCGGCAATGCAATCGTCCTCTCCCGGCACCCCGGCTCCGTCTGCCGCCGCACTCCGGCGGTACAACCAGCGGGCATCGCGCAGACCGTAATCGTTGGTCTTCACCTCCCACATCAGAGCGGTGGTGTTATCGCGCACCGCCACCCAGGTTTTGCTACCCAGTTCGGCGGCACTGACCACCGCGCCATCAATCCCGATACGGCTGAAATCAAAGCCGGCCGCGCCACCGCCGGTTTTCTGCAAACTGCCGGCCGCGGCTGCAGCATCACGGCCCAGAGCGGCATCCTGCCAGGGAAAGCCGGCCGGAGCACTGGTCAGATTGTTCGCGTTGGCGTCACCAAAGCTCTGAATACCGCTGTCGTTCAGCAGGCGGACCGCCTCGACCGGCGGCGCGCCCGGATCGACCGGCGGCGGCGTGCTGGCTGACCCACCACCACCGCCGCCGCCCCCACCACCGCAGGCCGTCAGCAAGCAGCAGCCGACCGTCACCAACCATTTCCTCCATTCCGTCTTTTTCATGCACTCTCTCCCCGAAAAACAGCTGCTCCTACAGGCCGCTCAAAAAAATCGCGGGCCGGTCCCGTTTGCATGTTAAGCAAAATACCATAAAAGCTGGCAAAGCGAACCTGCACATCAATAATAAACCTTCATCGCCTCTGGCACCGTTTATCCCAAGCGGGGCCTGCCATTCGCAAAAACCGGAGCGTTACCGGCCGGACGGACAAGCAGCGCTAGCGGCCGCTGCGTCGACGAACGGTGACACTTTCGCCGCCTATGCCCCAGTTGTCGGTATCAATCTCGTCAATCACCACCACGGTGGTGGCGGGATTCTTACCCAGTTCCCTGGCCAGCAGAGCCGTCACGCCCTCGATCAGGCGGGCTTTCTGTTCGGCGGTGGCACCTTCGCGAGTAATCTTGATATTGACGTAGGGCATGGCATTGGCCTCCTTGTGTCATCAGGGGTCTAAGGTCTGGCGTTGACGACGATCCACCAGGGTCAGCAAGGCAGCGAGGGCAACGCAGCCGGCCGCCAGCTGCAATGGCAGAGCAAAACCGGCCTCGATATCGGCCAGCCAACCGGCGACCATGGGACCAAGCATCTGACCGATACCGAAACTGGCCGTAAGCACAGCAGCAGCCTGGGCCGGATTGCGTGGCAGGCGGCGACGGCCTTCGGCCAGCGTCAGGGCCACAATACCGAGAAAGGTGGCGCCAAAGGACAGAGCGACAAACAGGATAGCTGCCAATGAAGTTGCCTGGCTGCTGAGCCAGATCCCGGCGCCCTGCACTGCATAGGCCGCCAGCAAGGCACAACGGAAACCGATCCGGCGCGCCAGCAGGGGCCACAGCAGTGTTGAGGGCACAGCGGCCAGACCGACAGCCACCCAACTGTAGCCGGCGTAAGGCGCCAGTTGGCTGTTGCCCGCGATAATGGTCACCAAAAAGGTGGCCGAAACCACATAGCCGAGACCTTCACAGAAATAGGCAAATGCCAGCAGGGCGATGGGTCTTAAGCCCTGCGGGGAGCCCAACTCCGGCGGCGCCACCCAGGGCAGCCGGCGGGTGCGGCGCCCCAGCGCAACACCCAGCAACGCCAGCAGGGCGGCCAGAAGCCCACTGCCGAGCCAGGCAGCGGCCCAGCCTCCCAGCCGGTCGAGAGCTGGCACGAGCAGACCGCTCAGGGCAATGCCCAACCCGATACCGCCATAAAGATTGCCGGCCCAGTGCCCATAACCGCGTCGCGCCAGGGAGTCTCCCACCTCGGCGGCGATCAGAATGAACAGCAGCGCGCTGGCGGCACCGGCCGCCAGACGCAACAGCGCCCACAGATGCAACGAGGTGGTCAGCCCCATGGCCAGGGTGGTCAGGATGCTGGTCAGCAGGGCGGCCAGCCCCAGGCTGCGCGAACGCAACAGTTGTGGCGCGCAGGAACAGGCGATGGCACCAGCCAGATAGCCCAGATAGTTGAGTCCGGCCAGCACGCCGGCCTGGGCGTGACTCAGACCCAGATCACGCTGCATCAGCGGCAGAATCGGCGTGTAGACAAAGCGACCAATCCCCATGGCCACCACCAGTCCGAGCATGCCGCCCAGAAGGATCTTCAGGGCATCGCGGCCCCGCTGGCAGCGGTCAGCTGGAATGGCGGCCGGGGCTTTCATGATTTTTTCAGCCCCGCGCCGTCGTCATCAGAGGCGCCACCTGAATCGGCCGCAGATGCCAGATCTCCTCGTTGTACTGGCGCATGGTGCGGTCGGTGGAAAACCGGCCACTGCGGGCGGTATTGATAATGCTCATGCGCATCCAGCCGGGTTGATCAAGATAGGCCTGATCGACCCGCTGCTGGGCCTGCATGTAGCTGCGGAAATCGGCCAGGGTCAGCCAGGGGTCAGCCGGGCTGAGCATGCCGGCGATCAGGTCGTCGAAGATCCCCGGCTCGAACTGGTTGAAGTGGCCGGCTTCCAGCAATTGCAGCACCTGGCGCAGACTGGTGTCAGCCTCGACCAGTGCCTGCGGATTGTAATTGCGCCGGGCGGCCGCGACCTCTTCGGCCCGCAAGCCAAAAAGAAAGAAATTTTCCTCGCCCACCGCTTCGCGGATTTCGACGTTGGCGCCGTCGAGGGTACCGATGGTCAGGGCGCCGTTCATCATGAACTTCATGTTGCCAGTACCCGAGGCCTCCTTACCCGCGGTGGAAATCTGCTCGGACAGATCGGTACCGGGGCAGATCACCTCCATGGCCGACACGTTGTAGTCGGGCAGAAACACCAGTTTGAGGCGATCACCCACATCGGGATCACGATTGATGACGGCCGCCACATTGTGGATCAGCTTGATGATGGTTTTGGCCATGGCGTATCCCGGCGCCGCCTTGCCGCCGATGATGGCGCAACGGTTGGTCCAGGGCTCCGCCGGGCCAAACTTGATCCGGGCATACAGGTGAATCAGATGCAGGACATTGAGCAACTGACGCTTGTACTCGTGAATCCGCTTGACCTGCACATCGAACAGGGCCTCGGTATTCAGGACAATGCCGGTACGCTCGCGCACCAGCGCGGCCAGGCGCTGCTTGTTGTGGCGCCGCACCTGATGCCAACGCTCAAGAAAAACCGGATCGTAGGTCTTTTCCTCCAGCGCCTGCAGCTGGTCGAGATCGGTCAGCCAGCCCTCGCCAATCGTCTCGTTGAGCAGGCCGCGCAAGGCCGGATTGGCCGCCGCCAACCAGCGCCGCGGCGTGACGCCATTGGTCTTGTTGTTGAAGCGCTCGGGCCAGAGCTGGTGAAAGTCGCGAAACAGCCCCTCTTTGAGCAAGCGGGAATGCAGCGCGGCCACGCCGTTAACGGAGTAACTGCCTACCAATGCCAGATGGGCCATGCGCACACGACCGTCCTGGTCCACGATGGACATGCGCCGCAGCCGGTCGCGGTCGGCCGGCCACTTCATCGCCACCTGTGACAAAAAGCGGCCGTTAATCTCGTAAATCACCTCCAGCAAGCGTGGCAGCAACCGCTGCAGCAACGTCACCGGCCAGGTTTCCAGCGCCTCCGGCAGCAGGGTGTGATTGGTATAGGCCAGGGTACGGCTGACAATTGCCCAGGCACTGTCCCAGTCAAATTGCTCCTCGTCGAGCAGAATCCGCATCAGTTCCGGCACCGCCAGACTCGGATGGGTATCGTTGAGCTGAAAGACGTTGAATTCGGCAAAACGGCTGAAATCGCTGCCATGCGCCCGTTTCCAGTGGCGCACCACGTCCTGCAGGCTGGCCGATACCAGAAAATACTGCTGGCGCAGGCGCAGCTCCTTGCCATTCTCACTGGCATCGTTGGGGTAAAGCACCATGGTGATGGCTTCAGCGTCGTTCTTTTCCGCCACCGCCTCAAAGTAGGAACCGGCGTTAAAGTCAGATAGATCGAAATCTTCGGCCGAGGTGGCCGACCACAGCCGCAAGGTGTTGACGGTCTGGTTGCGGAAACCGGCGATGGGGACATCATAGGGCACCGCCAGCACCTCCTCGGCATGTTCCCAGTGCACGATCAGCCGGCCGCTGTGGGGTTCCTTGTACATGCGGGTATAGCCGCCGAAGCGTACCACGCAGGTGTAATCGGCGCGCTGCACCTCCCAGGGGTATTCACCATGACGCAACCAGGGATCGGGGTCTTCCACCTGATAACCGTTCTGGATACGCTGGCGGAACATGCCGTATTTGTAGCGCAGACCATAACCCATCACCGGCAGCTGCAGGGTGGCGCAGCTGTCCATGAAGCAGGCCGCCAGCCGTCCCAGACCGCCATTGCCAAGACCGGCATCGCGCTCGGCCTGTTCCAGCTCTTCCAGAGCGATGCCCAGCGCATGGAGGGCCTGACGCACCGACTCCTCCAGCCCGAGATTGAGCAGATTGTTGATCAATGACCGGCCGATGAGAAATTCCATCGACAGGTAGTAGGCCTTTTTGGTGCCACTGCGGTAATGGGCCAGCCAAGTCTGTTTCCACTGACACATCAAGCGGTCGCGGATACTGAACGACAGCGCCTTGAACTGGTAGTAGTCGGGCGAGGCCAGCTGGCGGCCAAAGGTATTGTAGAGATAGTGCAGAAAACTGGTTTCCAGGCTGGCGCTGTCATTGCCCAGACAGCGCATGGCCTTGGCCAGCACCTCGGCCTCGAAGTTGGCGCAATCCTCATTGTCCGGTGCGTACATCGGCTTCTCCCTGGCGATAAAGCTGCAAATAGCTGCGCGCGCTGCGCTGCCAGCTGAAATCCTGCCCCATGCCGGCTTCCTGCAGCTGACGCCACAGGGCCGGCTGCTGCCACAGCCGCAGGGCCCGCAGAACCGTCTGCAGCAAGGCCGTGGGCGTGGCCTCATGAAAAACAAAACCCGTAGCCGTGCCGGCAGCTAGGCTGGTCGCGTCGGCATCGGTCACCGTATCCCTGAGCCCACCGGTGGCCCGCACCAGCGGCGGCGTGCCATAGGCCAAACTGTAGAGCTGATTGAGACCACAGGGCTCAAAGCGTGACGGCATCAGAAACAGATCAGCCGCCGCCTCAACACGGTGGGCCAGAACCTCATCATAGCCGATATGCAGCAGCACCCGCTCGGGCTGCTGCGCCGCCAGTGTCCGCAAAGCCGCTTCGTAATGAGCCATGCCGCTGCCAAGCAGCACAACCCGCGCCGCCGTCTGCTGCAGAAGCGAGGGCAGCACCTCCAGCAGCAGATCAATGCCCTTCTGCTCCACCAGCCGGCCGATAAAGGCCAGCAACGGCACCGCCGGCCGGGCGGGGTGCGCCGCGCCCAACTGGCGCAGCACCGCCTGTTGATTGGCGGCCTTGCCCGCCGCCAGATCGGCGGTCAGGCTGTAGTTGCGGGCCAGTGCCGGATCGTTGGCCGGGTTCCACACCCGCGTATCAATGCCGTTAAGAATGCCGTGCAGCGCGCCTTCGGCCCGGCGCCGTGCCAGCAGGCCATCAAAACCATAACCCTGCGGCGGCAGACAGATCTCGGCCGCGTAACTGGGGCTGACCGTCGTGACCTGATCGGCAAACTGGATACCGGCCTTGAGAAAAGAAAACTGGCCGTAAAATTCAACCCCCTCGATCTGCCACCAGTGCGGCGGCAGCCCCAGGCCGGTGAACAGGCTGGGGGGGAAATGGCCGCCGTAAGACAGGTTGTGGATGGTGAACAGGGTGCGCGGCCGGCGCGACTCCCGCGTCAGCAGGGCCGGCAGCAGGCCGGTCTGCCAGTCATTGGCCTGCACCAGATCGGGCTGCCAGGACAAGCCGACACGGCCCTGGGCCAGTTCGGCGGCGGCCAGACAGAACAGGCCGAAGCGTTCACCATTATCCCACCAGTCGCTACCATCGGCCGCCTGATAGGGGTTGCCGGGCCGATCGAACAGGCCGGGGATATCGATCAGCCACAGGGGGCTGTCGAGTTCAGCGTGGCGGGCCTGCAGCAGCCGCGCCGACCGCTGACGACCGCAACCGGCGACATCAAAACGCGCCAACTCCTCGACCTGCTGCAATCGCTCCAGCGCCACAGCATAAGCCGGCAACAGCAGGCGCACCTCGACCCCCAGCTGCTGCAGGGCGTTGCTCAACCCGGCACTGACATCGGCCAGACCACCGGTCTTGACAACCGGATAGATCTCGGAGGTGGCAAACAGCAGGCGCATCAGCAGGTCTCCTCAAAACGCAGCACCACAACCGCCAGCGGCGGCAACGTCAGCCGCAGGCTGGCCGGCCAGTGTTGCCAGGGCGTCGGCTCGGCCGTCACCTGGCCGCCCATCCCCAGGTTGCTGCCGCCATAGAAGGCGGCGTCACTGTTGAGCCGTTCGCGGTAAACGCCGCGGCGCGGCGCGCCAAGGCGGTAATCATGGCGCACCACCGGGGTGAAATTGAAAATGCACAGCAGTTGCTGGTCGTGGTCCTGGCGAATGAAGGCCAGCACCGACTGCTCGTAATCATTGCAGTCGAGCCAGCAGAAGCCCTGGTGGTCGAAGTCATGTCGGTACAGAGCGGGTTCGGTGGCGTAAAGCTGATTGAGATCGCGCTGCAGCAGTTGCACACCCCGATGCGCCGGCACATCGCACAGCTGCCAGTCGAGGGCCCGACGGCAGTCCCACTCAGCCCATTGGCCGAATTCGCCACCCATGAACAGCAGCTTCTTGCCCGGATGCAGCATCTGCCAAGCCAGCAGCAGGCGCAGATTGGCGTACTTCTGCCACAGATCGCCGGGCATCTTGTCGAGCAGCGAACGCTTGAGATGCACCACCTCGTCGTGGGACAGCGGCAGGATAAAATTTTCGCTGTAGGCGTAGAGCTGGCTGAAGGTCAGCTGGTTATGGTGATAGCGCCGATGAATCGGATCTTTTTCGAAGTAGCTAAGGGTGTCGTTCATCCAGCCCATATTCCACTTCATTGAGAATCCCAGCCCCCCCATCCAGATGGGGCGCGACACCATTGGCCAGGAGGTCGACTCCTCGGCCATCATCACCACGCCGGGGTACTGGGCATGCACCTCGGTATTGAGCTGTTTGAGAAATTCAATGGCTTCGAGATTCTCGTTGCCACCGTAGCGGTTGGGCAGCCACTGGCCCGGGGCCCGCGAATAGTCGAGATAGAGCATGGAGGCCACGGCATCAACCCGCAGGCCATCAACATGAAACTCGCGCATCCAGTACAGGGCATTGGCCAGCAGAAAATTGCGCACCTCGTTGCGGCCGAAATTGAAGATGTAGGTACCCCAGTCCTGGTGCTCGCCCAGCCGCGGATCTTCGTGTTCGTACAGCGCCGTACCGTCAAAACGGGCCAGGGCGAAACTGTCTTTGGGAAAATGGGCCGGCACCCAGTCGAGAAAGACACCGATATCGTGCTGATGACAATAATCGACAAAGTAACGGAAGTCATCGGGATCGCCATAGCGCCGTGTCGGCGCGTAGTAGGCCGAGGTCTGGTAGCCCCAGGATTCATCCAGCGGATGCTCGCTCAGCGGCAACAGATTGATGTGAGTGAATCCCATCCAGCGTACATAGTCCACCAGCCGGCGGGCCAGCTCGCGATAGTTGAGAAAACGGCCATCATCGCTGCGCTGCCAGGAACCCAGATGCACCTCATAAATATTCAACGGCTGGTGTTGCCAGTCGAAGTCAGCGCGGCGGGCCAGCCAGTCGCCATCCTGCCACGGAAAACGGCTACGGTGAACGATGGAAGCGGTGCGCGGCCGCATCTCCATCGAACGGGCATAGGGATCGGCCTTCATGAAGCAGTGGCCGCTATGCAGGTTGCGGATCTCGTACTTGTAACGTTCACCATCATCCAGGCCGGGAATGAACAGCTCCCACACGCCAGAACCGCCGCGCGAGCGCATGGGATGGCACAGGCCGTTCCAGCCGTTGAAATTGCCGACCACCGACACCCGCTCGGCCGAGGGCGCCCAGACGGCAAACTGTACACCTTCGACGCCCTCAATGTTGCACCAGCGGGCACCCAGCACGTTGTAGAGTTGCCAGTGACGGCCTTCGCCGAACAGATGCAGGTCGAGATCGCCGATCTGTGGCGCGAAGCTGTACGGGCACAGGCTGCGGCGGTCCTGGCCACAGCCATCCTGCCACAGCAAAGCGTAATGGCGCGGCAGACTGGCACGGTCGGCCCCCGACAGCCAGACAGAAAACAGCGCACTGTCACCGACGCGGCGCAGTTCAGGGCCCTGCTCAAGCCGCACACGCACGGCACCGGGCAACCAGCAACGCAACAACCAGCCGCCCTGTGGATGGGGATGACAACCCAGCAGGGTGAACGGATCGTAGTGGCGGCCCTGTCGCAGACACTGCACATCGTAGCTGGCGGGAGTGAGAAATTCGGCGGGCTGGTCCATGCTCAACGCTCCTTGAGGGCCAGGCGGCCGGTCTGTTCCAGCCAGCGGCGGATGCGGCCAGCCAGAATGCTGTCGAGCTGCTCGGCCCGGAAACGCCAGCGCCAGTTGCCCTCACAGGTGCCGGGCACGTTCATGCGGTGCTGGCCATCGAGCCCCAGCCAGTCCTGTAACGGCACCACCGCCAGATCGGCGGCCGAGACCAGGGCCGCCACGATCAATGGCCAGGGCATGGGGCCGGCTTCCTCTGGCAGCTGCCGCAGCACCTGCTGCTGGCGCTCGGCGGGCAACTCCTCGAACCAGCCCAGACTGGTGTTGTTGTCGTGGGTGCCGGTGTAAACCACGCAGTTGGGCCGCTGCGCACCAATGCGGTGGGGGTTGTCGGGGCTGTCATCGAAACCAAACTGCAACACCGCCAGACCCGCCAGACCGAAATCGTCCCGCAGTTGCATCACCTCCGGGGTAATCAGGCCAAGATCCTCGGCCACAAAGGGCATGGCCGGAAAATCCTGCCGCAAGGCTTCGAGCAGGGCGCGGCCGGGGGTTTCAACCCAGCGGCCCTCCATCGCCGTCGGCGATGCGGCCGGGATCTCCCACAGGGCCTGCAGACCGCGAAAATGATCGATACGCACCAGATCGAACAGCCGCAGGGCTGCCGCCATGCGCTGGCGCCACCAGGCGAAGTCCGTCGCCTGATGCAGTTCCCAGTTGTAATGGGGGTTGCCCCAGCGCTGACCCTCGCGCGAGAAATAATCGGGGGGCACGCCCGCCACCACCGTCGGCTGCAGGTCGGCATCAAGTTTGAACAGCTGCGGCCGGGCCCAGACATCGGCGCTGTCATAGGCCACGGCGATGGGCACATCGCCAAACAGGCAGATACCGCGTGCCCGCGCCTGCTGGCGGATCAGCTGCCAGCGCCGCTGCAGCAGAAACTGCTCCTTTTTGAGCCGGGCCAGGGTGTCCGCCTGAACACGCCGCGCCTGCTGCAGAGCCTCAGGCTCACGGTGCCGCAAGGCTTCGGGCCAGTCGCACCAGGCCCGATCGGCATGCTGCTGCCGCAGGGCAACAAACAGGGCATAATCCTCCAGCCAGAAGGCCTCACGCCGCTCAAAGTCGGCCAATTCGTCGGCATCAGGCGTCGCCTGGGCGGCAGCGGGCGGCAGCAGGGCCGGATTGAGCGCAAAACTGCTGTAGGCCTGATAGGGCGACCGGTCGGCATGGGGCGGCGTCAACGGCAGCATCTGCCACAGAGTCAGACCGGCCTGAGCCATCCAGTCGAGAAAATTCTCGACCTCGTCACCAATCACGCCGTGCGGCAACGAGGTCGGATGCAGCAGTACTCCCGCCTTGCGCATGTTCAGCCTTCCTTCTTGATGGCAGCGCAAAAACGCGCCAACAGCTGCGTTGCGGCAACCGGCGCGTGGCTTCGCCATGGCGCCGTACGACTCGCACCTTACCGTTGGCCGTTTTTGCTTTGGCCATCGAACCTGATGCTTTTTGCAAAAACATCATGCCTGGGACAGCAAAGATTTTCGGATACTACCCGTTGCGTCGCATGGTGCCGGCATTGTCGCTCGGACCGCCACCGCCATGCGACAGGGGATTCTTCAGTTTCTGAGGCGGGATCTTCTCCAGCAGCTGGTACAGCCGGATCAGATGACGGCGAAACAGCTGGTCGAAATCGCGAACGCTGTCCGCCGGGTTATAGTCGCCAAACCACCAGAACCAGTCCGAACCTTCACAGATGGCCAGCTGTTCCGCTGCTTTGGCGCTCTTTTCCTGCGACAGCAGGCCAGATTCCATCACCCGATCGTAACAGGTCTTGGCCTCGGCCAGCAGATCCCAGGCATCGTTTTTGTCCTTGTCGCCGATCCAGGTGGAGAAAGAACCGTACACCCAGCTGCCGGCACGCAGCTGGGACAGCTCCCTGAGGGCCTGTCCGCCACAGGCGGCCAGCGCCTCGCTGAAGGTGACCAGCTCGATGCGGGGATGTTCCGCCAGCCGGCGGTAAAGCGTGGACAGAAAGGCGTAGGCATTATCCGGATAGTATTCCCAGGCATTCTCACCATCAAGAATGACCGTCACCACCTGCTCGCCCGGTTCATCGCGCAGAAACTGGCGGATGTTTTCCAGATGGTGACAAAAATCGTTGACCGCATCTTCAGCACGCCAGCTTTTGTAGTGAAAACCGATCAGATCGGACAGGCCATCGTCGCGGAAAAACAGGGCACAGTGCCGCGGTGGATGGCTCAGCGGCCGGTACAGCAGCTTTTTATGTTCCAGATCCTGGGGGCTGATCCGCGACAGCTCGCAGGAGGCACGCCAGACCCCCTCACCCGAGGCCGTCCAGTCAAAACCGAACTCGTCCAGCAAGCCCAGAGCGGCGCTGCTGACCCCGCCTTCCGACAGCCAGACGCCCTTGGGCCGATGACCGAAGTGCTGTTCGAACACCTCCAGGCCCCGCTCGACATGCCAGCGGGCGCGCGCCTCACCACCGGGATAGGCCGGTGACTGGGGCGGCGGTGCCGCCGGTTGCGACGGCTGCATCGCGGCAAAATCGAGCAGCAACGGCACGATGGGATGACCGTAGGGCGTCAGCGACAGCTCGATCTGGCCGCGCTGCTGCAGGGCGCGATAACGCGGGATGATGCCTTCGAGGGTGTCGGCCATCACCTCGACCAGCAGCTGCTGGTCGACGGCGGTGTAATTGTTCTTGCGCGCCAGCAGGCGGGTAACGCGAAAATCCTTCTGCCGCAGGCTGGCGCCCATCCAGCTCAGATGATACCAGACCAGCAGATCGACAAAGAACTGGCGACTGAGATAACTGACCCGCACCGTGTCGAGTTCACCGGCGCTGTACTGCTCCCGGGCGATATCGACCAGGGTACGAAAGGGCGCGTAACGATCGATCATGGTGGGCGCGTAGGCGCGCTGACAGGCCCGGATGATTTCGGCACGAGCCTCCGGTTCAGCCGGCACCGGTGAAGCGCCGGCCACCAGATTCAGCAGCGGGTCGCGCATGATGGCGCCCTCGGCGAGAAAGGCCCGCATCTGCCCGGCATAATCGCTGATCTGTTCCAGCAGCACCGGCGCAAAATTGACCACCACCCGCGCCTGGGGACAGGCCTCCAGATGGGCGGCCATGTCGGCGTAGTCCTTGATGGCGTGCAGATAGACCCAGGGCAGACGGTAGATATCGTCGAGCCCGTCGCGATAATGGGGCTGATGCATGTGCCAGCACAGGGCCAGCTTGATTTTCTTTTCCATAAAGAAGGTGGCGCGTCCTTTCCCGCCAGCGCTCGCCCAGGGCCTAGCGCACCACGTGCAGATGCTGGCCCAGCATGTCCGGCGTCACCAGAACAATTCCGTTTTCATCGACATAGAAGCGTTTTTTATCCTCGGCGTGATCCTCTCCGATCACCGTATTAGGCGGGATCACACAGGATTTGTCAATCACGGCTTTGGTGATGCGGCAGTGCCGACCGATATCGACATGGGGCAGAATGACGCTGTCCTTGATAAAGGAATAGCTGTGCAGAAAGCAGTCGCTGAACACCACCGAACGCTTGACCCTGGCGCCGGAGAGGATGCAGCCACCGGAAATGAGCGAATCAATGGCCGCACCCCGCCGGCCCTGATCGTCAAAGGCGAATTTGGCCGGGGGCAGTTGGGCCTGATAGGTCCAGATGGGCCAGTCGCGGTTGTAGAGATTAAGCTCCGGCGTGATCGAACACAGATCCATGTTGGCCTTCCAGAAGGACTCAATGGTGCCAACATCGCGCCAGTAGCCGGGCTTGCCGTCCTCATCGACAAAGGGATAGGCCCGCACGTTGCTGTTGGCGATAATCGACGGGATGATGTCCTTGCCAAAATCCTTTGACGAGGCCGGGTCGTCATGGTCCTCGATCAACTTGTCAAACAAAAACTCCGGCGAAAAAATGTAGATACCCATGGAGGCCAGGGCCTTGTCCGGCTTGCCCGGCATGGGTTCGGGATCGGCCGGTTTTTCGGTAAAGCGTACGATACGCAGGTTTTCATCGACGGACATGACCCCGAAACCGGTCGCCTCCAGGCGCGGCACCTCGACGCAGCCGACGGTGACATCGGCACCACTCAGGGCATGGGTTTCGATCATGTCGCGGTAATCCATCGCATAGATATGGTCCCCCCCCAACACCAGCACATACTGGGGTTTGTGTCGCCGGATGATGTCGATGTTCTGGTAGATGGCGTTGGCCGTGCCCTGGTACCAGTCCTTGCCCAGGCGCTGCTGAGCCGGCAGCAGTTCGACGAACTCGCCAACCTCGTAACGCATGAAGCTCCAGGCACGCTGGATGTGACGAATGAGCGAATGCGACTTGTACTGGGTCAGCACACCGATGCGGCGGATGTCGGAATTGACGCAGTTGGACAGGACGAAGTCGATGATGCGGTATTTGCCGCCGAACGGCACCGCCGGCTTGGCGCGCCACTGGGTCAGATCCTTCAGCCGGCTGCCTTCGCCACCAGCCAGCACCAACGCCAGGGTATTGTGGGTCAACTTGGTGATTTTGGGATAGTTCTTCATCGTCTCCTCACAGGGCAAAAAACCGGGACTGCCTCCCGTTCAGGGGCTTCGTTCAGGGGCGCTCCACCAGGCCGGCGCTGCGGCGCGCCTGCAGCAGGGCGCCCTTCAAGCCGATCAGTTCGTCGGTCACCAGATAAACCGGCATCTGTTCAACCACCTCACGCATGCGATCCTTGGCCAGAAAATACTCGGTGAAGGCCGATCCGCGCATCCAGCGGGCAATGCGGCCACCAATGCCGCCGGCAATATAGATTCCGGCGCGGGCCGGCCACAACAGCGCCGCATCGCCGACAAACTGCCCATAGATATTGACAAAACTGGTCAGGGCGGCCACGGCGGCAGCTTCACCGCGTTCGGCGGCGGCATGAACCTCGGCGGCCCGTAAAACCGGCGCCTCCGATCGGCCCATCCGCCGCAGATGGTACAGATAAAGCGTTTCCAGACCGCTGCCGGACAACAGATCTTCGTAACTGACATGGCGCCAGCGCTCATGCAGCCAGTGCAGCAAACGCTCCTGCTCTTCGTCCAGCGGTGCAAAGGCCATGTGACCACCCTCGGACGACTGGGGGTAGAACCGCCCGCCGCGCTGATAGACCGGAGCCACGCCCAGGCCGGTCCCGGCCCCCACCACCAGCCGGTTGCCAGCGGGATCGAAACGGCCTTCATGCAGGCAGATCAGCGCGTCGGCCGCAAGTTCGTCGATTCCCAGGGCGGCGGCCTGAAAATCGTTGATCAGCGTCACGGTAGCCAGCGGCAGGCGCGCCTTGAGCAGGCAGACGCGAATATGCCAGGGCAGGTTGGTCAGTGTCACCTCGGCGTCGTTGACCGGTCCAGGCAAGCCAAAACAGGCCACGTCCACCCGTTCGATGCTACAGTCACGCAGCAATTGCGCCAGCAGATCGGAAAAGGAGGCGAAGTCGGCGCTGCGGTAACTGTGGACCGCCGATCGTTCGGTTTGTCGTTCACCCACGGCAAGCCATTGAAAACGGGCACTGGTTCCGCCGACATCTCCCGCAAGTAACAGCATGGCGCTCCCGAGTAAGGGGTTGATGAGACGAAGAACCGGGCGGCGATAAACTCGTCAGAGCGACCGGCGCACAAACAGGCCTTCACCTGAGCTGAAGATGAAAGCCTGTCCTTTGATCCTGACAAGAAAACCGGCGTTGTCAAGCCGGCGGCCGCAGCCCCAACAAACGACCATAGGCCTGCAGAGCCTCGTCCTCAGCGGTTCCCGCCAGCAGCTGCCCCGTCAGTACCTTGCCCAGCTGAACCCCTTCCTGATCGAAGGAGTTGATGTTCCATACAAACCCCTGGAACATGATCTTGTTCTCGAAATGGGCCAGCAATGCTCCCAGAGCCTCGGCGGTCAGGCGCGCACCGCGAATCAGGCTGGCCGGTCGCTGACCGGCAAAATGCCGGTTGGCATTTTCGTCGGCCCGGCCCTTGGCAAAGGCCACCAGCTGGGCCGCCAGATTGGCATTGAGCTTGTCCTGACTGGTCGAACCCTGCACCAGCAGATCGCGCTGCCCCTGCGCCTGTTCGAACCCGATAAACTGCAGCGGCACCACATCGGTGCCCTGATGCAGCAGCTGATAAAAGGAATGCTGACCGTTGGTGCCGGGCTCACCGAAAATGATCGGGCCACTGGCGTAGGGCAACGGCTCGCCCCGCCGGTTGACCGACTTGCCATTGGATTCCATGTCCAGCTGTTGCAGATGAGCCGGGAAGCGGCTTAAGGCCTGACTGTAGGGCAGCACGGCGCTGCACGGATAACCCAGCACATTGCGCAGATAAACTCCCAGCAGGGCATCAAGCAGGCTGGCGTTGTGGCGGATGTCCGGCTGCAGGGCCAGGGCGTCCTGGGCATGGGCGCCGGCGAGCAGGGCCTGGAAGATGGCGGGACCGAAGGCCAGGCTGAGCACCACCGCCCCGACGGCACTGGTGGACGAGAAACGGCCGCCGACAAAATCATCCATGTAAAAGCTGTCGCGGTAAGCGCTGTTGCCCGCCAGCGGACTGGTCTCGCTGGTCACCGCCACCAGATGGGCACGGTCGTCAAGCCCCTGGTGACGCAGGGCGACGCGCACCAGGGTTTCGTTGGTAAGCGTCTCCTGCGTGGTACCGGATTTGGACACCAGCACAAACAGCGTCCGGGCCAGATCGAGGCGGGCCAGCACCTGGTCAGCGTCATCAGGATCGACATTGGACAAAAACTCGGCCGTCATCAGCTGACACCCCTGGCGACGGGCCTCCTGCTGCAGGGCCAGATAGAGCGCCCGCGGCCCCAGATCCGAGCCACCAATGCCGATCTGGCACACCTGGGTAAAGGCCGCGCCACTGCTGCCGCGCAGCGCGCCACGATGCACCTGTTCAGCAAAGGCGAAGATGCGCTGATGCTGCTCGCGATAAAAGGCTCCCAGGTCGCGGCCGTCGTGCATCACCGCCGGGCCAAGTTGACCACGGGTGAGATGATGCAGCACCCGGCGGTTTTCACCAACGTTCATGCGCTCACCGGCCAGCAGACGCTGGTACTGGCCAACCAGGTCGAATTCGTCACTAAGACCCTGCAACAGGTCGAGATGGCGCTCCTCCACCGGCATGGCGGCGTAGTTGTAATGCAGCCCGGCCGCCATCGGCACCTCGGCCGCGCTCACCCGCGCCGCCGTCAGCAGACGGCGCAGATCGGTAAACGGCAGGGACAGCAGGTCGGCGTAATGGCGGCTTTCATTCAGGTTGGGACAGGACTGCGGCATGGCTTCTCCCGGCGTCAGCGTTGCAGATAGGCTTCCGTCACATAACGGCGCATCATCACATGGGTATTGAAGTAGTAGGCGTTCTTGCCGATGGCGTTCTTCATCACCTTGACCCAGTCACTGGGGTGGTCGTAATACAGCGGCAGAATCACCCGTTCGAGCTTGTCGTACAGATCGGTGGCATCGGCCGCACGGCTGTTCTCGTCAGCATGCAGCTCCGTCGGCGCCGCGCCGATGGACCAGCCGGTCACCCCCTCGATATGGCCTTCGATCCACCAGCCGTCAAGGACACTGAAGTTGGGCACCCCGTTCAGGGCCGCCTTCATGCCGCTGGTGCCGGACGCCTCCAGCGGCCGCGTCGGCGTGTTGAGCCACAGATCAACCCCCGGCAGCAGCCGGTACGCCACGTCGATGTTGTAATTGGGCAGATAGATTACCGTGATCTTGCCCTGCAGCCGATGCATGAAATCGTGAATGCGCTGGATCAGTGCCTTGCCGTTCTCATCGTGCGGATGGGATTTGCCGGCAAAGATCAGCTGCAAGCGCCCTTCACCCAGTCGCAACAACCGTTCGATATCCTCGAAAATCAGATCATTGCGCTTGTAACTGGCCACCCGGCGGGCAAAACCGATGGTGAGAATATCGAGGTAGATCTTCTGGCCGGTCACCTCCTGGATATACTGCGCCAGATAAGCCTTGGCGCCCTGGTGGGCCTCCCAGATCTGTTCATCGGGGATGGTATCGACCCGCACCAGCAGTTCCGGCTGCAGAGCCCAGCCCTGGATGTAGCGGTTGAACAGCGCCACCATGTAGGGCGAGGCCCAGGTCAGCGGATGAATACCGTTGGTGATGGCGTGAATCTCGTAGCCGGGGAACATGGCTCGGGAAACCTGGCCATGCTTTTTGGCGACCCCGTTGACAAACCGGCTCATTTTCAGCGCCAGACTGGTCATGTTGAGTTCGTCATGGCCGCCCAGTTCGCGCAGTTGCGCCAACGGGATCAGATCCTCACCCAGCACGCGCTGCACCAGCGGATAGGGAAAACGATCGTGACCGGCCGGCACCGGCGTGTGGGTGGTGAAGATGCAGCGCCGCACCACGGCATTACGGTCAAAGGCCAGGGTTTCGGTCCAGGTGGCTGCCGACAGGTTGCGGGTCTGGTTGAGCAGTTCGACGGTCAGCAGGGCGGCATGGCCTTCGTTCATGTGATACTGAAAAATATGAAATCCCAGCGCTGCCAGAATCCGGGCGCCGCCGATGCCCAGCACAATCTCCTGCTTCAGCCGATAGGTTTGATCACCACCGTAGAGAAAATCGGTGATGGCGCGATCCTCCGGCCGGTTCTCGGCCACATCCGTATCCAGAAACAGCACCGGCACCACCCCGCCGGACGGACTTTTCACGCGGTAGAGCCAGGCTTGCACCACCACCGCATGGCCCTCGACGGGGACCGTCACCCGCACTGGCAGCTGCTCCATAAAGGTGGCGATCTCCCAGTTGACCGGCTGTTCGTGTTGACGGCCCTGACTGTCGATGGTCTGTTCGAAATAGCCCTTGCGACTGGCCAGGGTGACCGCCACCAACGGCACCTGCAGATCGGCGGCGCTCTTGATCGTATCCCCGGCCAGAATTCCCAGACCGCCGCTGTAGGTGGGGATATCCTGCGACAGACCGATTTCCATCGAAAAATAGGCAATCCGCGAGGCTTCGGTAAAGCGACTCCACTCCATAAGACCAGTCCCCTTGAAAGATTGATACCGGATGGCAGCGCAAAAACGCCCCAACGGCTGCGTTGCCGCAACGGTCACACCGCTTCGCCGTACACAGGCAACAGCGCTCCGCTGGTGGGTGTCGACGCCAGCAGCAGGATTCCGTTCCGGCGCTGTCAGGCGCCGTGCCGCAAAACAGGCCCCGTCTATTGAATGACTATAACGCAGCCCGGCGGTTTTACCAGCGGCCATTTGCGCCGACTGGCCGCTGGCGGCGAACGGCCATTCGAACAGGTCTTTGTTCCCATCGGTGATCATGCTATGCTCAGGCGCGTTTTCGGCCGCGAAGATTGCGCCGCGCGCCTGCCGTTCCCGACTGCCCTGCTGGATGACCGCCATGTACAAGGCCTATTTCGCCCTGAACGACACGCCCTTCTCCATCGTTCCCGACCCGCATTATCTGTACATGAGTCCACGCCACCGCGAAGCCCTGGCCCATCTGCTCTACGGCATCGAGGGCGACGGCGGCTTTGTGCTGCTGACCGGCGAGGTCGGCACCGGCAAGACCACGGTATGCCGCTGCCTGCTGGAGCAGCTGCCCGACCAGACCGACGTGGCCTTCATCCTCAACCCGCGCCTGACCGCCAGCGAACTGCTGGCCAGTCTGTGTGACGAACTGGGCATCGCCCTGCCGGCCGGCACCGGCAGCATCAAGGTACTGGTCGATGCCATCAACGCCTTTCTGCTGGCCAATCACGGCCGCGGCCGCCGCACGGTGCTGATCATCGACGAAGCGCAGAATCTCGATTTCGCCGTCCTGGAACAGATTCGCCTGCTGACCAATCTGGAGACCCACAAGCAGAAACTGCTGCAGATCCTGCTGCTGGGCCAGCCGGAACTGCGCCGCCTGCTCGATCAGGCCGAACTGCGCCAGCTCAAACAGCGCATCACCGCCCGTTACCACCTGGAGCCCCTGTCAGCCGCCGAGGTCGCCGCCTACGTCCGCCACCGGCTGCAGGTGGCCGGCTGCGACCGGCCGCTGTTTACCGCGGGAGCCCTGCGCCTGCTGCATCGGCTGAGCCAGGGGATACCGCGCCTGATCAACGTGCTGTGCGACCGCGCCCTGCTGGCGGCCTACGTCGCCGGCCAACCGCGCGTCAACCGCCGACTGTTGCGCCGCAGCGCCCGCGAGCTGTTCGGCCAGCCCGATGGCCTGCCAGCGCGCCACTATCTGCTGCGCGCTGGCATGGTCCTGCTGCTGGCGGGCAGCGCTCTCGGCGCCGGGCTCTGGTTGGCCGCCTCCGGAACCCCGCCAACGCCGCCGGCTCCCGCCAGCGCAGCCGGCAGCCCCTCCCCGCCGGCCATGCCGATCAGTCTGCCCTGGCAGCAACTGCCGGCCAGCAGTCACAATGATGAGCACAGCCGCCTTCAGCTGCAACTGTTGTGGCAGCAGCAGCTGCCCACAGGCAGCCCGGTCGCGTTGCGCTGGCTGCGGCTGCAGGGCAGTCTCGGCCGACTGGAACAGCTGGATCTGCCCGCCATCCTGACCCTCAAGAACGATAGCGGCCAGGCGGTCTATGCCCTGCTGCGCCAGCTGCAGCGCACCCCCGCCGGCGACGGCAGTGCCCTGCTGCAGATCGGCGAGGAGCTCTTCCAGCTGCCGCTGCACCAGCTGGTACGCTGCTGGCTGGGCGAATACCAGCTGCTCTGGCCAGCGCCGGCCAGTTACCGCGAAGCCATCACACCGGGCCAGGATGACGCCCTGGTCGCCCTGGTGGCCCGTGCCCTAGCCCGCTATTTCAACGAACCCCTGCCCCTGGAACCGTCCACCCATCTTGGCGGCAGCCTGCTTGAAACCCTCAAACGTTTTCAACGCCAGCAAGGCCTCAAGGACGATGGCATTATCGGACCACTGACCCTGATCCGCCTGACCCGCGACGCCCTGCCCCAGCGGCCCCGCCTGCTGGTTTCACCAACGGACAGCGCCCATGTCGATCATTCTTGATGCCCTGAAAAAATCCCAGCAGCAACGCCAGCAACAACAGGTCCCCGGCCTGCACAGCCAGCCGGAACCCGTCGCCGCGCCACCGCGCCGGCGGCTGTGGCCGCTGCTGCTGAGCCTGGCCTTGCTGCTCAATGGCGCCGTTGGCCTCTGGTGGCTGTTAAGGGCGGCACCCCCGCAGGGTGCCGCCCTGCAGACAACCAGCCCCTACAACAGCACTTCTGGCGCTGTCCCACCGCCGGCGCCCGTCCCTGTTGTCACAGCGCCAGAAGTCTTGACCCCGCCCGCTCCCACGCCGGCCACCCAGAGGGTCACACCGCCGCCCCTCGCGCTGCCAGCACCAACTGCCACCGCGGCAGAGAGCGGGCCGAACACCAAAACGGATACCAGCAGGCAACCCCAACCAACCCTGCTGCCAGCACCGGCGGCAGGACCTGGGCATGAGAATCAATCGGCCGACCAGCCAGCCGATCTGCCCCTCTACCAGCAGCTGCCGGGCGAACTGCTGGAGCGTCTGCCGACCCTGGACATGAGTGTGCATGTCTACAGCACCGACCCCGCCAGCCGGCTGGTACGCATCAACAATCAGCTGCTCGGCGAAGGCAGCCGGATCGACAGCTGTCAGCTGGAAGAGATCACCCCCCAGGGCGCCGTGCTGCGCCAGGGCGGTACCCGTTTCCTGCTGCCGCGCCGCGGTCAGCGCTGAACCACCCGTCCCATCCATCCGGCCTGCTTTGAACTTGCCCGCGCCGCGGCAATCGTGCTACCAAGGCGCTTTTGCCCGCGCGGGAGTCCCTTGCCATGATCCATCTCAGCTCCATCCGCCGGCAGCACGGCCAGCGCCTGCTGTTCGACAACGCCAGCTGCCAGATTCCGCCCAACAGCCGTACCGGCCTGGTCGGCCCCAACGGTGCCGGCAAATCGACCCTGTTCCGCCTGATCTGCGGCGAGGAAAAACCCGATAGCGGCGAGATCGGCTGCGCCAAGGGCTGTGTGATTGGCTATTTTTCGCAGGATGTCGGCGACATGGCCGGCCGCAGCGCGCTGGCTGAGGTCATGGCCGCCTGTGGCGATGTGGTGGCCCTGGGCGAGGAACTGACCCGCATGGAAAGCCGCATGGCCAGCGGCCTGGAGGATGATGAACTGACCGCTTTGCTGGAACGCTACGGCGAGGCCCAGCACAGCTTTGAACAACGTGGCGGCTACGATCTGGAGGCCCGCGCCCAGGCCGTGCTGACCGGCCTGGGCATCGCGCCGCAGGAACAGCAGCGGCCGGTGGAAAGCTTCAGCGGCGGCTGGAAAATGCGCATCGCCCTGGCCCGCATTCTGACGCAAAACCCCGATGTGCTGCTGCTCGACGAACCGACCAACCACCTCGACATGGAATCGATTCTGTGGCTGGAAAACTGGCTGCGCGACGACTACAAGGGCGCTCTGCTGCTGACCAGCCATGACCGCGAATTCATGAACCGGCTGGTCAACCGCATCATCGAGGTCGGCAACGGCGGCCTGACCACCTACAGCGGCGACTACGATTTCTATCTGCGCGAGCGCGAGATCCGCCGCGAGCAGCTGCAGGCCAGCCACCGCCGCCAGCAGGAGATGCTGGCCAAGGAAGAGGAGTTCATCGCCCGCTTCGCCGCCCGCGCCTCCCACGCCGCCCAGGTACAGTCACGGGTGAAGAAGCTGGAGAAGATCGAACGCATCGTGCTGCCGCCGGAACAGAAGCGGCTGCGTTTCGCTTTTGCCGAGGCGCCGCGCAGCGGCGATGACGTGCTGGCCTTCACGGCTCTGGCCAAGGCCTGGCCACAGCCGGAAGGAACTGAAAAGACGGTATTCAGCGGCGTTTCCGGCCTGGTCCGGCGCGGCGACAAGGTGGCCGTGGTCGGCGTCAACGGCGCCGGCAAATCGACCCTGCTGAAGGTGCTGGCCGGGCAGACAGCGCCCTCGGCCGGCAGCTGCAGCCAGGGAGCCAACGTGCTGTGCGGCTACTTCAGCCAGCACAGTATGGAACTGCTCGATGCCAGCCGCACGGTGTTCGAAACGGTGCAGGCTGCCCTGCCCCAGCTCAGCGTCGGTGTGCTGCGCAATCTCTGCGCCGCCTTTTTGTTTCAGGGCGACGAGGTCGACAAACGCGTCGACAAACTCTCGGGCGGCGAGAAGGCCCGCCTGGTGCTGGCCACCCTGCTCGGCCAGCCACTCAACCTGCTGATCCTCGACGAACCGACCAACCACCTCGACATCCTCGCCCGCGAGGTTCTGCTCGAAGCCCTGCAGGGCTTCAGCGGCACCCTGCTGCTGGTCAGCCACGATCGCCATGTGCTGCGCCATCTGGCCAACCGCGTGTTCGAAATCGATCACGGCTGCCTGACCGCCTACGAGGGCAACTACGATTACTACCTGGAAAAGACCGGCCGCGATCATCGCCAGCTGTAGCGTGGCGCTGAAAACAGCCGGCGACGGTCAATCGGGGCGGTCGGGACGCTGCCGGCTCAGGGGAGCGGCGCGCCCAGCAAGGTCTCGGCAAAGACCCGCAGCTCGGCCGGCAGGGGGCTGTCAAAAATCAGCGGCGCGCCACTGAACGGATCGACGAAGGCCAACCGGCTGCAATGCAGAAACAGCCGGGGCAGCGCCGGCGGACAGGGGCCGCCATAGCGCGCATCACCGAACAGGGGATGGCCGGCGGCGGCCAGCTGGCGGCGGATCTGGTGCTGGCGACCGGTCTGCAGGTCAATCTGCAGCAAACTGGCCTGCTCACTGCGGCGCAGCGCCTGGAAGCCACAACGTGCCTCCTTGAGCTTGCCCTTTGCCGGCAACAGGCTGGCCAGCTCCCCCGTGGGCGCCGTCCGGCCCTGCACCAGCGCCAGATAGCATTTCTCCACCTGCTGACGCAGAAACAGGCGACCCAATTCACCACAAGCCTTGCGGCCCTTGCCCAGCAGCACCGGGCCGGAGGTGGCACGATCGAGCCGGTGAATGGGCGCCACGGCAAAACGCTCGCCCCGCTGAGTCATCAGCGTCTGTACCCGGCCAACCAGATGATCGGTTTGCTCTGCGCCGCCATGCACGGCCAGACCAGCCGGTTTGTCGACCACCAGCAGTTCGGCACTTTCGTACAGCACAGGCACACCCGCCGCCTCCGCCGCCTGGCGCGGTGCCGCCAACAACTCCGCCAACCGGGCGCTGCCAGCCAGCTGCAGCTGCTGACCGGCCTGCAACAACGCATCAGCGGCCAAAACCTGGCCATCACAGCGCACCCGCCCCTTCTTGAACAGCTGGCGCAGATAGCCGCGACCGGCGGCCGGGACAGCCGCGGCCAGAATCTCCAGCGCGCTCTGGCCCTGCTGGCGCGTGCTGACCACGATGATTTCTGTACAGGTTTCCATATTTTTTCCTCTCGGCGGCAATCCCGCCCGTTACTTGCGAAACAGGTGCAGCAACAACGACAACACCAGACTGACGACGATCATCGTGGTCAGCGGAAACCAGACCTTCAGCCCCGGCCGCTCAAACAGCAGATCGCCCGGCAGTCGGCCCAGCGGCAGTTTGGCCAGCCAGGGCCACAACAGGCCCGCCAGCAGAAACAGCACCCCCAGCAACAGCAAGATTTTCTGCATCGCCTAATTCTCCTTAAAAATCCGGCAGTTCCCGCCTGTCCGGTTGCAGCCGACCGCGCCGGCAACCGCGCAGGGCATTGATCAGCACCAGCGGCGTGTCCGGTCCGATTTCATGGCGCCGGATGATCGCCTCTTCGATACGTCCCTGCTCCAGCCAGTGCTGACGCTGCACGCCCGGCAACAGGCCGGATTGCAACGCCGGTGTCAGCCAGCGACCGGCACGGCGCAGCAAAACATTCGCCGTAGTGGCCTCGGTCAACTCATCACGCTCATTGTACAGCAACACCTCATCGGCCTCCGGCCCCGCCAGCTGGCGCAACCGGTCATAGCGTTGCCGCTGCTCGGTCTTGTGGCGCAGGGTGGCATCGGTCGACTGCACCGGCTCGGCCGCCCAGGCCAACCGCAACGGCCGCGACGCCGCGCGCTGCGGTTCGGCAAGAAACTGGCATTCGATGACACCCTGACTGTCCAGCAGCAGACGCACGCGGTAACGGCCCTGCCGTGGCTGACAAGCCGCCGCCGCCGCCAGTCGTTGCCGCAGCTGCTTCGCCGTGCAGGGGTAGCCATGACAGGCGGCCGAGTGCAGCAGACGCCGCAGATGCCCTTCCAGCAGATGGAAACCGGCGCCGGCGCTCCAGCGCAGGGTCTCTAGCAACCGCACAGCGCTCGGCCGCCGCGGCAGAATGGCGGCCTTGAGCTGGCTTTCACGGTATTCCGCCGCTGCGGCGGAATCCCAGACAATGCCGCCGCCGACACCGTAGCTGGCCGTGCCACTGGCACGGTCGACCAGCGCCGTGCGGATGGCGACACTGAAACAGCCGCGCCGGCCGGGTCGGCAACAGCCAATGGCGCCGGTGTAGATCTGGCGCGGCGCCTGTTCCAGCCGGGCAATATGCCGCAAGGTATTCTCCTTGGGTGCGCCAGTGATGGAGGCGCAGGGAAACAGCGCGGCGAACAGCTCGGCCAGCGAGGCATCGGTGCGCGCCGTCACGCTGCTGGTCATCTGCCACAGGGTCGGATAGGCCTCCAGCGTGAACAGGCGCGGCACCCGCACCGTCCCCGGTCGGGCGATTCGGCCGAGATCGTTGCGCAGCATGTCGACAATCATCAGGTTCTCGGCCCGGTCCTTGACGCTTTCAGCCAGCAGCCGGCGCTGAGCGGCATCGGCGACCGTGTCGGCACCCCGCGCGGCCGTGCCCTTCATCGGCCGGGTCAAAATGCGGCTGCCGGCCCGCTCGAAAAACAGCTCCGGCGAGGCGCTGCAGATGGCAAAACGACCCAGATCAATGTAGGCGGCATAGCCGCCGGGCTGCCCCTGCTGCAACTGGTGAAACAGCGTCCAGGGCGTGGTCGGCAGCAGACAATCGTACGGATAGGTCAGATTAACCTGATAGGTTTCGCCGGCGGCGATCAGCTGGCGAATCCGTGCCACCTGGCGGGCATGGGCCGCGCCATCGAGCTGCGCCAGCCAGCAACCACCCAGATCGGGACCATCGGGCGGCGGCAGCTGCGCCAGCAGCTGCGGCGGCGCGAACAGACCAAACCACAGCAGCGGCAGGGGCCGTGGCTGCCAAGGCTGGGCGCGACTGAAGGCGGCGCCCGCCTCGAAACCGACAAATCCGGCGGCATGCAGACCTTCACCTTCAACGGCCTGCTCCACAGCCTGCAGCGCCGCCACCACCTCGGTCGGCGAATGAGCGACGATCTCCTGTTGCGGCCGGACATAGAACTGCCACAGCCGCCGCCGCGGACAGTGCAGCAACACCTTAGGCCCGGCCGACGCCAGCGACGCACCTAACGCCATGGAAACAGACACCTTGCTCCTCAATCAGGGGAAAATGCACCCAGCGGCAGCGGCGACGCGCTCCGTCAGCCGGGCGAAAACTTCTCGGACGGGACTTTCTCTGGCCAACAACATGACCGTTCATTATAGTATGGCGATCGATTGCCGACGATCTGTTTTTCTCCGGCACGGCTTGCCGCACCGCCCGCTGACCCGCGCCAAGGTTGCGGTCCGCTCCGGCAGGCGGTGCTGTTACGTCTTTTTCCCGTCTCAGGCCTTGTTCAGCGAGCAGGGCCTGCAGCTTTTTCCGGATAACCGCATGTGGTCTGCCCGCTTTCCCTCCCTGCGCCTCTACCGCTGCGAACTGGCGGCACTGCTGCGCCTGAGCGCTCCCCTGATTCTAGCCCAGCTGGCCCAGACCAGCATGGGCTTTGTCGACACCCTGATGGCCGGCCGGGTCGGCGCGCGCGATCTGGCAGCGGTGGCCATCGGTTCGAGTCTGTGGTTTCCGCTGATTCTGCTGCTGCTCGGCCTGCTCAGCGCCCTGACGCCGCTGATGGCCCAGGCTCAGGGTGCCGGCCAGCGGCAGCAACTGCGCCAGTTGCCGGCCCAGGGCATGCTGCTGGGCGGGCTGGCCGGCCTGGCCCTGGCAGTGCTGCTGCCGCAGAGTCGCCATCTGTTACCGCTGCTGCAGGTCGAAACAGCGGTGCGACCGCTGATAGACGGCTATCTGGTCGGCGTGGCCTGGGGCTTCCCCGCTATCGGCGTCTGCTTCGCCCTGCGTTACTGCAGCGAAGGGCGTTCCCTCGCGCGTCCAAGCATGATCGCCAGCTTCATTGGCCTGGGGGTCAACATCGTCGCCAACGCCGTGCTGGTGTTCGGCCTGCTCGGCGCTCCGGCCCTGGGCGGGGTGGGCTGCGGCCCGGCAACGGCTCTGGCCATGTGGGCCATGCTGCTGGTCATGCTGCTGCTCTATCGCCGGATCGACCGCGCCGCCCTGTCTCAGTGGCGGCGCGGCTGGCGCCTACTGGATCGCCGGCTGCAGCTGCAACTGCTGCGCCTGGGCCTGCCGATCGGCATCGGCCTGTTCATCGAATGCAGCAGTTTTGCCCTGATCGCCCTGCTGCTATCGCGCTTTGGCGCCGGTGAGGTGGCGGCCCATCAGATCGCCCTCAACTTTGTCTCGCTCATCTTCATGATTCCCCTGAGCATCAGCAGTGCCACGGCCGTTCGGGTCGGCTTCAGCATTGGCCGGGCTCGACCACAGCAGGTACGCTGTGCCGTACGCACCGCCGTCACCACCGCCCTGGTGCTGGCCCTGACCAGCGCCAGCCTGATGCTGCTGCTGGCACCGGCCTGCGCCGCTCTCTACACCAGCGACGCCCATCTGCGCCAGCGCGCTGCCGAACTGATTCTGCTGGCGGCCCTGTTCCAACTGCCCGACGCCCTGCAAGTGATCTTCGCCGGAGCCCTGCGCGGCTGCAAGGACACCCGCGTTCCCATGCTGCTGCAGACCCTGGCCTACTGGGCCATCGGCCTGCCCCTCGGCTGTCTGCTGGGACTGCGCCTGCAACAGGCCGCGCCCGGCTTCTGGTACGGCCTCATTGCCGGCCTCAGCTGCGCCGCCCTGATGCTCGGCCTGCGCCTGCGCACCAGCCTGCGACGCGTTATCGCCGGGTTGCGCCCGGGCACCAGCAATTTTCCCTTGACAAGAGCGGGCGCAGTCGTTACTGACTGACCAATCACTCGAACTGTCCGGGAGGGCCCATGACCCCCAAGCGTGACCGAATCATCACGGCGGCCATCACCCTGTTTGCCGAAAAAGGCTTCCGCAACACCAGCACGGCGGAAATCGCCAGTCAGGCCGGCGTGGCCCAGGGCACCCTGTTCTACCATTTCAAAAACAAGGAAGGCATCCTCACCGAGGTGCTGCGCGAGTTGCTCGACGCCACCCGGCAGGGCTACGATCGCATCGACAGCCGTCGGCTAAGCGGCTATGCCTGTGTTGAACGGTTGCTACGCAGCGAACAAACCCTGGTCGAACGTGAACAGTTGCGCGTGCGGGTACTGATCCGCGACATGACCGACGAGGTCCTGGTACCCGGCACCTGCGGCCATGGGCTGATCCGCGACTTTCTTGGCTACAAGATCAGCCTGCTGATCCGTTTTCTGCAGCAGGGCATGGCCGATGGCAGCGTCCGCCCGCTGGACGCCGAAAAGACCGCCTGGTTCATCGACGCCGCCTTCTACGGCATCCTGCGCATCCGCCTGCTCAAGGATCTGCCGATCCCCCCTCTGGCGGAACACGCCATCGACCTGTGCCTGAGCGCCCTGCGTCCGCCCTGTGCCCCACCCCCAGCCAGCTAAGCCACTGTTTTTACCGCCCGGATTTTCCGGCTGATTTTTTCCTGCCGTCCGCCGTTTATTTCCTTGTTCTGTCAACGGCTTTGTGCTTCTATTGGCGCGTTTTTTCGTTTTCCAGCCTTTTGTTTTCTGACAAAAAGGAGGCGGGCCATGTGTGCAAAAAAGCTCACCCGGGTCAAGCGGCCACGCAACAAAATCAAGCTGCGCGGATTCAACAATCTCACCAAGACGCTGTCGTTCAACATCTACGATGTCTGTTACGCCAAAGCGCCGGCCAACCGCAAGGAATACCTTGAGTATATCGACGAGGAATACAACGCCGAGCGGCTGGTTACCATCCTGCAGGAGGTTGCCGACATCATCGGCGCCAACATCCTGAGCATTTCCAGTCAGGACTATGACCCGATGGGCGCCAGTGTCACGATCCTGATCGCCGAGGAACCGGTCGATCCCAAGCCCGACCAGGTACTGGCACATCTGGACAAGAGCCACCTGTGCATCCACACCTATCCGGAAACGGATTCGAAGCTGGGCATTTCCACCTTCCGGGTTGATGTCGACGTGTCGACCTGCGGCAAGATCAGCCCGCTCAAGGCCCTCAACCATCTGATCGAATCGTTCGAATCGGATATCGTGCTGATGGACTACAAGGTTCGCGGCTTCACCCGCGACACCAAGGGCAAAAAGCATTATATCGACCACCGCATCCACTCGATCCAGCAGTTCATCAAGCGTAAGACGCTGGATCTGTACCACTGTGTCGATATCAACATTCACCAGGAAAACCTGTTCCACACCAAGATGCTGCTGAAGGATGTGGAACTGGAAAACTACCTGTTCGGCACGGCGATGCAGGATTTTTCCGACAGCGAAAAGGAACGGGTCAAGGAACTGCTGCGCCACGAGATGACCGAGATCTTCTATTCCAAGAACATCTTCTAGTCGCCCGTCTCCGCCGGCCATCGGCCTGACAGCACCGCAACAGCAAAGCCCCGCGCGGCCAACCAGGCCACACGGGGCTTTTTTATCTGACGACAAGGGGGCGCTTCAGGCCGGATCGAATTCGCTCTTGGGCGCACCGCACAGCGGGCAGCACCAGTCTTCGGGCAGATCGGCAAAGGCCGTGCCGGCGGCGATACCGTTGTCCGGATCGCCCTCGGCGGGATCATAGACATAACCACAGGGACCACAGACGTACTTTTCCATCACGCTCTCCTTTGGCTCAGGGCCGGCCGGAAATCCCGCGGGGATCAGGCCAGCGGTTGCGGGGCCGGACGCTGGCCCAGTTCGTTGTTGACCATAAAGATACCATTGCCGGAACTTTCCACCAGCCGCAGCTTGTCAAGAATGCCATTGATGGTGGACTCCTCCTCGACCTGCTCGTTGACAAACCACTGCAGAAAGGAGTTGGTACCATGGTCACGTTCCTCCAGGGCACGATCAACCAGCTTGTAGATGCGCGCTGTCACCGAACGCTCGTGCGCCAGGGCCTGCTCGAACACGCTTAAGGGTGACCCGTAATCCTTCTTCGGCTTGGGCATGGCATCCAGTTCCACCGGCTGGTTCTGGTCCAGCAGGTAATGGTAGAACTTCATCGCGTGCAGCTGCTCTTCCAGATACTGGTTATAGTGCCAGCTGGCAAAGCCGTCGAGGCCCTTGGCACTGCAATAGGCACTCATGGCCAGATAGATGTTGGCGGAATAGAACTCGTAATTCATCTGCTCGTTGAGAGCTGCTGCCATGGTTTCACTGATCATGAGAGATTCTCCTGTCGCTGGAAAAAGAGAAACAAAGCAGGGGCCTCAGACCCGGCCGGCGCTGCCGAGCACGGCTTCATTCTTGTGACGGATCAGCCGGACCAGTTCGCTGCGGGCCGCGCCGAGATACTTGCGCGGATCGAATTCCTCCGGATGCTGGGCCAGGTACTCGCGCACCTTGGCCGTCATGGCCAGACGACCATCGGAATCGATATTGATCTTGCAGACGGCGCTGGCCGCCGCGCGCCGCAGCTGCTCCTCCGGCACACCGACGGCGCCGTCGAGCCGGCCACCGTGGGCATTGATCAGAGCGACATATTCCGGCACCACACTGGAGGCCCCATGCAGCACGATGGGAAAACCGGGCAGGCGGCGCGCGACCTCATCAAGGATATCGAAGCGCAGCGGCGGCACCTCCTCGCCCTCCTTGAGCTTGAATTTGTAGGCGCCATGACTGGTGCCGATGGAAATGGCCAGGGAGTCAACACCGGTACGGCTGACAAAATCCTCCACCTCTTCCGGCCGGGTGTAGGTCGAGTGCTCGGCGCTGACCTCATCCTCAATGCCGGCCAGCACGCCCAGTTCGCCCTCCACCGTCACGTCAAAACGGCGGGCATAGTCGACGACCCGGCGGGTCAGGGCGACATTGTCCTCGTAGGTCAGATGCGAGCCATCGATCATCACCGAGGAAAAACCGGCGTCGATGCAGGACTGGCACAGCTCGAAGGAATCGCCGTGATCCAGATGCAGACAGATGGGTAGGTCGACACCCAGATCGCGCGCCATGGCCACGGCGCCCATGGCCATGTAGCGCAGCAGGGTTTCATTGGCGTACTGCCGCGCGCCCTTGCTCACCTGCAGTATGACCGGTGAGCGACTTTCCACGCAAGCCACCACAATGGCCTGCAGCTGTTCCATATTGTTGAAATTATAGGCCGGAATAGCATAACCATCGGCCATTGCGCGGGCAAACAGGGCACGCGAGTTGACCAGTCCCAGTTCTGAATACTGTACGCGCTGCGTCATAGGGGGCATCCTCCGAATCACGGGCTGTGCTGTCACATCGCCCCGCCAGCCGGGGCAGCCCCTATCTTACATGACTGTGGCACCAAGGCAAGCCCGCCCGCCGGCGGTCCTTTCGCCTTGAGAAAAAAATCCGCTTCCCCTAGAATGCCGCCCATTGTCTGCCATTTGACGGCACCCAGCCCTTTTCCCCAACCCTTCGCGCATAAAGGACGACATCGCATGGAAGACAAGGCGCAGCTTTATTTCACCGACTGGGCACAGCGTTCGGAACTGGCCGAGAACATGGTGCCGATCATCGGCAGCCTCTACCGTAACCGGGGCATCATCCTCAGTATCTATGGCCGTTCGCTGATCAACCGCAACCCCATCGGGATTCTGCGCGCTCACCGGTTCGCCCGCCAGATTCTGGAAAACGAGATTTCCGTGCGCGACAGCTATCCGCTGCTGCAGGCCATCAGCAAACTCGACCTGGCGCCTTGCAAGATCGATCTGGGCAAGCTGACCGTGCGCTATCAGGCCCAGGCCGCCGGTGAATCCGTCGAGACCTTTATCGGCCGCGAGCTGGCTGGTCTCAATACCGGCAGCACACCGGTGCTGGCCGAACCGCGCGACGTGGTGCTGTATGGTTTTGGCCGCATCGGCCGGCTGCTGGCCCGCCTGCTTATTGAGCAGACCGGCGGAGGCGACAAGCTGCGGCTGCGCGCCGCCGTGGTGCGCAAGGGCAGTGACGACGACCTGATCAAACGGGCCAGCCTGCTGCGGCGCGACTCGATCCACGGCCGGTTCCAGGGCGTCATCAAGATTGACGAGGAGGAAAACGCCATTGTCGCCAATGGCAACCTGATCAAGATCATCTACGCCGACGCGCCGGAAACCGTCGACTACACCGCCTACGGCATCGACAACGCCATTCTGATCGACAATACCGGCAAATGGCGCGACCGCGAGGGACTGGGCCGCCATCTGCAGGCCAGGGGCATCGCCAAGGTGATCCTGACCGCACCGGGCAAGGGCGACATCCCCAACATCGTTCACGGTGTCAACAACGCGCTGATCCGGCCCGACGAACACCTCTATTCCGCCGCCAGCTGCACCACCAATGCCATCGTGCCGGTGCTCAAGGCGGTCAATGACCGTTTCGGCATCCGCTACGGCCATGTGGAAACCTGCCATTCCTACACCAACGACCAGAATCTGATCGACAACTACCACAAAAAACCGCGCCGCGGTCGCAGCGCGCCACTCAACATGGTGCTGACTGAAACCGGCGCGGCCAAGGCCGTGGCCAAGGCGCTGCCGGAACTGGCCGGCAAGCTAACCGGCAACGCCATCCGCGTGCCGACGCCCAACGTGTCCATGGCCATTCTCAATCTGACCCTGGATAAAAGCACCAGTGTGCAGGAGCTGAACAGCTACCTGCGTGACATTTCCCTGGATTCGCCGTTACAGAACCAGATTGACTTCACCAATTCGCCCGAGGTGGTGTCGTCTGACTTCGTCGGTTCACGCTATGCCGGCGTGGTCGATTCGCTGGCCACCATCGTTGACGACAACCGCTGCGTGCTCTATGTCTGGTATGACAACGAATTCGGCTACAGCTGCCAGGTGATCGGCCTGCTGGAGGATCTGGTCGGGCTGAAGATTCCCCAGTTGCCCTGAGTGGCGCACCGTACAACACACAAAAAAAGGGAAGGCCCGCGGGCCTTCCCTTTTTTTTGTGCTTTACCGGAAAAAACAATCAACCGGCGTCAGTCGTTGGTCATCAGACGCATCTTCTTGCGCAGACGGCGCTGGGCTTCCTTCTCCTTGCGCTTGCGCTTGACGCTGGGTTTTTCATAGAACTTGCGCTGTTTCATCTCACGGAAAAGCCCTTCCTGCTGCAGCTTACGCTTGAGCACGCGAATGGCCTTTTCGACATTGTTGTCGAGAACCTGAATTTCCACGTATCCTTCACCTCGCTTTCCCGTGACATTCGCCCCGCAGGCGGAGCGGAACGCGCAACCTAGCAATTTGACCCTAGAAAGTCAAGCCGGCTTTTTGTTTCAGCGGACAAAAGCCGGCTTGATCTTTTGGTCGGGCCGGCGCATAAGAAAGCGGTTTTTCCGGCAGCTTTCCCACTCCTGCGGCAGCGGCGGCTACTCCATCATGAACCGAATTGTCATTACCATTGTGCTGTTGAGCCTGAGCAATGTGTTCATGACCTTTGCCTGGTATGGCCACCTGCGCAATCTGGCGCACAAGCCCTGGATCATTGCAGCCCTGGTCAGCTGGGGTATCGCCCTGTTCGAATACCTGCTGCAGGTGCCGGCCAACCGCATCGGTCACAGCGTCCTACCCGTCGGCCAGCTGAAGATTCTGCAGGAGGTGATCACCCTGCTGGTCTTCGTGCCCTTCTCGCTGCTCTATCTTAAAGAAAAACTCAGTCTCGATTACCTGTGGGCTGGCCTGTGCCTGCTCGGTGCGGTCTTCTTTATCTTCCGCAGCCGCCTGCTCTAGCCGGGACACCACAAACCACTTGCTGACCTTCCGGCACAGGCAGAAAACCCGGCGCGGAACGCGGAATCCGCCGTTGACCGGCAGCGGCGAAGCTGCTAGTCTGCCCGCCATGAATCCGCAACCGACCCCGACCAGACGATGGCGCCGCTGCCCGCTGCCGTAACCGCGACCGCGCGCTGCCGACCATCAACCGCCCGCCACCTCGTTCGGCCGGGCCTGAAACCAAATGCCTGCCGCGATCGCCCGATCGCGGCTTTTTTGTTTTTCCTGCGGCCCCGCCGGCCAGCTTCCAGCTTATCAACCAAAAGCCACCAGAAGGATCACCACCATGCGCATACTTTCCGGCATCCAGCCCTCGGGTTCCCTGCATCTGGGCAACTATTTCGGCATGATGAAGAAGATGATCGACTACCAGCAGCAGGGCGAGCTGTTCTGCTTCATCGCCAACTATCATGCCATGACCAGCCTGTCCGACGGCAAGGCCCTGGCCCGCGGCACCCTGGAAGCGGCTGCCAACTTCCTCGCCCTCGGCATGGATCCACAGCGCAGCACCTTCTGGGTGCAATCCGACGTGCCCGAAGTGCAGGAACTGGCTTGGTTTCTGTCCAATTTCACCCCCATGGGGCTGCTGGAACGCTGCCACAGCTACAAGGACAAGGTCGCCAAGGGTATTGCCGCCAACCACGGTCTGTTCGCCTATCCGGTGCTGATGAGTGCCGACATCCTGCTGTTCAACAGCGACCGGGTACCCGTCGGCAAAGACCAGAAGCAGCATGTCGAGGTGACACGTGATATCGCCATCAAGGTCAACAACGTCTATGGCGAGATCTTCACCCTGCCCGAGCCGGACATCGACGATGAGGTGGCCACCGTGCCCGGCCTGGATGGCCAGAAGATGAGCAAAAGCTACGGCAACACCATCGACCTGTTTCAGGAGGAAAAGGCGCTGCGCAAGCAGGTCATGCGCATTGTCACCGACTCCACGCCGGTGGAAGCGCCCAAGAATCCCGACAGCTGCAACCTGTTTCAGATCTACCGCCTGTTCCTTGACAAAGCCGGCCAAGAGGCCCTGCGTCAGCGTTATCTGGCCGGGGGCACCGGTTATGGCGAGATCAAGGAAGAGCTGTTCGTCACGATTCGCGACTACTTCGCCCCCTTTACCGAACGACGCAATGCCCTGTTGCAGGACAGCGACCAACTGCGGCAGACCCTGCAACAGGGCGCCGACAAGGCGCGCCGCGAGGCGGTCAGGGTCATGCGCAAGGTCCGTAAAAAAGCCGGCTTGGCTTACTAGCCGAACGACACCTCCCGCCGCTGATCGCCGCTGGCGGCTCAGGGCGCCATGGAGTCCTGCGCCGCCAGCGGCAGCTCGCGGGTGAACAGCACAAAGGCCATGCCGGGCCGCTTGCTGCCCTCATACATGGCAAACTGGATACGTTCGAACAACCAACCCTGGCGCGTGCCCTCATTGAGAATGCGCTCCAGGGTTTCGTCCGTTACAATACTGGTTTCGATCACCTTGTACTCAACCATCGGGCATCCCTTTATTCCCTGATACGGAGGATCGCATGGCCATCAGCGGCAACCCCAAAAAGCTGGCGCAGGATATCGCCGACGGCTACTTCAGCCTGTCGCCGCCGCTGCTGCGGCCCTACACGGCGGTGGATCTGAAAACCCTGGCCAGCCAGCTGAACCTGGTACAGCGCGACCTGCGGCAGGAACAGATTCCGCTCGACGACGTGTTGGCTCTCAAGGCCCGCAACAACAAGCTGCAGCGGGTCAACCAGGCCCTGAATCTGCTGCGCGGCTACTGCCAGAAGCGCCGCATAGCGCTCTGAGCAACCCCGGCGGCCACCGGCTCAGAACTCGGCATGGCCGGGCGTCCGTGGAAAGGGGATGACATCGCGGATATTTTCCATGCCGCTGAAATACATCAGCAGCCGCTCAAACCCCAGACCAAAGCCGGCATGGGGACAACTGCCCCAGCGCCGGCTGTCGAGATACCAATCGAGAGCGGCGGCCTCCATACCCAGTTCGGCCAGGCGGGCCTGCAACAGGTCAAGACGCTCCTCGCGCTGGCTGCCACCAATGATTTCACCCACCCGTGGCACCAGCAGATCCATGGCCGCCACGGTTCGGCCATCGTCATTCTGCCGCATGTAAAACGCCTTGATCTGCTTGGGGTAATCGGTCACAAACAGCGGCCCGCCGATGACCTCCTCACACAGATAGCGTTCGTGTTCGGTCTGCAGATCGGCCCCCCAGGATACCGGATAACTGAAATCACGACCGCTGGCCTGCAGGTGGGCAATGGCCTCGGTGTAGCTGAGGTTTTCAAAACGGGCCTCGGCCAGCGCCTCCAGCCGTGGCAACAGCCCGGGCTCGACCCGCTCGTTGAAAAAGGCCAGTTCCTCGCCACAGTGCTCCAGGGCATGCCGCACCAGATAACGTAAAAAATCCTCCGCCAGCTGGCAATCCTGCGCCAGATCGGCAAAGGCCATCTCCGGCTCAATCATCCAGAACTCGGCGGCATGGCGGCTGGTATGGGAATTTTCCGCCCGGAAGGTCGGACCAAAGGTATAGATATCACCAAAGGCACAGGCAAACAGCTCGCCCTGCAGCTGGCCGCTGACGGTCAGGCCGGTACGGGTGGCGAAAAAATCCTGGCTGAAATCGACCTGCCCCGCTGCCGTGCGCGGTGGCTGGCCCGCATCCAGGGTGGTGACACGAAACAGCTCGCCGGCCCCTTCGCAGTCATTGGCGGTAATAATCGGCGTATGAACATAGAGGAAGCCCCGCTCCTGAAAGAACTGGTGGACGGCAAACGAGAGCCGGCTGCGCAGGCGAAAGAGGGCGCCAAAGCTGTTGGTACGCGGCCGCAAATGAGCAATGCTGCGCAGGTATTCGAAGCTGTGGCGCTTTTTCTGCAAGGGGTAGGAACTGTCACTGGCCCCGATCAGCCGCAACTGCTGCACCTGCAGTTCCCAGTGCTGCCCCGCCGCCGGTGACGGACAGAGCGCGCCCTGGGCCCAGACACAGGCGCCGGTGGTCAAGCCCGCCGCCACTCCGGCGTCCAGCTGGGCCGCCGGCAGCACCAGTTGCAAGCCCGCCAGACAGGAACCGTCATTGACCTCGACAAACAGCACCTCCTTGCCACGTCGCACGGTCCGCACCCAGCCGCGCACCTGCAGGTCGGCGCAGTCTTGCCGCCGAGCCAAAATCTGTTTGATCCGCATTTGTCTTCCTTTCCTGTCCCTGCGCCAACGGCGCCTGCCAGTCGCCGGTAAAAAACGGTTCTTTTTGGCGCCCCGCAATGCTAGACTGCAAAACAGCGTTTCAATCGAGCAGCCCCAGGTTCATCTACCACCTGTGCCGGAGGTTCCCATGGCGGCGTCACGCGCCCTGCGCGACTTTGAGCCCTTCTGTCATCTTCAGCCGGAACATCTCACCCGCCTGGAAGAAGCGGCCATCATACGCAAATTCCCCGCCCACTTCCATGTCTTCAACCAGAACGATCCCTTTACCGGCTATCTCTATCTGATCCGCGAAGGCACGGTCGAAATCACCCTGCTGACCACCGGCGGCGAGGAACTGGTGGTGGACTACCGCCGAGAAGGCCAGCATTTCGGTTGCACGCCGATCTTCAGCGGCGAGGCCTATACCGGCGGCGCCCGCACCGCCCGGGAAACCGAATGTTTTCTGCTGCCGCAGCAGGTCATCATCGCCGTCTGCGATGCCGAACCGCAGCTGCGCCAGTATTTCAACAACGCCATCGTCGCCCGCGTGCGCCACCTCTACGCCGATATCGTCGCCAGCCACAGCCAGAAAGCCCTCGGGCGGCTGGAGGCCTACCCGTTCCAGAAACGGCTGTCAGAAATCATGACGGCACCGGTGATCACCTGCAACGAAAACGCCAGCGCCCGCGACGTGGCGCGGCAGATGCACGACCACCACATCCGTTCGCTGGTCATCACCGACGCTGACGGCGCCATGGTCGGGCTGGTGACCTGCCGTGACCTGATCAGCCGGGTACTGTCCCAGAGTGTCGACGCCGAGCAGATCAGTGCCCGCACCCTGATGAGCCACAAACCGCTGGCTCTGCCACCGTCAACCTACATGTACGAGGCCATGGCCTTCATGATCGGCCACCGCATCAAGCATCTGCCGGTGGTCGAAGCGGGTCACCTGCTCGGCATGGTCACCATGACCGATCTGGTGCGACACCGCAGTCAGAAAGCCCTGCTGATGCTCGGCCGTATCGAGGAAGCGCAGGACCTGGCCAGCCTGCGCGAGCTGCACGATACCCTGGTGCAGGTAGCCGACAGCCTGCTGTCGGAAACGCGCAGCGCACCGGAGGTCATGGAAACCCTGTCGTACATTCACCATGGCCTCATCCGTCGCTGTTTCGACCTCTGTCGCCAGCAACTGGCGGCCGAAGGCCAGCAGGAACCGGACATCCGCTACTGCTTTCTGATCATGGGCAGCGGCGGCCGGCGCGAAATGCTGCTGGGGCCGGATCAGGACAACGGCTTCATCTACGAAGACTTTCCCGATGAGCGCCAGGCCGAGGTTGATGCCTACTTCATTCCCTTGGCCCAGCGCATCACCCAGGCCCTCGACTTTATCGGCTACCCGCTGTGCGAGGGCGATGTCATGGTCAGCAACGCCGCCTGGCGCGGCCGATTGCACGACTGGCGCCAGCGCATCGCCGACTGGGCTGCCAATCCCGAACCCCACAAGGTGCGTTATTCATCGATCTTTTTTGACTTCACGCCCCTGGCCGGCGACGCCAGCCTGGCTCACAGCCTGCAAAGCATCGTGTTTCAGGCCGTGCGCGAACATCCAGGCTTTCTCTACCATGTGATGCAACTCAACCTGACCCACCGGGTACCGCTGGGGCTGTGGGGCCGTTTCATCACCGAAAAGAGCGGGCCCAACGCCGGCAGTCTGTCGCTGAAAAAAGGCGGTCTGATCTACATTGTCGATTGCGTGCGCATGTTCGCCCTCGAACACGAGGTCCGCGCCCTGACCACCCTGGAGCGGCTCAAGGCCCTGACCCGCGACCAGGTGTTCAGTGCCGACACCGCCGAGCATATCCGGGTGGCGTTCGAGGCCCTGTCGTTTCTGCGGCTGCGCAACGAGATCAGCCTGCTGCGCGAAGGCGAGAAGCCCAGCAGCACCATTGATCCCACCAGCCTGTCGCGCACCGAGCAGGATCTGCTGCGCAGCGCCTTCCAGGCTGTCAGCAAACTGCAGAACGCCACCCGCAGCCACTTCGGCAAGGGACTGAGCTGACCCCATGCTGCAGCTTGTGCGCCACCACTGGCAGCGCGCCAACCGCCTGCGCCAGGCCGACCTGGAGCGAAGCGCGCTGTTTTTCTTCTATGGCAGCCTGATGGAGCGCTACGGCAACTTCAACCGCTTCATCAAAAAGCATGTCCGCCAGATCGAGCCGGCCTTCTGCCGTGGCAGTCTCTATTTTCTGCCCGCCGGTTTCCCCGGATTGATCATCGGCGACCAGCATGACCATCAGCTGGTGGCCGGCGAACTGATGCAGTTCGACCAGCCGCTGCGGGTCATGCGACTGCTCGACAAACTGGAGGAATTCTATCCGCTGCAACCACGTCGCAGCATCTATCTGCGTCGCCGGCTGCCGGTACTGGTGGAACGAATCGCCAGCGACGGCGATGGCCAGCCGGTTCTGCAGCGTCACGACGCCTGGGTCTATATCTACCCGCGCCGCCTGCTGCGCCAGGATCGCGGCGCCTTGTCTTTGCCCTGCGGCCAATGGCGTTCCTTTCGCGACACGCCACAGCTGCCGGTGCGCACCGGCTGCCACAGCCTGCGGCTGTGCGACAGCCAGCAGCAGATTCTGGTCGACGAACTGTTCTACCAGCAGCCACAGGTACAGCAGGCCTGCCGCCAGCTGTGCGACAGCCACCGGCTGTGCCAGCAGGCCCGCCAGCTCATTCCCCAGCCAAACGCCGGTTTTCCCGCCACAGACGTTGTTCCAGAGCCGCACGCCAGCGGCTGACCTGGGCAGCACTGTACACCTGTTCGCGCAGTAACCCTTCCGCCACCCGCGTGACAAACCCCTCGATCTGGTGCGCTGCCAGCGGCCGCGCCCGCCGGGCCCACTGCGCCAGCAACTCAATAGGCACCTGCTCGCCGTGGCCAAAATCCGCGCTGGCATTGAAGCCCTTGACGGCCAGCAACAGCAAAAACCAGTCCTCCTCCTGCCAGTGGGCTCGCAAGCGGCAGAAGGCGTATTCCACCACCGCATGGGGCCGGCCATCCCACAGGGACAGGTGCTGGCGCCGGCGGACCAGCTTGATCAGCTCGTGGCGCGACAGCCGCTGTTCCACCCAGTCACCCGTACTGTCGTCGCGTTGCAGGTCGCCGCCCAGCAGCAGCAGACACAGCAGATCGCCCAGCCGAGGCGGCAAACGCTCGCCACAGGCAATCTGCTCGCAATTCAGATGCAGGCTGTGCGGCGCGATATCGGGGCTGAAACGGACCACCCGCGCAATGTAGTGCGCCAGCAGCATCGGATCACAGGTCAGCGGCAGGCTGTAGCGCCGCAGATAATCCATCCGCACCAGGGAGTACTCGAAGAAGCCGCCAATCCAGGGCACCGGCAGATAGCGCCGCAGCCGCACATGGTGATCAAGATAGCCGCCCAGGCGCCAGCTGACATCCTCAAGAAAATAATGATGAAAGTAGATGAAATTGTGAAAGCGGGAGTCACGCCGGTGCCGGCCGAAGCTGTGCTCGAAACTGGCCCGATACCCCAGGTTGCTGAATTCAAGTTCAGCACCAAGAGGCCAGCGGCCGCCGACGCGCTGCGCCAGGGGCAAGCAGTCCTCCAGCGGGCTGTCATCCTGCGCCAGCAGCTGACTGATCTGGTGCTGGCAGGCCAGACAGTAGAGGTACAGACTGCGGCAGTTTTCCGCCTCCAGCCGGGCAACCAGCTGGTCGGTCTGGCAGGTCAGCAGCGCCGCATGGTTCAGATACCAGCCCAGGGCCGTCAGCAGCATCGGCCCATCGGGATGACAGCCCGGCTCCGCTGGCGGCAGCCGGTCACGATGGCGCCGTCGCAGGCGCTGCAGCAGCGCGCCCAGCTGGTAATGGCGCAGCACCAACCGCAGATAGTGCGGCCGCAGGTCGCTTTTACGCCAGATGCGCCAGGGGACCTGCAGGCGCTGATCCTGCCGGGCGGCGGCGACCTGCAGGTTATACCGCAAGGGCGCGCGGTAGAAGGCGCGGTAGTCATACTGGCGGAAGAACCAGAACCGGCGACGGTAGGTTACACCGATGAACTCGCGCAGCAGCATCACCCGCTCGACCGCGCTGAGTTCGGCGTAAAGCTGCTCGTAACGACTGCCACGAGCATGGTCCGGGAAATAGCAGGCCATCGCGCCTCCCCGCCGGCCGGGCTGCGGCGCCAGGCGCTTCAGCCCCCTCCAGCCATCAAATGCCTTCCATCTGCAAAGCGATTTCTTTCAGCAGCTCACGGTTGATCTGATTGTCCGGTGTCTTCGGCAGGTATTTGGTAAAACGGATCTTGTCCGGCAGATTGAGCTCGCCGATCTCCTCGATGATGTGCTCACGAATCTCGCGCAGGGTCTTCTCGCGATAACTCTCATCGCGTGAATCCGTCAGGACACAGAAAGCCACCAGCATGTAGCCCTGCAGCGGGTGATCGATTACCGTGGCGGCACATTCACGCACCCGTTCCATGCCCAGCACCGCCTGTTCGATTTCCGCGACACTGCGCCGCCCGCCGCCGGTGCTGACCACGTCATCAAGCCGGCCGGTGAGCTCCAGATTGTGCTTGGCGTCGTAACTGGCCCCATCACCCGTGGCGTAGTAGCTGCGCTGGGGATACTTCTTCCAGAAGGTCTGCGGATAGCCCACCGGATCCTTGTAGAGGTCCTGCAGCATCGACGGCAAGGGCGAAGCCAGCACCAGCCGCCCCGGCTCACCGGCAGCGCTAATCACCCGGCCCTGATGATCGACAATGCGCGCATCCACCCCCGGCAGCGGCTGCATCATGGTGTCGTCCTCGAAGCCCAGCACCCCCGGCACGCCGGCGATCAGACAACCGCCGGTTTCGGTCTGACCCCAGATCTGGGTAATCGGCAGGTTGCGCTTGTTGGTCAGCTCGAACTGTACCCAGTTGTAGAGTTCCTCACTGATCTTCTCGCCGCCGCAACCAATCAGGCGCAGGGAATTGCTCGACCGGTTGAGGTAGCGCTTGGTGCTTTTGGCCCGCATGACACTGCGCAGCAGTGACGGGTTGGTGTAAAGCACCGTGATATGATAGCGGTCGAGATAATCGAAAAAACAGCGGGTATTCTCGTAGGAAATAGCTCCTTCGTAGAGAAACACTGTCGCGCCCAGGGCCAAGGGGCCATAGACGGTGTAGCTGTGGCCATTGATCCAGGCCAGATCCGAGGTGTTCCAGTAGATATCGGTATCGACCAGATCAAACAGCAGCTCGGTGGTGAACTGGGCCCACACCAGATAGCCGGCCAGGCCGTGCAGCACCGCACGGGGTCGCTTCGATTTGGTCGAGGTATACAGCATGAACAGCGGCTCGTCCGCCGAACAGAGCGGATCGAACACCGCGCCGGTGGCATAATCCGGGTCAGTGATCAGATCCTCGTACCACAGATCACGCTTGGGCTTCATCTGGCAATGTTGACCGGTATGACGTACCACCACACAATGGCTGATACTGTAATCGATCCGTTCAAGGGCCTCGTTAACCACCTCTTTGAGCCCCCGACTGCGGAAACTGACGCCATCACAGGTAATGATATACCTGGCCCGGCAGTGCTGCAGCCGTTCCGCCAGAGCCTCGGCCGAATAGGCCATGTGGAAATTGACATGAATGGCGCCCAGACTGGCACAGGCCAGCATGGCCACCACCGTCTGCGGCAGATCGGGCAGATAGAGCAGTACGAAATCGCCCTTTTTCACCCCCAGGCGCAGCAGGGCGTTGATCAGGCACAGAACCTCGTGGCCCAGGGCCTGATAGGTATAGGTGCGCTCCTCGAAGTTCATGCCACGCCAGATCAGCGCCGCCTTGTTGCGGCGCAGGCTGTCCATGTGGCGGCCAATCAGATTGTGAAACACATCGAGACGGCCGCCGGGATACCAGCGGTAATAAGGCGGCGCCATCTCATCGACCACGGTCCGGTACGGCTCGGCAAACTCCAGATATCTGCGGGCCAGGGTATCGAACAACTCCAGCCGTGGCATGGCCTTGTAAGCCTCGTACTGGTGAACCGAGATCTTATGGCGGCGGTATTCGAGCCGGGGATGCACCATCACAGGTTTTCCTTGCGTGAAAGATCGAGCTGGGCGCTGTAGAGATCGTTGAGAGACTGATAGGACGTCGACAGTTCCTGGATGATGCGCAGGAACACCCGGGTGGTGGCAATGGCATCGCCCAGCGCCCGGTGGCGCTGTTCGCAGTCGATGCAGTAGGTCATCAACAGATCGTCCAGCCGGGTACTGGTGTTGTTTTCCATCACCAGTTTGTGCAGCAGCATGGTATCCAGCCAGGGCGCCCCTTCCAGCGGGCAGTCGTAATAACGCCGCAGCTGCCGGTCCAGCATGCGCAGATCAAAATTGATATGATGACCAACCAGGATGCTCGGTCCAATAAAGCGCAGCAGCTCCGGCAACACCTCGGCAATGGTCGGCTTGTTCTCCAGCATGGTGTCGGTGATGCCATGCCACTGAATCGAATCGGGCGGCACCGGAAACGGCGGCTTGACGAAGGTATCGAAGATCTTGGTGATCTGCCGGCTTTTCACCTTGACCGCCGCCGCATTGATAATGACATCGCTGTCCAGATCCAGCCCGGTGGTCTCCAGGTCGACAACACAGAAGGTTGCCTCGCTCAGCGACAGCTTCAGCACCGCCGAAGAACGGATCTGCTCGGCCTTGCGGCAAACAAACTCCGCCACCGGATCGCCCCGCTCGCCCTTGACCCGGCGCTGGGCCGATTTGAACAGAGACTTCCACATGGCTCAGGCTCCCTTGGCCACGATTGAGACAAAACCCTGTTCTGGTTCCGTCAGGGTTGGCCGGCCGCAAATTCGCCCGCAAAATAGGGCTGGCAGTTCATTGGTGTCCAGTCTATACTTTTTCTTTTATTTTTCAACAGGAGCAAAGCGGATGAATCTAAAACCTATTTTTGTATTGATCATCATTCTGTCACTGATCATGTGGCTGTCGCAATGTGAATACGGTGCCGAACACCAGGATGTCGATCCCAAATACAAAAACGCCCACATCACCGCCGTCAGCGCCCAGAAGCTGATGAAGGAGAAGCAGTTCGAGGAAGCCCTGCGCTACTATGAACTGGCGCGCCAGGAAATGGAGCACCCCAACATCCAGGCCAACCAGGGGACCGATGTCTACATCAACTACGGTTTCGTCATGAACGACATCGGCGTCATCCACCTCGGCTGGGCCCTCTACGGCAAGAAGCTCGACACCGAGCGCAGCCACATCGACCCGGCCAGCATTGACTCCGCCGAATTGCAGACCGCCCTGCAGTCTTTTGAAACCGCCATCGACTTTTATCAGCGCTGGTTCGGCCACAATCCCAAGGATTACGAACGCTACAGCAATGCCATTGCCGAATCCTACGCCAACTATGGCACCGCCCTGAAATACGCCGACCGACAGGACGAAGCCATTGAGGCCTACCGCCTGGCCCTGCTGCGCAACCCGGAAAACGGCACCGCCCTGCGCGGCTTCGAACTGCTGCAGCTGCCATCGGAACCCCATATCGAAGCCGGCAAGGCCGAACGCGAGCGCTACAAGAAACTGCCGCTGTAGCAGCGCTCTCCTCTCCCTCCGGTTAAAACCTGCGGCAGGCGGATTGTTCCGCCTGCCGTTTTTTTGTACCCGTTCGCCCGTATCGAAAAAGAGCGGCGCCGCTTCCCGCCTTGGTTCAGCCTGAAAATCGCCCAGCCCGACCGTCCTGACCTGCCCGTTGCGCCCCACCCGAAGCTTGCCCAGCTCCTGCCTTGGCCCCGGTCTGGTTTTTGATCCCGGCCCTTCGTGTCGGTGGGCCACAGCGGCGGCCCCCGGCCCCGTATTACCAGCATTTGCTTACCTGTTCCTCAACACCACCATATCCCAGCCCTGGCCTCAACCCGCCCCGTTCATCTCCGCCACGAGGCACCACCGCCCCACACCACGTCTGCAGCATGTAGGAAGCAATCCTGCTCAAATTGCAACAGCATCATCCACGGCATTTTTTGCCACCGGCCAAAGAGAACGCGGTCCAGCTTGCCCGGCAAATCCATCGCGGCAAGTCAGGCGCTGGCTTAGCGCTCCATCCATGGATACGACGCTGACTTGCTGCTGGGTTGCTGCGAAGACATCCCTTCTGCGTCGGCCAGGCCAGCGCTGCCCACTGCCAATCCGCCCCCCCCAACAAGCCCGGCTGTCACACCAGGCCGCCTGAGCCTGGCAAAATCCGGCTGTCCTGCGCCACAAAAAAAGCCCCCCGGCGCGAGGGAGCACCGGAGGGCAAGATGACGAGGTCAACGCTGGGCGTTTATTCGTCGTTATGTACCTTGTAGAGCAGTTCCTTGATTTCCTGCGACGGCTCGGGGGTCATCAGCGAAACCACGATCATCGTGATCAGAACCGCCGGGACACCGAGGATGGCGCTGGAGGTAAACGGAATGTAGTAGGCCAGCACCGATGCCTTGGGCAGGAACATCGAACCAAAAGTCACCACCAGACCGACGACCATGCCGGCGATGGCGGCTTCCTTGGTGGTGCGGCTCCACCACAGACCCAGCAGGAACAGCGGGAAGAAGGTGTTGGCGCCCAGCGAGAAGGCGACAGCCGTGATCTGAGCGATCAGCGCCGGCGGATTCAGTGCGGCGATGATGATGGACACACCCAGGATAATGGTACCGACGCGGGCGATGAGCATTTTCTTCTCTTCCGTCGCGTTCGGATTCATGACGCGGAAGTAGATGTCATGGGCGAAGGCCGAGGCACCCGCCATCAGCAAGCCACCAACCGTCGAGAACGCGGCCGACACACCACCGGCAGCGAGGAAGCCGGCAAACCACTCGGGCAGACCCGCCAATTCGGCGGCGTTGACGACGATGGCGTCGGGCGAGACATTGACACCGGCAGTACCCAGCAGGTTGGAGAACTTGGCGAAAGCAGCGTAGCAAGGCGCGGTCCAGTACACCAGGGCGATGCAGAACAGGCCCCATACCACCTGCCAGCGGGCGTCACTGACGCGCGGCACCACATAGAAGCGGCCAATAACGTGGGGCAGGCCGGCAGTACCCAGCATCAGGGTGATGCACAGCGCGAACCAGTGGTAAGCGGTGTAGTTCGAGAACGGCAGATAGTAGCTCGGGTCGGCCGAAGCCGCGGCGATGCCATTGCCACCATGACCGATATCCCACAGGGCGGCGCCATAACCGATCTGCGGCACGGCCGAGAAGTAGCCAAGCTTGTGGGCGATGAAGAACAGCGGCAGGAAGAAGGTGATGACGATAACGACATACTGTACCTGCATGTTCTTGGTGGCGCCGAGCATACCGGAGATCAGCACGTAGGCCAGCACGACGCCGGTACCGACAAACACCGACATCTGATAATTGATACCGAAGATCCAGTTGAACATCATGCCGATGCCCTTGTACTGGCCGACGGAATAAACGAAGGAGATGACGATAACGATCAGCGACGACAGCAGACGCGCGGTGGTCGAATAGTAGCGGTCACCGATAAAGTCCGGCGCGGTGTACTTGCCATAGCGCCGCACCTGTCCGGCCATCAGCACCAGCAGCAGCACGTAGCCACCGGTCCAGCCAAGCACGTAGGACAGGGCAAAATAGCCCTTGAGGTAGATCAGGCCGGCCATACCCAGATAGGAAGCGGCCGACATCCAGTTGGAGGCGATAGCCATACCACCACCGAGCTGGCCGACACCACGGCCGGCGGCCCAGTAGTCCTCGGTATTCTGTGCCTTGGCGAACACCCCGACCAGAACGAACAGCACCAGCAGGGCGATCATCATCAGGGCCGGAATGACCTTGAACTTGCCTTCCGGGTTCAGGTCCTCAACAGCGGCGAAGAGGTTGCTGGAAACCAGCATAAAGAAAAGGGTCAAGCCCAGTTGCATCAGTCGTTTCATAGTCAGCTCTCCCTTCCCTTATTTTTTAGGGCTCGTCAGCAGAATCTGTGGAGATAATCAGGTTCCGGCAACTTGCCAAGTTCATGATATAAGGCGATTTGCAGGCATTTCAGGGTTTTAAAACCGAAGGCTTTTCTCATGGTGAGTTTCGCCTTGAGGTTCATACCCTCCACGGCCCCGCTGGAAAGCCGCCCTTTGGCCTTGAACCAGTTGAGGATCAGCGGCTTGTGGCTGCGCAGCATCCGGGCTACTTTCTTCATCGGCTCCAAGTCGGTTTGAAGTGCCCGGGTCACCCAGTTGTCGAGAAACTTTCCCGCGAAGTCGGGGCGTTGATAGTCCCAGAACCGCTGGAAATCCTCG